>NZ_JAAGNI010000261.1 GCF_010550605.1 Streptomyces sp. SID9727
GGCGACCCCGACGAGGCGCGCCACGTCGGCCGCATCCCCGCCTACCCCGCCGCCGAGCGCGCCGTCCGGGCGCTCGCCGAGGCCGTCCGGTACGCGCAGTGGCGGCGTCAGGCAGCCGTGCCCGGGAAGGTGCCCGACTTCCTCGACGACACCATCGACCCCCAGGGCGCCGCGGCCCGCATCGACGCCCTGCTCGGCGAGGACCCCGACCCGCGCGGCCGGCCGCTCGGCCACGACGAGGCCCGCGAACTGCTCGCCTGCTACGGCATCGCCGTCCGTCCCACGCTGGCCGCCCCCGGCCCGGAGGAGGCGGTGGCCGCCGCCGCCCGGCTCGGCTACCCGGTGGCCCTGAAGACGACCGCCCCCCACCTGCGCCACCGGGCCGACCTCGGCGGCGTACGCCTGGACCTCGACAGCGAGGCGGCCCTGCGCCGTGCGTACGGCGACCTCACCGAACTGCTCGGCAAGCCGGCGGAGCTGCGGCCGGTCGTCCAGGCCATGGCGCCGCGCGGTGTCGACACCGTCGTACGGGCCACGATCGACCCGGCCGCGGGCGCCGTGCTCTCCTTCGGTCTCGCCGGGGCGCCCTCCGAACTGCTCGGCGACACCGGCCACCGCCTGGTGCCCGCCACCGACCGCGACGCCGCCGAGCTGATCAGGTCCATCCGCGCCGCGCCCGTCCTGTTCGGCTGGCGCGGAGCGGCACCGGTGGACACCGCCGCGCTCGAGGAACTGCTGCTGCGGGTCTCCCGGCTGGTCGACGACCACCCCGAAGTGGTCTCGATCGCCCTGGAGCCGGTCGTGGTCGCCCCGACGGGCCTCTCGGTGCTCGGAGCGAGCGTCCGCCTCTCGCCGCCCCCGGCCCGGAACGACCTCGGCCCACGCCGCCTGTCCAACTACTGACCGCCCCGCTCGCGTCCCCCTGGACCGGCCGGGGACGGGGCTCCCGCGCCGTCCCCGGCAGCCATCCGGCCCCCGTAGGATGGTTCCCATGGCTAAGACCGGTACGACGACCCAGGGGCTGCGCGCGGCGATCGAGCGCAGCGGCTACTACCCGGCCCTCGTGGCCGAGGCGGTGGAGGCCGCCGTGGGCGGTGAGCCGGTCGCTTCGTACCTGGTGCACCAGGAGACGACCTTCGACTCCAACGAGGTGCGCCGGCACGTCACGGTGCTGGTGCTCACGGACACCCGCTTCATCGTCAGCCACACCGACGAGCAGAACGCGGACACCAGCTCCCCGTCGCCGTACGCCACCACCTCGACCGAGTCGGTCAAGCTGGACCGGATCTCCTCGGTCGTGGTCAGCCGGGTCGTGGCCAACCCGGAGAAGTACGTTCCGGGCACGCTGCCCCGCGAGGTCGTCCTGACCATCGGCTGGGGCGCGGTCTCCCGGATCGACCTGGAGCCCGCCGCCTGCGGCGACCCCAACTGCGAGGCCGACCACGGCTACACCGGCAGCACCACCGCCGACGACCTGAGCCTGCGGGTCAGCGAGGCCGGCGACGGCCCGGACACCGTGCGCCAGACCCTCGCTTTCGCCCAGGCGCTCTCCGAGGCCACGGCCGCCACCGCCGCGGCCGGCCGCTGATGGCCCAGCCGGCCTGGCAGGACGACTTCGTCCCGCTGTCCGTCGAGTCCGCGCCCGTCCCGGAGTACGGCAGCGGCTCGCTCGCCGACCTGCTGCCGACCCTCCTCGCGGGTCAGGAAGTGCCCGGCTTCGACGCGGCCATCGGCGAACTCGCCCCCGCCGACCGGAACTGCGTCTTCCTGATCGACGGCCTGGGCTGGGAGCAGATCAAGGCCCACCCCGACGAGGCGCCGTTCCTGCACTCGCTGCTGCCGACCTCGCGCGGCGGCACCGGCCGCCCGATCACGGCGGGCTTCCCGGCCACCACGGCGACCTCGCTGGCCTCCGTCGGCACCGGCCTGCCCCCCGGCGAGCACGGTCTTCCCGGCTACACGGTCCGTAACCCCGAGACCGGCGAGCTGATGAACCAGCTCCGCTGGAACCCGTGGACCCCGCCGAAGGCGTGGCAGCCCCACCCCACCCTCTTCCAGCTCGCCGACGCGGCCGGGGTGCGCACCGCCCAGGTCTCCGCCCCCGCCTTCGAACAGACCCCGCTGACCAAGGTCGCGCTCAGCGGCGGCTCCTTCCTCGGCCGGCTCAGCGGCGAGGAGCGGATGGACACCGCCGCCGACCGGCTGGCCGCCGGCGACCGCTCGCTCGTCTACACGTACTACAGCGAGGTCGACGGCAAGGGCCACCGCTTCGGCACCGACTCCGACGCCTGGCGCGGACAGCTGATGTACGTCGACGGGCTGGCCCGGCGCCTGGCCGAGCAGCTTCCGCCCCGCTCGGCGCTCTACATCACCGCCGACCACGGCATGATCGACATCCCGTTCGACGAGCAGTCCCGGATCGACTTCGACGAGGACTGGGAGCTGAGCGCCGGTGTCGCGCTGCTCGGCGGGGAGGGCCGGGCGCGGCACGTCTACGCCGTCCCGGGCGCCGCCTCCGACGTGCTGGCCGTCTGGCGCGAGGTGCTGGGCGAGCAGTTCTGGGTGGCGAGCCGGGACGAGGCCGTCGCCGCCGGCTGGTTCGGCCCCACGATCGACGAGCGGGTGCACGGCAGGATCGGTGACGTGGTCGCCGCCGCCCACGACGACGTGGTGATCACCGCCTCGCGCAACGAGCCGAACGAGTCGGCCATGGTCGGCATGCACGGCTCCATGACCCCCGTCGAGCAGTTCGTCCCGCTCCTCGAAGTACGCTCGTAGCCCGTTCCGCCCCGTTCCCTCTCCCCGACCCGAAAGGTGCTCGACCCGCCATGCCCGAGCTTGTGTTCTTCTCCGGAACGATGGACTGCGGAAAGAGCACCCTGGCCCTCCAGATCGGTCACAACCGCTCGGCGAGGGGCTTGCAGGGCGTGATCTTCACCCGGGACGACCGGGCGGGGGAGGGGAAGCTCTCGTCCCGGCTCGGTCTGGTCACGGAGGCCGTCGAGGCCGACGAGGGCTTGGACCTGTACGCGTACCTCGTCGCCCAGCTGTCCAAGGGCGGCCGGGTCGACTACGTGATCGTGGACGAGGCGCAGTTCCTGGCACCGGCCCAGATCGACCAGCTGGCGCGGGTCGTCGACGACCTGGAGATGGACGTCTTCGCCTTCGGCATCACGACGGACTTCCGTACCCGGCTCTTCCCCGGCTCCCAGCGCCTCGTCGAGCTGGCGGACCGCATGGAGCAGCTCCAGGTCGAGGCCCTCTGCTGGTGCGGAGCCCGCGCCACGCACAACGCCCGGACCGTGGGCGGCGAGATGGTCGTGGAGGGCGCGCAGGTCGTCGTCGGCGATGTCAACCGCGCGGCGGGCGAGGTCGGTTACGAGGTCCTGTGCCGCCGGCACCACCGCCGCCGTGCCACCGCGGCCTCCGCACAGGCGGGCGCACTCTCCCCGGACGTCCTGCCGGTGAGCTCCGCCTGACGCTCAGCCCGTCGCCCGCAGCGGGCAGCCCGAGCCGGCGCGGGCGGTGAGATCGGCCCGTAGCGCGGTGAGCCGGGCCACGCGCGCGTCGATCACCGCGATCTTCTCCTCGAACAGCGCGGACAGTGCCCGCGCGCTGTCCGGCGCGTCGCGCAGCTCCTCGCCCGTGCGCGCGATCTCGGCCAGTGAGAAGCCGAGCGCCTGGGCGGTGCGGACGTAGGCGAGCCAGGGCACCGTCTCGGGCGGGAAGTCGCGGTAGCCGTTGGGCAGCCGCTGCCCGGAGATCAGCCCGGTCCGCTCGTAGAAGCGGATGGTGTCCCTGCTCAGTCCCGTCTGCGCGGCCAGCTCACCGATACGCACGGTCTCCCACCCCCTGGGTTCGCGGACTTGACCTTGGACAGTACTCCAGTGTTTACGGTCGGGGGCGTCCGTGAAGGAAGCCGTCAGGAGCCCCGCCTTGTTCCGCACCGTCACGCCCTCCCACCCCGCCTATCCACGTTTCGTACGCGCGAGCGCGTGGTACGACCTCGCCGTCACCGCGGGGTTCGCCACACCGTGGACGTACAGGCTGCTGCACAGCGCGCTGTCCCGGTTCGGGGAGGCGGTCGGAGCGGGTGCTCTGCCCGCTCTCGATCCGATCGAAATCCTCTACGCCAACCTCATGGGTTCGGTGGTGGTCGTCTGGGCGCTCCTGCGCCTCGTCCGTCCGCTCCCGGCGCACGGTCTGTACGACGGCCTCGCTCGCACGCTGTTCGCCCTGTGGCAGGCGTACGCGCTCGCCCACGGGGCCCCGTCCTGGCTCTGGCTGTTCCTGGTGGCCGAAGTGGCGTTCGGCGTCGTCCAGCTCGCGCCCTGGCGGCTCGTGCGCGGTGGCGTCAGCGCGCCACCGAGCGCTGGATCGTGAAGACCGCGCCCTCCGGGTCCGCGACCGTCGCGACCCTGCCGCTCGGGCCTTCCCTCGGCGGGCTCAGCACCTGCCCGCCGAGCTCCGCCACCTGCCGCGCGGCCTCGTCCGTGTCGGCCACCTCGAAGTACGTCATCCAGTGCGGCCCCCGGTCGCGCAGCAGGGCGTGGCCGACTCCGTGCAGCGAAGCCACCGGGCGGCCCTGGAGGTGCAGGGTCTGGTAGTCGAAGTCCGCCGAGACGACCGCCTTGCTCTCGTAGCCGAAGACCGCCTGGTAGAACTTGGCGACCGTCGGCGTCTCCCGGGTCACCAGCTCGTTCCAGACCGGGGTGCCGGGCGCCCCGGCCAGCGCGGTGCCGACGTGCGCCGCCGCCTGCCAGATCCCGAAGACGGCGCCGCCCGGGTCGGAGGCGATGGCCATGCGGCCCGCGTCGCCGGCGTCGAGCGGTCCGACGCCGACCGTGCCGCCGCAGGCCCGGATGGTCTCCGCCGTCTGATCGGCGTCGTCGGTGGCCAGATAGGTCGTCCAGGCGATCGGGAGGGGCCGGTCCGGCGGCAGCTGCCCGATACCCGCGACCTCCTTCCCGTCCAACAGTGCCCGCACGTACGGGCCGAGCTGCTCGGGGCCGGGGCCGAACTCCCAGCCGAACAGCTCGGCGTAGAAGTTCTGGGTCGTGCGCAGGCCGTGCACGATCAGGCTCACCCAGCAAGGTGTTCCGGGTGTACGCCGGGCGGCAGCCTCGGTCATCGTCACTCTCCTCGGACCATCGTGGTGGCCGTACGGGAAATCGGGGTCGGCGCGCCGTGGTGCGGTGCGAGTCGTGTACGCCCCGTGCAGATGCTTGCACCACCGGGCACGGGATGCGCTTCGGCCGCGCCGTCTTTTCCTGGATCTCGCCCCGGGCGCACCGGTTTGTCCCGGTACAGCCGCTTGGCTGTTGTCACGCGTGGCCGGGCGTCTGCGCGAGGATGGCACGCATGAAGCCCATCATCTCCGCATCCGCATGCGCGAGCGAACTGGCGGGGCCCCGTCCGCCGGTGCTCCTGGACGTACGTTGGCAGCTGGGCGGCCCGCACGGCCGGCCCGACTACGAGGCGGGGCACATCCCCGGCGCCGTCTTCGTGGACCTCGATACGGAGCTCGCCGGTCCGGCCGGCACCGGTGGCCGCCACCCGCTGCCCGACCCGGAGGAGTTCGGCGCCGCGATGCGCCGCGCCGGGGTCCGCCAGGACGGCCCGGTGGTCGTCTACGACGGCGGTCAGGGCTGGGCGGCGGCCCGCGCCTGGTGGCTGCTGCGCTGGGCGGGGCATTCCGGCGTACGGGTGCTGGACGGCGGTCTCGCGGCCTGGACCGGGGAGCTGTCGCAGGAGACCCCGGACCCGGTCGAGGGCGACTTCGTGCCCGCGCCGGGAGCGCTGCCGCTGCTCGACGCGGACGACGCCGCGGCCCTGGCCCGCTCGGGTGTCCTGCTCGACGCACGGGCGGCCGAGCGCTATCGGGGCGATGTGGAGCCCATCGACCGGGTCGGCGGTCACATCCCCGGCGCGGTCTCCGCGCCGACCGGCGAGAACGTGGACGCGGACGGGCGCTTCCTGAGCCCCGAGCGCCTGGCCGCCCGGTTCGCCGGGCTGGGCGTCGGCGGCGGGACCGCGGAGGTCGGCGTCTACTGCGGCTCGGGCGTCTCCGGGGCCCAGCAGGTGCTGGCGCTGGAGCTCGCAGGGCACCGGGCCGCCCTCTACGCGGGTTCCTGGTCGCACTGGTCCGCCGACGCGTCGCGCCCGGTCGCCACCGGACCCGACCCCCGGTAACGGCACGCCGTCGCGCGAGGACGACGCGGGGCCGGTACGCGCTCGCGTACCGGCCCCGGTCATGCCGTCTAGTCCTGCTTCTTGCGGCGGGTGCCGAAGACGATCTCGTCCCAGCTGGGCACCGCTGCCCGGCGCCCCGGCCGGACCCCGTCCGCCTCGGCCTGCCGGTCCGTCGTCCCGGTCAGCCGGTCGCGGTGACCGGCCACCGCGCGCGGCATCAGGACGTCCGCGTACGCGGAGCCCGCTCCGGCCGACGCGGCCGGCGGCTCCTCGGCCTCCGGCTCCCGCTCCGCCGGCTCGATCGCGGGGGGCTCCGGCGGCGCGGGCCGTTCCGGTACGACCATGTCACCGCGGAAGCTCGGCACCGCCTCCAGCAGGCTGGTGAGGGAGTCCCGCTCGCTCGCGGTCACCCCGGCGATCCGCTCCTCCGGCTCGGGGGGCGGCGGCGGGGCCGGACGCTCGATCTGCCGGTCCAGCGGCCGGTCGCGGGGCAGTCGGGCGATGCGGGGCACGAACGGGAAGCTGGGCTCGGGCGCCGCGACCTCGTCCGTCTCGCCGATCAGCGAACGGGCCTCGTCGTCGACGGCCTGGACCAGCCGGCGCGGCGGGTCGTACGTCCAGCTCGCCGAGTGCGGCTCACCCGCGACCCGGTAGACGAGGAGAACCTCCCAGGTGGCGTCGTCGCGGCGCCAGGAGTCCCACTGGACGGTCTCCTTGTCGGCGCCGCGCAGCAGCAGGCGTTCCTGCACCGCCTCGCCGAGCTGGGGTCCGGTGTTCTCGCCGGGACGGCGCACGGGAGTCTTCCGGGCCCGCTCGGCCATGAAGGCGCGCTCCGCGAGCACGGGGCCCTCGAAGCGGCGGACACGGTCGACGGGGATCCCGGCGAACTGGGCGACCTCCTCGGCGGAGGCGCCGGCTCGTATCCGTGCCTGGATGTCGCGCGGGCGGAGGTGGCTCTCCACCTCGATCTCGATCTGGCCGAGCCGGGCGCGGTCGTTGCGCACGGCGGCTCGCAGCCGCTCGTCGATCGGAAGCGTGTACTCCGTGCTGTCCGCAGCCTTGAGCACCAGTCGTGTGCCGTCGTTGGAGACGGCCACGACACGCAGTTCGGGCATGGGGACCTCCCGGGTGGTGCCTGCCGACGTCACGTGCGTCGCTGCTTCCGCTAGTCGAGTGTGGCCTGCCCGGGTGCAGCCTGCCACAACATTGCCGTGTTGCCCGGCGTGTCGGGCGTGAGCCCTTGTTCGCCGGTATGCCACGGTAGCCCTTGCGCAACACAAAGTGACCGATGGTCACTCCGCGTAGCTGGCCGCCGTGCGATGCCGTGCGCCGCCGGATCGAGTGCCTCCTTCGGCCCCCTCCCGAAGGTTCCGGACGCCCGCGAGGATGTCCGGCCCCAGGGCTCGCCACAGTACTCCATTCGGGCCATGTGGGTGGACCGCCGCGCCGTCGAAGTTCTCGTGAGGTGCGGGAGCTTGCCTACCCCTCCCGATGCCTCCCGCTCATGATCCGTGTCGTGCTTCACACAATCCACGCAACCGGAACTTTCGGCTTCGCTCACGTGTCCCTAGTTGGTGCATGGTGGGAGAGATGTCAATCAAGGGCTGGAAATGGTGCAGAAGCCGGAAAGTGGCATAGAACCCAAGGAGAGGCGGATCGATCTGAGCCTGCCCCAGGTGGCGGGCAGTGCGGTCGCCGCGGTGGCGGCGGCCGTGGCGGCTTCCCAGCTCGGTGTGTACGGAACCATCGCGGGCGCCGGAGTGATGAGCGTCGTGGCGACCTGCGGCGGCTCGGTCTTCCAGCACTTCTTCCGTCGTACGGGGGAGCAGATCCGCGAGGTGACGGTCCAGGTGAAGCACCCGGACCGCGAGGTGACCGTCCGTACCCGCGAGACCGGTGCGCGGCACCCGGCGCCCCTGCCGGAGGAGACGGTCCTGCTGGGAGCGGTGGACGACGCCACGACGGTGCTGCGCCGGATCGACCCGCAGTCGGACGAGACGACGCTCCTGCGCCGCGCGGACCCGGACGAGACAACGCTTCTCCGTCAGGTGGAGCCCGACGCGACGACCGTTCTGCGCAGCCCCGCCGGTGCCGGACGGCCGGACGAGGAGTTCTCCGAGGCGACCACGCACGGCACGCGGCTGCGTGGCTGGAAACGGTCGGCCATCGGCGCGGCCGTGGTGTTCGCGGTCTCGATGGCCGGCATCACGACGTACGAACTGATCTCCGGCGACGATCTGAGCGGCGGGCACGGGACGACCGTGGGCTCCGTCGTACGCGGCGGGCACGACAGCGGGCCGTCCGCGCCCGAGCCCGCGGAAACCGGTGACCACGGTCAGGACGGGACGAACCCCGGTCGGCAGGACGAGAACGGCACCGCGACGCCCGGCGCCGGCGGCCAGGACGACGGCACCGCCCCCCAGCCGGACCGGAGCGGCGGTCCCACCGAAGGGACGACGCCCTCGCCGACCCCCTCGGCCCCGGCGGGCGGCGGCGTCGAGCCCGCGCCCACTCCCACCCCGAGCACCACGGACGGTGGCGAGAGCGCGACGCCCGACCCGGCGGCCACCGACGGCGCCCCGGCGCCCGAGGGCACCGAAGCGGGGGAGTGAGCCCGGGTCAGTCGCCCAGCACCCTGCGCAGGTAGTCGTTGCCGAACAGCCGGTCCGGGTCCAGCCGGTCCCGTACGGCCGTGAATTCACCGAAACGCGGATACACCCCGGAGAGGTACGCGGCGTCCCTGGTGTTGATCTTGCCCCAGTGCGGGCGGCCGCCGTGCGCGGTCATGATCCGCTCCACCGCCGTGAAGTACGCCTGATAGGGCGTCCCCCGGTACAGATGGACGGCGATGTACGCGCTCTCCCGGCCCGACGCCGTGGAGAGCGCGATGTCGTCGGCGGGCGCGGTGCGCACCTCGACCGGGAAGCTGATCCGCAGCGGCGAACGGTCCACCATCGCCCGGACCTCGCGCAGCGCCTCGACGGCGGCCTCACGCGGCAGCGCGTACTCCATCTCCACGAAGCGCACTCGGCGCGGGCTGGTGAACACCTTGTACGGGATGTCGGTGTACGTACGCGCCGACAGGGCCCGGCTGGAGATCCTGGCGATCGAGGGGATCGTCGCGGGTACGGCGCGGCCGAGCGCGCAGGCGACCTGGAAGACGCCGTTGGACAGCAGCTCGTCCTCGATCCAGCCGCTGACCTTGCCGGGCGGGGCGGCGGGGCCCGCGCTGCGGTTGTTGCGCTTGGTGTTGCAGTTCCCGGTGTGCGGGAACCAGTAGAACTCGAAATGCTCGTTCTCGGTCACGAGCTGATCGAATTCGGCCGTCACCTGATCGAAGCTCATCGGCTCCTCGCGGGCGGTCAGCAGGAAGACCGGCTCCACGGCGAAGGTGATCGCGGTGATGACGCCCAGCGCGCCGAGCCCGATCCGCGCCACCGCGAAGACGTCCGCGTTCTCGGTCTCCGAACAGGTCAGCACCGTGCCGTCCGCGGTGACCAGCTCCAGGGCGCGTATCTGCGCGGATATGGACGCCGAGTCACGGCCGGTGCCGTGCGTCCCGGTGGAGGTGGCCCCGGCGACCGTCTGCTCCATGATGTCGCCCATGTTGGTGAGCGAGAGGCCCTCGCGGGCCAGTGCGGTGTTGAGGCGCTTCAGCGGAGTGCCCGCCTCGACCGTCACCGTCATCGCCGTGCGGTCGATCTCGCGGATGCCGGTCAGCAGATCGGGCCGGATCAGCAGCCCGTCGGTGGCCGCGGTCGCGGTGAACGAGTGCCCGGTGCCCACCGGCTTCACCCGCAGCCCGTCCTCCGACGCCCTGCGCAGCGCCTCGGCCAGCTCGTCCACGGAGGCGGGGGACACGGTCCGGGCCGGCCGGGCGGTGACGGTCCCCGCCCAGTTCCGCCACGGGCTCGTCGCCGTCCGTGCGTAGGTCTCGGTCATCTTCCCCGCGCCCTTCCCTAGGAACCGGCCCACCCAGCCGGCGCTTCCCCCGGACGGTGACCACGGGTTACCGGCCGGTTGGAGGGGGATCATACTCACGGGACCCGCACATTCATCCACCCCTCCCGCCACCCCGCCCGAGGGCCGGAACCGCCCGCTCCGGACGTCGGTGCGCCCCCGCCCCGGCGCGGGTGGCAGGATCGACGGCATGTCCGATCTGCGCGATCCCGCCCCCTACGACGCCCTGCTCCTGCTCTCCTTCGGCGGTCCCGAAGGCCCGGACGACGTGGTCCCGTTCCTGGCGAACGTGACCCGCGGCCGGGGCATCCCCGAGGAACGGCTCAAGGAGGTCGGCAAGCACTACTTCCTGTTCGGGGGCGTCAGCCCGATCAACGCCCAGAACAGGGCCCTGCTCGACGCGCTGCGCAGGGACTTCTCCGCGCACGGGCTGGACCTGCCGGTCTACTGGGGCAACCGCAACTGGGCCCCGTACCTCACCGACACCCTGCGCGAGATGGTCGCCGACGGTCACCGCCGCATCGCCGTCCTGGCGACCAGCGCCTACGCCTCGTACTCCGGCTGCCGGCAGTACCGCGAGAACCTCGCCGACGCTCTGGCCGCACTGGAGGCGGAGGGCCTTCCCGTCCCGCGCGTGGACAAACTCCGGCACTACTTCAACCACCCCGGCTTCGTGGAGCCCATGGTGGAGGGCGTCCTCGCCTCGCTGGCGGACCTGCCCGACGAGGTGCGCCCCGGTGCGCACCTGGCCTTCACCACGCACTCCATCCCGCTCTCGGCGGCCGACACCTCGGGTCCCGTGGAGGCGCACGGGGACGGCGGCGCGTACGTCGCCGAGCACCTGGAGGTGGCCCGGCTGATCGTGGACGCGGTGCGCGAGCGGACCGGCACGGCCTACCCGTGGCGGCTCGTCTACCAGTCGCGCAGCGGCGCCCCGCACATCCCGTGGCTGGAGCCCGACATCTGCGACCACCTGGACGCGCTCCACGGCGACGGGGTCCCCGCCGTCGTGATGGCGCCCATCGGCTTCGTCTCGGACCACATGGAGGTCCTGTACGACCTCGACACCGAGGCGACCGCCAGGGCCGCCGAGCTGGATCTGCCGGTACGCCGCTCCGCGACGGTCGGCGCCGACCCCCGGTTCGCCGCCGCCGTGCGCGAGCTCGTCCTGGAGCGGGCCGCCGCCGAGCGGGGCCGGGAGCCGCAGCGGTGCGCCCTCGGGACGCTGGGCGCGAGCCACGACCTCTGCCCGGTGGGCTGCTGCCCGGCCAGGGCGCCCAAGCCCGCCGCCGCGGGGGCCGACAGCCCCTACGCGTGAGCCCTCGCGCTTCCCCGCCCGCCCCTGTCCCAACCCTCCCGACCGCCCTCAACCTCCTCAAGGAAGCGCCGTGACCGAGACCGACCACTCATCGGACGTCCTGCTCGACCTCGCCCTGGAAGCGGCCCGACTCGCCGGCCGGCTGCTGCGCGACGGGCGTCCGGCGGGGTTGGGCGTGGCCGCGACCAAGTCCAGCCCGGTCGACGTCGTCACCGAGATGGACATCGCCGCCGAGAAGCTGATCACCGAGTTCCTGATCGAGCGCCGCCCCCTGGACGGCTACCTCGGCGAGGAGGGCGGCACGACCGCCGAGGGCAGCACCGGAGTGCGCTGGGTGATCGACCCGCTCGACGGCACGGTGAACTACCTCTACGGGCTCCCGTCCTGGGCCGTCTCCATCGGCGTGGAGGTGGACGGCGAGCGGGTCGCCGGCGCGGTGGAGGTCCCGATGCGCGGCGAGACGTACTCCGCGCGCCGCGGCCACGGAGCCTTCGTCACCGGAGGCTTGTACGGCGACGAGCCCGTCCGGCTGCGGTGCCGGCCCACCGCCCCGCTCGCCGAGGCGCTGGTGGCCACCGGCTTCAACTACGTCGCCGAGGTCCGGGCCCACCAGGCCGAGGTGGCGCACGACCTCATCCCGCAGGTCCGGGACATCCGGCGCGGCGGCTCCGCGGCGATCGACCTCTGCGACGTGGCCGCCGGACGGCTCGACGGCTACTTCGAGCGCGGTCTGCACCCCTGGGACCTGGCCGCGGGCGACCTCATCGCCCGGGAGGCGGGCGCCCTCACCGGCGGGCGCCCGGGCCGGCCGGCCGACGGGGACCTGACCGTCGCGGCGTCCCCCGGCGTCTTCGAACCGCTCCAGGCCCTCCTGGACGGGCTGGGCGCCTGGCACGACTGACCGGGGCCTCCCCGGGCGTTCCCGGACGCCGGAAGGGCCCCGCGGCCGCTGTGGAGCGGCCGCGGGGCCCTCGGCCCATAGCGACGGTCAGGCGTTCGTCGTCGTGCTGATCCGCACACCGTGCTCGGCGGCGAGACGACGGAGGTCGTCCAGCTCGCTCTGCTCGACGTCCGCGAGGAAGTCGTCGCCCGTCTCGCGGGCCTTCGTGAGGTCGTCCTCGGTCGTCTTGATGCGTTGCAGCAGACCTGCGGTGAAAGCGTCCATGAAGCGCCCCCTCATCGTGGGTCGGTGGCACGGGGGTGTGCCCGGGTTTCCCTCCGCCGAGGCGGTAGGGCGGGTGATCACGCACTCTCCGGGGGACGGAGGGGCCTGTGGCAACGCCACATGGGAAGACGTGATCGCGGGTGTGCATGCGTACTCCCCCGCCCGAAGCTCAGAGAAACCTCAACTGGTCGGCAAATCCCGTCGCTTCCTCGAAGCCGCAGGTGGGGGCGGGACGTCTTACCGCCGGTTTATGCGGGTTACGGGCAGGATGGAGCCGCACAAGTGTGCCGGGGCCGTGCCCGCGGCCCGGGCGGCCGGGACGTCGCGGACGCCCCTGAGCCCTGTAGTGCAGACCGCTTGCGAAGAAGTTCTAGGGAAGGAAGCGCCGTGCGCGTACTCGTCGTGGAGGACGAGCAGCTGCTCGCCGATGCGGTGGCCACCGGATTGCGCCGCGAGGCCATGGCCGTCGACGTCGTGTACGACGGGGCCGCGGCCGTGGAGCGTATCGAGGTCAACGACTACGACGTGGTCGTGCTCGACCGCGACCTGCCCCTGGTCCACGGCGACGACGTCTGCCGCCGGATCGTGGAGCTCGGCATGCCGACCCGGGTGCTCATGCTCACCGCGTCCGGTGACGTCAGCGACCGGGTGGAGGGCCTGGAGCTGGGCGCCGACGACTACCTGCCCAAGCCCTTCGCGTTCAGCGAGCTGACCGCCCGGGTACGGGCCCTCGGCCGGCGTACGACCGTCGCCCTGCCGCCCGTCCTCGAACGGGCCGGCATCAAGCTGGATCCCAACCGCCGGGAGGCGTTCCGGGGCGGCCAGGAGGTCCAGCTCGCGCCCAAGGAGTTCGCCGTCCTGGAGGTCCTGATGCGCAGCGAGGGAGCCGTCGTGTCGGCGGAGCAGCTGCTGGAGAAGGCGTGGGACGAGAACACCGACCCGTTCACCAACGTCGTCCGGGTGACCGTCATGACCCTGCGCCGCAAACTCGGCGAGCCGCCGGTGATCGTCACCGTGCCCGGCTCCGGCTACCGGATCTGATGCCCGTGCCCGCCGCCCCGCCGCCCGCGCCCCCCAAGCCCACCTGGGAGCCCAAACAGCAGGAGCCCGCGTACCCCTGGCTGCGTCCTACCATCCGCATACGGCTCACGCTGCTGTACGGCGGCATGTTCCTGATCGCGGGCATCCTGCTGCTGTCGATCATCTACATGCTGGCGGCGCAGGCCCTGCACGTGGGCAGTGAGCTGCCGTTCAAGGTCGTCGACGGCTATATGTCCAGCAAGGTCTGCAACCTCCTCGAACACGGCAACTCGCCGAGCGCGGTCAACGCGGCGATGAACTCCTGCGTCAACCACCAGCGCCAGCAGGCACTGGACACGCTGCTCAACCGGTCGCTGCTGGCTCTGGTGGGCCTCAGCATCATCGCCTTCGCCTTCGGTTACGGGATGGCCGGCAGGGTGCTCTCGCCGCTCGGCCGGATCACCCGCATCGCCCGCCGGGTGGCCGGCACCGACCTGTCCAGGCGCATCGAGCTGGACGGGCCCGACGACGAGCTCAAGGAGCTGTCCGACACCTTCGACGACATGCTGGACCGGCTGGAGCGGGCCTTCACCGCGCAGCAGCGGTTCGTCGGCAACGCCTCGCACGAGCTGCGCACGCCGCTCGCCATCAACCGCACGCTGCTGGAAGTCCACCTCTCCGACCCGGAGGCCCCGCCCGAGCTCCAGCAACTGGGCAAGACGCTGCTGGCCACCAACGAGCGCAGCGAGCAGCTGGTGGAGGGCCTGCTGCTGCTGGCCCGCAGCGACAACCAGATCGTCGAGCGCAAAGCCGTCGACCTCGCCGAGGTCGCCTCGCGCGCCGTGGACCAGGCGCGCGGCGAGGCCGAGGCCAAGGGCGTCGAGATGCGCGAGGAGCTGGCCCCGGCCGTCGTCCAGGGCAACGGCGTCCTGCTGGAGCGCATCGCGCTGAACCTCGTGCAGAACGCCGTCCGCTACAACGTCCCGGAGGGCGGCTGGGTCGAGGTGAGCACGGCGCTGCTGCCGGGCCAGGCGGTGCTCGTCGTCTCGAACACGGGCCCCGTGGTCCCCGCGTACGAGATCGACAACCTCTTCGAGCCCTTCAGACGGCTGCGTACGGAGCGGACGGGGAGCGACAAGGGGGTCGGGCTCGGTCTGTCGATCGCGCGGTCCGTCGCCCGGGCCCACGGCGGCCGTATCATCGCCGAGCCCCGCGAAGGCGGTGGTCTTGTGATGCGCGTCTCACTGCCGGTCTGACCGGCATGAGAGGCGCTTTGCGTACAGATTATTCTTTGTTCGCTTTGAGCGGAATTTTCGGGACCTGATCCCGAAGGAACCGTGTGTGATCGATCACAGGAGCGAATAACTCCCTGTCCACGTTCCGTGACCAGGGAAGTCGCCGGAAACCCGGCCAAACACCGGGTTTTCGGGGGCAGGCATGACGGGAAGTACACGGGGTGGCGCCTGCGAAGGGCGCCGCCGGGACCGTGTACGGTCCCCATCGCCACCCAAGCCGATCACTCCCGAGCGGTCCTTTTGGGTGTCGATTGAGTAACAGACCTTGATGTGAGGCAAAATCTCCGCCTCAGGTCGGGCACAAGTCCGGCCTCTCACGCGTTACGAGCGCTTGAGACACCGCAGACACCCAGAGGGGGAGAGCGACATGGCAACGGATTACGACACCCCACGCAAGACCGACGACGACGTCGATCAGGACAGCCTTGAAGAGCTGAAGGCGCGCCGGAGCGACAAGACGGCGTCCGCCGTCGACGTCGACGAGTTCGACGCGGCCGAGGGCCTTGAGCTGCCCGGCGCAGACCTGTCCAACGAGGAGCTGGCCGTACGGGTCCTGCCCAAGCAGGCCGACGAGTTCACCTGCATGAGCTGCTTCCTCGTGCACCACCGCAGTCAGCTGGCCCGCGAGAAGAACGGCCAGCCGATCTGCCGCGACTGCGACTGAGGTCCGGTCGGCCGTGGCAGGGGACACACCGTTCCGCAAGCGGCGCCCCTGGGGCAGGAAGCCACCGGAGGCGCACCAGGGCGGTACACGCCCGGCAGAAGGCGCCCAGGCGCCTGCCGAGCGGTCCGCCCTGCCACTCTCGCCGGACGGACAGGAGAACGAGCGGGGCCTGCAGGCGGCCTCGCTCGAAGCGGCCGAAGTAGCGGTACGCGCAGCCCGTGAGGCTGCCGGAGTCGACACGGCCGATGGGGCCGGACAGGTCGGCAGGACGGAGCCCGTGACCGGGGCAGGCCGTCTGAGTTCAGTGAAACGGGGCGTACGCAAGGGCGGGGAGAGCGCCAAGGAAGCGATCGGTCATATCGCGGACCTGATCATCCACATCGCTCCCCGCGTCCCTGTGCGCGACCTCGCCACCCTGCGCGAGCACTTTCCCGGCCTCGGGCCGGAGGAGATCGCGGACCGGCTCGTCGTGGGCGCGAGCCGCGCGACCGCCACCGTCGGCGCCGGAATCGGCGCGGCGGCCATGATGCCCGTGCCGCCCGCGATGTTCGCCGAGCTGGCCGCCGAGGTCACCGGCGTCGCCGCCATAGAGATGAAGCTCGTCGCCGAGCTGCACGAGGTCTACGGACGCCGTCCCCCGGGCGGCATCGCCCGGCGCTCGACCGCCTACCTCACCGCCTGGACCGAGGAACGCGGCATCGAGGTCACCCGCCCCGCCACGGTCGACGCGGCGCTCAGCGGCCGGATGAAACGCGAGCTGCGCCGCCAGATCATGAAGCGCACCGTGCGCGACCTGCCGAGTCTGATCCCCTTCATGGTCGGCGCCGCCGTCGGCGCGTCCATGAACCGGCGCGACACCAGGAAGCTGGCCGAACGGGTCAGGAAGGACCTGCGCGAGAAGCAGATCCCCTGGGACCGCCTCCCCGGGCGACCCCCGCCGGACCCCAGAAGCTCCTAGGCCCGGACCGCCGCGTGCAGCGCCGCCACCAGGGCGTTCGGGTCGCGCGTCGAGAGGTAGACGTACGGGGTCGGGTCCTCCGGGTCCGTGACCTCCACCCGGACCGCCGTCGGGATGTAGCTGCGCAGCAGCATGAAGGCCCGGGTGTCCGCCTTGTGCGTGCGCCAGGCGCGCGCCTCCTCGGCGTCCAGCACCTCGGCCTCGCCGAGCGCCGAGACCGGGATCCGGGCGTCCCCCGCGACGAGTGCGCCCGCCACCACCCGGATGCGGGCGGAGCCGTACGAGCTGACCGCGACGGCCGACAGGACCGTGCCGCCGGCCAGACCGGCGAGGAGCGGCAGAGTGCCCAGCGGCAGCAGCATCAGCGCGCACGCGATGCCGATCAGGACGGCGATCAGCCACCACGAACGGGGTGCGGTGAGGCGTTCGTCGTAGGGCGGGGTCGAAGGCTGCATGGCTCCAGCTTGGCACGGCGCGACCGGCGGGTACCCGCGCGGGTAAGGTCAGCGCCTGTGAGTGGAACATCAGCGGCTCTGACGCCCCCGGCCGACGCGGTGAAACCGGTCCGGCACCCCGACGCCCCGGCCCCCGGCGAACTCCTCGGCGCGCACTACGAGCACTGCTTCGGCTGCGGCTCCGGCCAGCCCCACGGGCTGCACCTCCAGGCGCGGGCCGGCGAGGGCGTCAGGGTGACCGCCGAGTTCACCGTGAAGGCGGCCCACCAGGGCGCCCCGGGCCTCGCGCACGGCGGGGTGCTGGCCACGGCGCTGGACGAGACGCTCGGCTCGCTGAACTGGCTGCTGCGGGTCATCGCCGTCACCGGGCGGCTGGAGACCGACTTCGTACGCCCCGTCCCCGTCGACACCGTGCTGTACCTCGACGCCGAGGTCACCGCCGTGCACGGACGGAAGATCTACTCCCGGGCGACCGGCCGGATCGGCGGCCCGGACGGACCGGTCGCGGTGCGGGCCGACGCCCTGTTCATCGAGGTCAAGGTCGACCACTTCATCGAGAACGGCCGGCCGGCCGAGATCCAGGCCGCCATGGCCGACCCCGACCAGGTCAGGCGCGCCCGCGCCTTCGAGGTGAACCCGTGACCCGCCATCCCGTCGACGTCCTGATCCGCCGGGTAGACCCGGACGTTCCGCTTCCGGCCTACGGGCACCCCGGGGACGCCGGCGCGGACCTCGTGACGACCGAGGCCGCCGAACTGGCGCCGGGGGAGCGGGCCGTACTGCCCACCGGGGTTTCGATCGCCCTGCCCGACGGGTACGCGGCGTTCGTGCACCCACGATCCGGTCTCGCCGCCCGCTGCGGAGTCGCCCTGGTGAATGCCCCGGGGACGGTCGATGCCGGGTACCGTGGAGAGATCAAGGTGATCGTCATCAATCTCGACCCGCGCGAGGCCGTGCGGTTCGAGCGGTTCGACCGGATTGCCCAACTGGTCGTGCAGCAGGTCGAGAAGGTGCGCTTCCACGAGGTGTCGGAGCTTCCCGGCTCGGCGCGGGCCGAAGGGGGCTTCGGGTCCACCGGCGGCCATGCCGCCGTTGATGTTGATGGCGTCCGGGGCGGGGTTCCCCAGGGCGGGAACAGCTACGCTTCGGTCGAATCCGACCGGGAAGGACAGTGACGTGTTCGGACGTCGCAAGAACAGTGGTGCCGCCGATGACACGGCGGCCGAGGCGCGCGAGGCCGAGCAGGTCGTCGACGAGCAGGATGACGCCGAGGGCGAGACCCGCCGGACGAACCTTCCGCCGGCGCCGCGCCCGGACGGCCCGTGGGACGTCAGCGAGGTGTCCCAGCCCGCCGACGGCCGGGTCGACCTGGGCGGCATCTTCGTGCCCGGAGTCGAGGGCATGGAGCTGCGCGTCGAGGTCGCCGGTGACGCGATCGTCGCCGCCACCGTCGTGATGCGCGACAGCGCGATCCAGCTCCAGGCGTTCGCCGCCCCCAAGAAGGAGGGCATCTGGGGCGAGGTCCGCGAGGAGATCGCCACGGGCATCACCCAGCAGGGCGGCATCATCGACGAGGTCGAGGGCCCGCTGGGCTGGGAGCTGCGCGCTCAGGTCCCCGTACAGCTCCCCGACGGGGCGAACGGCGTGCAGCTGGTGCGCTTCGTCGGTGTCGACGGCCCGCGCTGGTTCCTGCGCGGCGTGATCTCCGGCCAGGGCGCCGTGCAGCCGGAGGCCGCCGGGCTCCTGGAGTCGGTCTTCCGGGACACCGTGGTGGTCCGCGGCGAGGGCCCGATGGCCCCGCGCGACCCGATCGTCCTCAAGCTCCCCAACGACGCCCAGATGGTGCCCGAGGGCGTTCAGCAGGAGGAGCAGGAGGGCTCGAAGTTCTCCGGTGGCATGGCGGGCCTCCAGCGCGGTCCCGAGATCACCGAGGTGCGCTGACCCGCACCCGCGGACACCGGCCGGTGGGCCGTACCCCTTCCCAGGGGTGCGGCCCACCGGCTTGTGCGTGCACCGGCGCGTACGGGGCGCGTATGGGCGGCGTACAGGCGTCGTCAAGGCCGGGCCCACTTCCGTAAGAGGAGCATCAACGCAGGTCACGGCGGTATCGGTCGGCTGTTTGCTCAAGAGGTCCGATTCATCGACACCTCATTCAGGAGCATCCGATGGCCGATGCGGCCTTCGTCGTCACCACGATCGCGGTCTTCGCGCTGGTGGCACTCGTCGCCAGGGGGGTGGCGAAGCTGTGACCGCGGACCACGTGGCCGGCCTCGTCGTGGCCGCCGCCCTGCTGGGATACCTTTTCCTGGCCCTCCTCTTCCCGGAGAGGTTCTGAGCCCGACATGAGCCCCGTCCTCTCCGGCGTGCTCCAGCTCCTCGCGCTCGTCGTCGCGCTGGGGCTGGCGTACCGACCGCTCGGTGACCACATGGCCCGCGTCTACACCTCGACCCGCCATCTGCGGGTCGAGAGGTGGATCTACCGGGCGATGGGCGCCGACCCCGGCGCGCAGATGCGCCGGGCCGCCTATCTGCGCGGCGTTCTCGCCTTCTCCGCCGTGAGCGTCCTCTTCCTCTACCTGCTGCAACGGCTCCAGGGCGCCCTGCCCGGATCGCTCGGCTTCTCCTCGATCAGCCCGGACCAGGCGTTCAACACGGCCGCCTCGTTCGTCGCGAACACCAACTGGCAGTCGTACGCCGGCGAGCAGGCGATGGGCCACGTCGTGCAGACCGGCGGCCTCGCCGTGCAGAACTTCGTCTCCGCCGCCGTCGGCATGGCCGTCGCGGTGGCCCTCGTACGAGGGTTCGCCGCCTCCCGCACCGGGGAGCTCGGCAACTTCTGGGCCGACCTGGTGCGCGGCACCGTACGCGTCCTGCTGCCGATCGCGGTCGTCGGCGCACTCGTCCTCGTCGCCTGCGGGGCGATCCAGAACTTCTCCGGCGTCCACGAGGTCGGGCAGTTCACGGGCGGTGCGCAGCAGTGGAACGGCGGCGCGGTCGCCTCCCAGGAGGCCATCAAGGAGCTGGGCACCAACGGGGGCGGCTACTTCAACGCCAACGCGGCCCACCCCTTCGAGAACCCCGGCGGCCTGTCCAACCTCTTCGAGATCTTCCTGATCCTCGTCATCCCGTTCGCCCTCACCCGCACCTTCGGCCGCATGGTCGGCTCGGTCCGGCAGGGGTACGCGCTGCTCGCCACGATGCTCGTCTTCTGGATCGGCTTCTCCGCGCTGATGATGTGGACCGAGTCGGCCCACCACGGCGCCGCCTTCGAGCTCGCGGGCGGGGCGACGGAGGGCAAGGAGACCCGGTTCGGGACCGGCGGCTCCTCCCTGTTCGCCGTCGCCACCACGCTCACCTCGACGGGCGCGGTGAACTCCTTCCACTCCTCGTTCACCGGCCTCGGCGGCGGCATCACGCTGCTCGGCATGCAGCTCGGCGAGATCGCCCCCGGCGGCGTCGGCTCCGGCCTCTACGGCATGCTGATCATGGCGCTCATCGCGGTGTTCGTCGCCGGACTGATGGTCGGCCGCACGCCCGAGTACCTCGGCAAGAAGATCGGCACCCGCGAGATCAAGCTCGCCGCCTGCTACCTCCTGATCACCCCGGCCCTGGTGCTCGGCTTCACCGCCGCGGCCGTCGCGCTGCCCACCCCGCCCGGCTCGGTGGCCAATCCCGGGGCGCACGGCTTCTCCGAGATCCTGTACGCCTACACCTCGGGCGCCAACAACAACGGCTCGGCGTTCGCCGGGCTCGCCGCGGACACGCCGTGGTTCAACACCACGATCGGGCTCGCGATGCTGCTCGGCCGGTTCCTGCCCATGGTCTTCGTCCTGGCCCTGGCCGGCTCGCTGGCCGAGCAGCGGCCCGTCCCGGCGACCTCGGGCACCCTTCCCACCCACACCCCGCTGTTCAGCGGCCTGCTGGCCGCGGTCGTCGTGGTCGTCGCCGGCCTGACGTACTTCCCGGCCCTCGCCCTGGGCCCGCTGGCCGAAGGACTGGCGTCATGACCACTCGTACGAAGGAGGGCCCGATGACCGCCGGCGCCGCGCTGTCCGACCCCAAGACGCTGCTCGCCGCGCTGCCCGAAGCAGTGCGCAAGCTCCATCCCCGTGCGATGGCCGCCTCACCGGTCATGTTCGTGGTCCTCGTGGGGTCCGTCTTCACGACCGTCCTCGCAGCCCGGGACCCCGGCGACTGGTTCGGCTGGGCGATCACCGGCTGGCTCTGGCTCACCACGGTCTTCGCCAACCTCGCCGAGGCGGTCGCCGAGGGCCGCGGCAAGGCCCAGGCGGACAGCCTGCGCCGGGCGAAGACGGACACCGTCGCCCGCCGCCTCACCAATGACGGCGAGGAGCGCGTCGCGGGCACCGGCCTCCGCGTCGGCGACCTGGTCGTCTGCGAGGCGGGCGACATCGTGCCCGGTGACGGGGACGTCGTCGAGGGCGTGGCCGGCGTCGACGAGTCCGCCGTCACCGGCGAGTCCGCCCCGGTCATCCGCGAGTCCGGCGGCGACCGCAGCGCCGTCACCGGCGGGACGAAGGTGCTCTCCGACCGGATCGTCATCCGGATCACCACCAAGCCCGGCGAGACCTTCATCGACCGCATGATCGCCCTGGTCGAGGGCGCCGCACGGCAGAAGACGCCCAACGAGATCGCCCTGAACATCCTCCTGGCCTCCCTCACCGTCGTCTTCCTGCTCGCCGTCGTCACCCTCCAGCCCTTCGCCGTGTACGCGGGTGACGCGCAGTCCATGATCGTGCTCACCGCGCTCCTGGTCTGCCTCATCCCGACCACCATCGGCGCGCTCCTCTCCGCGATCGGCATCGCCGGCATGGACCGGCTCGTACGGCGCAACGTGCTCGCGATGTCCGGACGGGCCGTCGAGGCGGCCGGTGACGTCTCGACGCTGCTGCTCGACAAGACCGGGACCATCACCCTCGGCAACCGCCGCGCCACCGGCCTGCTGCCCGTCGCCGGGGTCACCGGAGCGGAACTCGCGGACGCCGCCCAGCTCGCCTCGCTGGCCGACGAGACCCCCGAGGGCCGGTCCGTGGTCGTCCTCGCCAAGGAGCGCTACGGGCTGCGCGAACGCCACGCGGGCGAGCTGTCCGGCGCCACCTGGGTCGCCTTCACCGCCCGCACCCGCATGTCGGGCGTGGACGTGGACGGGCGCAAGGTCCGCAAGGGCGCCACCGGAGCCGTCGTCGCCTGGGTGAAGGAGCGCGGCGGCGGCGTTCCCGACGAGGCGCGGACCCTCGCCGACCGCATCGCGGCGGCCGGCGGCACCCCGCTCCTGGTGGCCGTGGAGGACGGGCACGGGGCGCGGGTCCTGGGTGTCGTCCACCTCAAGGACGTCGTCAAGGAGGGCATGCCGGAACGTTTCGCCGAGCTGCGCCGCATGGGCATCCGAACCGTCATGATCACCGGCGACAACCCGCTGACCGCGAAGTCCATCGCCGAGGAGGCCGGGGTGGACGACTTCCTCGCCGAGGCCACGCCCGAGGACAAGATGGCCCTCATCAAGCGCGAACAGGCCGGCGGCGGGCTCGTCGCGATGACCGGTGACGGCACCAACGACGCCCCGGCACTCGCCCAGGCCGACGTGGGCGTCGCCATGAACACCGGGACCTCGGCCGCCAAGGAGGCCGGGAACATGGTCGACCTGGACTCCGACCCGACCAAGCTCATCGAGATCGTGGAGATCGGCAAGCAACTGCTGATCACGCGCGGGGCGCTCACCACGTTCTCGCTCGCCAACGACGTGGCGAAGTACTTCGCGATCATCCCCGCGATGTTCGCCGCGCTCTACCCGGGCCTGGACCGGCTCAACATCATGGACCTGTCCTCGCCGCGCACCGCGATCCTCTCCGCGGTGATCTTCAACGCGCTGATCATCGTCGCGCTCGTCCCGCTCGCCCTCAGGGGCGTCCGCTACCGGCCGGGCGGCGCCGCGTCCATGCTCCGGCGCAACCTCGCCGTCTACGGCGTCGGCGGCCTGATCGCCCCCTTCGCCGGCATCAAGCTCATCGACCTGCTCCTCTCCCTCGTCCCCGGAATCGGCTGACCCGCCATGAACACACCCGTACGCAACCCCGTCCGCCAGGTCTGGGCCGCCCTGCGCGCCCTGCTCGCCCTCACCCTGGTCTGCGGCGTCCTCTACCCGCTCGCCGTCACCGGTGCCGCCCAGGCGCTCATGCCCGGCCGCGCCAACGGCTCCGAGATCACCGCCGAGGGCAGGACCGTCGGCTCCGCCCTCATCGGCCAGCGCTACGACCTGCCGGGAGGCGCCCCGGACCTGAGGTGGTTCCAGCCGCGCCCCTCCGAAGGGCTCGGGACCAACAGCCGTAACACCCAGTACTCGCTGCTGGTGTCCGGCGCGTCCAACCTCGCCGGCGACAACCCCGAGCTGATCGACCGGGTCACCGCCGCCAGAGCGGCGGTCGTCCAGGACAACTCCGTCCCGGGCCATCCGGTGGACCCCGCCGCGGTGCCGCCCGACGCGGTCACCTCGTCCGGCTCCGGACTCGACCCGGACATCTCACCGGCGTACGCGCACCTCCAGGTCCGCCGTGTCGCCGCACGCAACCACCTCGCCGCCGGACAGGTCGCCGAGCTGGTGGAGCGGCACACCGCGGGCCGCGATCTCGGCTTCGTCGGGGAACCGCGGGTCAACGTCCTCCGGCTCAACATCGCCCTGCGGCAGCTGCTGACCGGGGCGCGCTGACGGGAGGGGCATTGCCCGCTCCCCCGCCACCCGCACATACTGGCGGCCGACAGGACCGAGGACCCCCGGGGGAGCGCCATGACCGACAACACCGCCGCCACCAGCACCGGCGGGGGCGCCGGCACGGCCGTCGCCGACGGGCCCATGGTCCGCGTCGAGGACCTGCACCGCTCCTACGGCTCCGGCACGGGAGCGGTGCACGCGCTGCGCGGCGTCTCCTTCGAGGTGCCGCGCGGCGAGCTCGTCGCCCTCAAGGGGCGCTCCGGCTCCGGCAAGACGACCCTGCTCAACCTCGTCGGCGGCCTCGACACCCCGGACGGCGGCCGGATCACCGTCGACGGCACCGACCTCTCCTCGCTCGGCGAGAACGGGCTCCTGGAGCTGCGCCGGGACCGGGTCGGCTTCATCTTCCAGTCCTTCGGCCTGATCCCGATCCTGACCGCCTCCGAGAACGTCGGCGTACCCCTGCGGCTGCGCAAGGCCGACCCCAAGGAGCGCGAGGAGCGGGTGTCGCTGCTGCTCTCGCTCGTCGGCCTCGCCGACCACGCCGCCCAGCGCCCCGGCGAGCTCTCCGGCGGCCAGCAGCAGCGCGTCGCCATCGCCCGCGCGCTCGCCAACCGGCCCGCCCTGCTGATCGCCGACGAGCCGACCGGGCAGCTCGACGCCGAGACGGGCCTCGCGGTGATGGAGCTGCTGCGCGCCGTCGTCCACAGCGAGGGCGTCACCGCGCTCGTCGCCACCCACGACGCCCAGCTCCTCGGCCTCGCCGACCGGGTCCTCGAACTCAGCGACGGCCACATCACCGAGCACTGACCGGCGGCCGGGAAGCGGTATCAGAGTTACGTCAAATCCCGTCGCTTCCCCACCCTCCGTCTGATATGCCGGAAATCAACCAGGTACTTTCGAACCATGGCTGCCACGACGGCAGCCGCCGGTTTCGGAAGACAATGGGGCCATGGCGCGCGGCAAACTTCGGATCTACCTCGGTGCGGCACCCGGCGTCGGCAAGACGTACGCGATGCTCGCCGAGGCGCACCGGCGCGTCGAACGCGGCACCGACTGCGTCGTCGGCTTCGTCGAGCACCACGACCGCCCGCGCACCGAGACGCTGCTGCACGGCCTCGAAGTGGTGCCCCGCCGCGAGATCGAGCACCGCTCGGCCGTCTTCACCGAGATGGACATCGACGCGGTACTCGACCGCGCCCCGGCCGTCGTCCTGGTGGACGAGCTGGCCCACACCAACGTGCCCGGCTCCCGCAACGCCAAGCGCTGGCAGGACGTCGAGGAACTGCTCCAGGCCGGCATCGACGTCGTCTCGACCGTCAACATCCAGCACCTGGAGTCCCTCGGCGACGTGGTCGAGTCCATAACCGGTGTACGCCAGCGCGAGACCGTGCCCGACGAGGTCGTCCGCCGGGCCGGCCAGCTCGAACTGGTCGACATGTCGCCCGAGGCCCTGCGCCGCCGCATGGCCCACGGCAACATCTACAAGCCCGACCGGATCGACGCCTCCCTCTCCAACTACTTCCGCCCCGGCAACCTCACCGCCCTGCGCGAGCTGGCCCTCCTCTGGGTCGCCGACCGCGTGGACGAATACCTCCAGCAGTACCGGGGCGAGCACAACATCCGCACCACCTGGCAGGCCCGCGAGCGCATCGTCGTCGGCCTCACCGGAGGCCCCGAGGGCCGCACCCTCATCCGCCGCGCCGCCCGGATGGCGGCCAAGGGCTCCGGCAGCGAGATCCTGGCCGTCTACATCGCCCGCAGCGACGGGCTGACCTCGGCCTCGCCCAAGGAGCTGGCCGTCCAGCGCACCCTCGTGGAGGACCTGGGCGGGACCTTCCACCACGTCATCGGCGACGACATACCCTCGGCGCTCCTGGAGTTCGCCCGGGGCGTCAACGCCACCCAGATCGTCCTCGGCTCCAGCCGCCGCAAGACCTGGCAGTACATCTACGGACCCGGGGTCGGCGCCACCGTCGCCCGCGAGTCCGGCACCGACCTCGACGTCCACATCGTCACCCACGACGAGGTCGCCAAGGGCCGGGGCCTGCCCATCGCCCGCGGCGCCCGCCTGGGACGCGCCCGCATCATGTGGGGCTGGGTGGTCGGCGTCGGCGGCCCGGTTCTCCTCGCCGTGCTCCTCAAGGCCCTCGAATCCGGCCCCGGACTCGCCAACGACGTCCTGCTCTTCCTCTTCATGACCGTCGCCGCCGCCCTCATCGGCGGACTGCTGCCCGCCCTCGCCGCGGCCGCGGGCGGCTCCCTGCTCCTGAACTACTGGTTCACCCCGCCCACCCACACCCTCACCGTCCAGGACCCGGAGAACTTCGTCGCCATCGTGATCTTCTTCGCGGTGGCCGTCGCGGTGGCCTCCGTGGTGGACCTCGCCGCCCGCCGCACCCACCAGGCCGCACGGCTGCGCGCGGAGTCCGAGATCCTGTCGTTCCTGGCCGGCAGCGTGCTGCGCGGCGAGACCACGCTCGCCGCGCTCCTGGACCGGGTCCGGGAGACCTTCGGCATGGGGTCCGTCGCCCTGCTGGAGCGCCGCAGCGACGTCGACCCCTGGACCTGCGCCGGCAGCGTCGGCCCGGCCCCGGCCGCCCGGCCCGAGGACGCCGACGTGGACATGCCCGTCGGCGACCACATGGCCCTGGCGCTGACCGGCCGGGTGCTGCCCGCCGAGGACCGCCGGGTGCTGGGGGCCTTCGCCGCCCAGGCCGCCGTCGTCCTGGACCGCCAGCGGCTGGTGGACGAGGCCGAGGAGGCCCGCAGACTCGCCGAGGGCAACCGCATCAGGACCGCGCTCCTCGCCGCCGTCAGCCACGACCTGCGCACGCCCCTCGCCGCGATCAAGGCCGCCGTCTCCTCCCTGCGCTCGGACGACGTCGCCTGGTCCGACGACGACGAGGCGGAACTCCTGGAAGGCATCGAGGCCGGCGCCGACCGCCTCGACCACCTCGTCGGCAACCTCCTCGACATGTCCCGCCTCCAGACCGGCACGGTCACCCCGCTCATCCGGGAGATCGACCTGGACGAGGTGGTGCCCATGGCCCTCGGCGGCGTCCCCGAGGGCAGCGTCGACCTGGACATACCCGAGATCCTGCCCATGGTCGCCGTCGACCCCGGCCTCCTGGAGCGGGCCGTCGCCAACATCGTGGAGAACGCCGTGAAGTACAGCCCCGACGGCGACCGCGTCACCGTGGCGGCCAGCGCGCTCGGCGCCCGCGTCGAACTCCGCGTGGCCGACCGCGGCCGGGGCGTCCCCGACGAGGGCAAGGAGCGCATCTTCGAGCCCTTCCAGCGCTACGGGGACGCCCCGCGCGGCGCCGGGGTCGGGCTCGGCCTCGCGGTGGCCCGGGGCTTCGCCGAGTCCATGGGCGGCACGCTCGACGCCGAGGACACCCCGGGCGGCGGCCTCACCATGGTCCTGACCCTCAAGGCGGCACCCGGCCACGCCCCGGCCGCCCCCGGCCTCCCCGCGCGGATCACCTCGTGAACCGCCCGGACCCTCCCGCACCGACGTACGCCCAGCAGAAAGGCAGGACCCCGATGACCCGGGTGCTTGTGGTCGACGACGAGCCGCAGATCGTACGCGCCCTCGTGATCAACCTGAAGGCGCGCAAGTACGAGGTGGACGCCGCGCCCGACGGGGCCACCGCCCTGCAGCTCGCCGCCGCCCGCCACCCCGACGTCGTCGTCCTCGACCTCGGGCTGCCCGACATGGACGGCGTCGACGTGATCCGGGGCCTGCGCGGCTGGACCCGGGTCCCGATCCTGGTCCTCTCGGCCCGCCACACGTCCGACGAGAAGGTCGAGGCGCTGGACGCGGGGGCCGACGACTACGTGACCAAGCCCTTCGGCATGGACGAGCTGCTGGCCCGGCTGCGGGCCGCGGTGCGCCGGGCCGAGCCGGTCGGCCAGGACGGGGGCGACCAGGTCGTCGTCGTGGAGACCGAGGGCTTCACCGTTGACCTCGCCGCGAAGAAGGTCCACCGCGCCGGCCGCGACGTACGCCTCACCCCCACCGAGTGGCACCTGCTGGAGGTCCTGGTCCGCAACGGCGGCCGGCTCGTCAGCCAGCGCCAGCTGCTCCAGGAGGTCTGGGGGCCCTCGTACGGCACCGAGACCAACTACCTGCGCGTCTACATGGCCCAGCTCAGGCGGAAGCTGGAAGCGGACCCCTCCCACCCCCGCCACTTCGTCACCGAACCCGGCATGGGCTACCGCTTCGAGCGCGCCTGAAACCGGCGGACGGGCCCGCGCTCGTCCTCCGTACGGGTGAGACGGCGGCCACCCGCCATGACCTCGCGGGACCGGTACCCTTCGGGTATGAGTGCTGTTCCTCGATCCGCGAAGCCCCACAAGGGCGACCGGCCCTCCGGGCGCTTCCGGCGCATGCTCGACCGGCTTTCCAGCTCCCAGGAGGACCTGGAGTGCGAGGAGCTGGAGGAGGACTCGCAGGCGTCGGGGTGCACCCGGATCTCCGAATGCACCGACCGCCAGATCGTGAAGGTCACTGGTACCTTGCGGACGGTCACCCTGCGGCCGCGTGCCGGAGTGCCCGCCCTGGAGGCGGAGCTCTTCGACGGCACCGCACCGCTCGACGTGGTCTGGCTCGGCCGCCGCTCCATCCAGGGCATAGAACCGGGCCGCAAGCTCATCGCCTCCGGCCGGATCGCCATGAGCCACGGCCGCCGGGTGCTGTTCAACCCCAAATACGAACTCCGACCGCTCGGCAAGGAGTAGCCGGTGACGTCTCTCGACAAGCCGACGTCCGACACGGACCGCACCACCGACCAGCAGGAGGCCGACAGCAGGGCGGTCACCGAGGCCGCGCTCTTCGAAGCCTTCGGCGGCGTGAGGGGCATGGTGGAGACGGTTCTCCCCGGGCTGCTCTTCGTCACGATCTTCACCATCAACAAGAACCTCACCGCCTCGGCCATCGCGGCCCTGGCGATGTCGCTGGCGCTCGTGGTCGTGCGGCTGGTCCGCAAGGACACCGTCAAGCACGCCTTCAGCGGCGTCTTCGGCGTGGCGTTCGGTGTGGTCTTCGCCAAGATGACGGGCAACGCCAAGGACTTCTACCTCCCGGGCATGCTCTACACCCTGGGCCTCGCCCTGGCCTACCTGGTCAGCGCCGTCGCCGGCCTGCCGCTGATCGGCCTCATCCTGGGCCCGGTGTTCAAGGAGAACCTCTCCTGGCGCACCCGCAACCCCGGCCGCAAGAAGGCGTACACCAAGGCCAGCTACGCCTGGGGGCTGATCCTGCTCGCCAAGTGCGCGGTCCTCTTCCCGCTGTACTGGTGGGCCGACACCACCCAGCTCGGCTGGGTGCTGGTCGCCCTGAAGATCCCGCCGTTCCTGCTCGCGGTCTACCTGACCTGGGTCTTCCTCGCCAAGGCACCGCCGCCCATCGACGTGTTCGCCGAGATGGAGGCGGAGGAGGAGGCCGAGAAGGCCCGTAAGGCGGCCGCCGCCGAAGCGGCCAGGGGCCAGGAGTTCTGAACGTACGAGAGGGGCCCCGTCACCGCTGGTGACGGGGCCCCTCTCACATGCGCTACGCCTCCGGGTCGCCCCGGCGCACCGACAGCAGGTCCTCCAACTGCTCCTCGCGCGCCTGCGCGGCGACGAACAGCAGCTCGTCACCGGCCTCCAGGCTCTCCTCCGGGCTCGGCGTCAGCACCCGCTGACCCCGGATGATCGTCACCAGCGAGGTGTCCTCCGGCCAGGCGACCTCCCCGACCTGGGTGCCCGCCAGCGCCGACTCCGGCGGCAGGGTCAGCTCCACCAGGTTCGCGTCGCCGTGGCTGAAGCGCAGCAGCCGGACCAGATCGCCGACGCTCACCGCCTCCTCGACCAGCGCCGACATCAGACGCGGCGTGGACACCGCCACATCGACGCCCCACGACTCGTTGAACAGCCACTCGTTCTTCGGGTTGTTCACCCGGGCGACGACCCTCGGCACGCCGTACTCGGTCTTGGCCAGCAGCGAGACGACCAGGTTCACCTTGTCATCGCCCGTGGCCGCGATCACGACGTTGCAGCGCTGGAGCGCCGCCTCGTCCAGCGACGTGATCTCACAGGCGTCCGCGAGCAGCCACTCGGCCATCGGCACCCGCTCCACCGAGATGGCGGTCGGCGCCTTGTCCACGAGCAGCACCTCGTGCCCGTTCTCCAGCAGCTCGCCCGCGATGGAACGCCCCACCGCACCGGCCCCGGCAATCGCGACACGCATCAGTGACCGTCCTCCTCGGGGCCCTCGGCGAAGGCCGCCTCGACCTTCGCGATCTCGTCCGTGCGCATCATCACGTGGACGAGGTCGCCCTCCTGGAGCACCGTCTGCGACGACGGCAGTATGGCTTCGCCCAACCGGGTGAGGAAGGCGACGCGCACGCCCGTCTCCTCCTGGAGCGTGCTGATCTTGTGGCCGATCCAGGACGGCGTGGTGTGCACCTCCGCGAGCTGCACCCCGCCGCTCGGATCGCGCCACAGCGGCTCCGCGCCCGACGGCAGCAGCCGGCGCAGCATCTGGTCCGCCGTCCAGCGCACCGTCGCGACCGTCGGGATGCCGAGACGCTGGTACACCTCGGCGCGCCGGGGGTCGTAGATGCGGGCCGCGACGTTCTCGATGCCGAACATCTCGCGCGCCACGCGGGCCGCGATGATGTTGGAGTTGTCGCCGGAGCTCACCGCCGCGAACGCGCCGGCCTCCTCGATCCCCGCCTCGCGCAGCGTGTCCTGGTCGAACCCGACCCCGGTGACGCGACGGCCGCCGAACCCGGAACCGAGTCGCCGGAACGCCGTGGGGTCCTGGTCGATGACGGCGACCGTGTGCCCCTGCTGCTCCAGGGTCTGCGCGAGAGCGGCTCCCACTCGCCCGCAGCCCATGATGACGATGTGCACCTTGCGCCTACCTCGCAGTCCTGGTCTTCCGGCTGACCTGCGAAAACACCCTGCTCACACTCTTTCCTCGGCTGGCCGGGCAGACAACGGGGCAACGGGATGTCCCGTCGCCCGGTTACGAGCTTATGCGGCGCGGGCCGCGTCGCCTCATCCGAGTGTGCGCATCCCGGTGAGGGTGTGGCAAAGACGACGTGCCCGGGGCGCCTCCCGGCGGCGCGGCGCAAGGATTGCGTTAAGGATTCCGTGGCGTTTCCGGCCGAGTGCAGGAGATTGGCGGGCCACGCCCGTGCGGCGGGGGCGGGGCCCATACGGAACCCTTACGATCCTCTGCGTGTCCAAACTGACCGACGTGCCCAAACGGATCCTGATCGGACGGGCCCTGCGCAGCGACAAGCTGGGGGAGACGCTCCTCCCCAAACGCATCGCCCTCCCCGTCTTCGCATCCGACCCGCTGTCCTCGGTGGCGTACGCACCCGGAGAAGTCCTCCTCGTGCTGTCCATCGCGGGTGTGTCGGCGTACCACTTCAGTCCCTGGATCGCGGTCGCGGTCGTGGTCCTGATGTTCACGGTCGTCGCCTCCTACCGGCAGAACGTCCACGCCTACCCGAGCGGCGGCGGCGACTACGAGGTCGCCACCACCAACCTCGGTCCCAAGGCCGGGCTGACCGTCGCCAGCGCCCTGCTGGTCGACTACGTCCTGACCGTGGCCGTGTCGATCGCCTCAGGCGTGGAGAACCTCGGCTCCGCGATCCCCTTCGTCGTCGAGCACAAGACGGGGTGCGCGGTCGCCGCCATCGTCCTGCTGACCCTGATGAACCTGCGCGGGGTCAAGGAATCCGGCAAGCTCTTCGCCATCCCCACCTACCTCTTCGTGGCAGGCGTCTTCATCATGATCGTCTGGGGCGCCTTCCGCGGACTGGTCCTCGGCGACACCATGCACGCCCCCACCTCCGGTTACACGATCAAGGCCGAGCACCAGGGCCTGGCCGGATTCGCGCTCGTCTTCCTGCTGCTGCGGGCCTTCTCCTCCGGCTGTGCGGCGCTCACCGGGGTCGAGGCGATCAGCAACGGCGTGCCCGCGTTCCGCAAGCCGAAGAGCAAGAACGCCGCGACCACGCTCGCGATGATGGGTCTGCTCGCCGTCACCATGTTCTGCGGCATCATCGGCCTCGCCATGGCCACCGACGTCAAGATGGCGGAGAACCCGGCGAAGGACCTGATCAGCAACGGCAGCCCGGTCGGCGCGGGCTTCGTCCAGGACCCGGTCATCTCGCAGGTCGCGGCCGCGGTCTTCGGCGACGGCACGTTCTTCTTCGTCATCCTCGCCGCCGCCACCGCCCTCGTCCTCTTCCTGGCCGCGAACACCGCGTACAACGGCTTCCCGCTCCTCGGCTCGATCCTCGCCCAGGACCGCTACCTGCCCCGCCAGCTGCACACCCGCGGCGACCGGCTCGCCTTCTCCAACGGCATCGTGCTGCTGGCCGGCGCCGCGATCCTGCTGGTCGTGATCTACGGGGCCGACTCGACCCGGCTCATCCAGCTGTACATCGTCGGCGTGTTCGTCTCCTTCACGCTCAGCCAGACCGGCATGGTCCGGCACTGGAACCGCCATCTGGCCGTCGAGAAGGACCAGGCCAAGCGCCGCCACATGATCCGCTCCCGGGCGATCAACACCTTCGGCGCCTTCTTCACCGGTCTGGTGCTCGTCGTCGTCCTCGCCACGAAGTTCACCCACGGCGCCTGGGTCGCGCTGCTCGGCATGGTCATCTTCTTCGGCACGATGACCGCGATCCGCAAGCACTACGACCGGGTCGCCGAGGAGATCGCCGCCGACGAGACGGCGCCGGACGAGTCGATCCGCCCCTCCCGGGTCCACTCGATCGTCCTGGTCTCCAAGCTCCACCGCCCCACCCTGCGCGCGCTCGCCTACGCCAAGCTGATCCGCACGGACCACCTGGAGGCGCTCTCCATCAGCGTGGACCCGGCCGAGACGAAGGCGCTCAGGGAGGACTGGGAGCGGCGCGGCATCAACGTACCGCTGAAGATCCTCGACTCCCCGTACCGCGAGGTGACCCGCCCGGTCATCGAGTACGTCAAGAGCCTGCGCCGGGAGAGCCCGCGCGACGTCGTGAGCGTCTACATCCCCGAGTACGTCGTCGGGCACTGGTACGAGCACCTGCTGCACAACCAGAGCGCCCTCAGGCTCAAGGGCCGGCTGCTCTTCACCCCCGGTGTGATGGTCACCTCGGTCCCGTACCAGCTGGAGTCCTCCGAAGCCGCGAAGAAGCGCGCCCGCAAGCGGGCCGACTGGAGCGCTCCGGGTTCGGTGCGCCGGGGCCCGGTGGAGCGCAAGCACAAGGAACCGACGCCGAAGGGCTGAGCCGGGGGACCGCCGCGGGTGGTCGGCGGGCGGACGACACGCACGTAGACTCGTAGGTTGTTGTCGTCCGCCCGCGGACCGTCCCCTTCCCTCCCTGGAGCCATCCCCTCATGCAGAACGAATCCACGTCGCCGCAGACCGGGGAGACACAGCCGGAGTCGCTGGTCGGGCGGGAGTACGAGGTCGAGGTCGGCCCGGTCGCGCACGGCGGGCACTGCATCGCCCGCACGGACGAGGGCCGCGTGCTGTTCGTGCGCCACACGCTGCCGGGCGAGAAGGTGGTCGCCCGGATCACCGACGGCTCCGAGGACTCGCGCTTCCTGCGCGCGGACGCGGTGGAGATCATCGAGGCGTCCAAGGACCGGGTGCCGGCCCCGTGCCCCTTCGCCGGCCCCGGCAAGTGCGGCGGCTGCGACTGGCAGCACGCCAAGCCGGGCGCCCAGCGCCGCCTGAAGGGCGAGGTCATCGCCGAACAGCTCCAGCGCCTCGCGGGCCTCACCCCGGAGGAGGCGGGCTGGGACGGCACGGTCATGCCGGCCGAGGGCGACAAGGTCCCGGCGGGCGAGGTGCCCGCCTGGCGCACCCGCGTCCAGTACGCGATCGACGAGGACGGCCGGGTCGGGCTGCGCAAGCACCGCTCGCACGACATCGAGATCATCGACCACTGCATGATCGCCGCGCCCGGAGTCTCCGAGCTGGGCGTCGAGCAGCAGGACTGGCCCCAGATGGCCACGGTGGAGGCCATCGCCGCCACCGGCTCCCACGACCGCCAGGTCATCCTCACCCCCCGCCCGGGCGGCCGTCTGCCCCTGGTCGAGCTCGACAAGCCGGTCTCCGTCCTCCGCGTGGACGAACGCGACGGCGGCGTGCACCGGGTCCACGGCCGCGGCTTCGTCCGCGAGCGCGCCGACGACCGCACGTACCGCGTCGGCTCCGGCGGCTTCTGGCAGGTCCACCCCCAGGCCGCGAACACCCTGGTCCGCGCGGTCATGCAGGGCCTCCTGCCCCGTAAGAACGACACCGCCCTGGACCTCTACTGCGGCGTCGGCCTCTTCGCCGGCGCCATCGGCCAGCGCATCGGCGAGAAGGGCGCGGTCCTCGGCATCGAGTCCGGCAAGCGCGCGGTCGAGGACGCCCGCCACAACCTGGCGGACCTGGACCGCGTCCGCATCGAACACGGCAAGGTCGACCAGGTCCTGCCCCGCACCGGCATCACCGAGTGCGACCTCATCGTCCTGGACCCGCCCCGCGCGGGCGCCGGCAAGGCCACGGTGAAGCAGCTGGTCGGGCTGGGGGCGCGCCGGATCGCCTACGTGGCCTGCGACCCGGCGGCGCTGGCACGGGACCTGGGGTACTTCCGGGACGGGGGGTACCGGGTGCGGACGCTGCGGGCGTTCGATCTGTTCCCGATGACGCACCATGTCGAGTGCGTGGCGATCCTGGAGCCGGTGAAGAAGGACGCCTGACCTGCGGTTTTCTTGATCCGTCATCTGCTCGACGCGTTTCCGGGCGTGCAACGTGTGAAGGGTGGCGCTGCCTGCCGGAAGCAGCCTGACCTGCGGTTTCAACAGGGGACGACGCCCCCTTGGCTAGCAGCATCAGAGCATTCCGCAGACTGTTGACGCTCAAATGACGCACGTTCTGAAGCCGCATATCGTCGGTCCGGCCGCGTCCACGGACGCGGCCGGACCGACGCTTTTGGGTGTGGATCCGCAACCGGGTAGCGCTATGCTATTTTGAATGCCAAACTCGCCTCATGGTTGACGATGCTGACTTCCTCCCCGGAGACGGCCCCAGTAGCGGTATCTCTGTGTCCCTAACCGCCGGCACCCTGCAGGCCATCCGCGAACGGGTGGGCAGGCGCGGCGTATCCGCATATCTGGAGCGGGCCGCGCAGCGCCAGATCGAGCGCGACAACCTGGACGAGCTGATTGCAGAGTTTGACATGGTCCACGGCCCGGCCGATCCGGAGGCCGTGGCAGCCAAACGAGCCAAGCTCACCGGGTCTCAGCCCGGGGCCGAGGCTGCCGCGTGAGTGGTGCCCTGATCCTGGGCAGCGAGGGCTTGGCGAAGGCCGTTCAGCGAGACCGGGACGTCCATGAGTGGCTGACGGCAGCCCGCGAGGCGGACCTCCCAGTGATCACCTCGGCCGCCGTCCTCGTCGAGGTGATCCACCCGAGGATCAACGACGCTGCCCTGAAGTGGACCCTGTCCCGCCTGCGCGTGGAGCCGGTCACCCAAGCGATTGCCCAGTCTGCAGCGGATCTCCTTCGGGCTGCTGGAGTCCATGGCCACAAGTACGCCATCGACGCCATGCTGTGCGCGACGGCCTTGGCCCATCCGGGCCGGGTAACGACTCTGACCTCCGACGTGGAAGACATCGAGATGCTTACTGCGAAGCATCCGCGAGTGGTGGCCGAGAAGGTGTGACTCGACCGGCACACCCCCGGACGCTTTGGCCGATGTCGGACGCGTGGCACGCGCCTACCTGTGCATTTTCACTCTGAAAGAGATGGTCTCCGGACGTCAGCTGCTCGGTTTTGATTTCCGGTGACCTAGGCCGCCGAGTGGGCCGGCACCAGTGTGGCCACTCCCGGCCACCTACGCACGCTGCATCTCCAGCCGGACCAAGGTCTTGGAACGCCGCATCGAGGCAGACCATGACATCTCGGGCCTGTATGCCGCGGGATGCAGCTCCCCATGAAGCGCTCTTCTGGAAACCGATCTGATTCCGGTCTGCCGACCTGGGCTCTCGTAGCATGTGTAAGGTTCTAGCGCAGGACCGCGACTGGGGGCAGGGATGGTCAAGGGCGGGCAGGCAATGCCGCTGGAAGTCAGGCATGTGCGTGATGCGTTGAAGCGCGAGTTCGAGTCGTTGATCTCGCTCGCCGACTACGAGAAACGTCAGCCTTCGGAACGTGAGAATGCCTTCAACTCACGTGCGTTGTCCGCCAGGGCGGCTCGCATGCTCACGGACTGCACGTCAGAGGAAGCCGCCGAGTCGGTGATCGACGGTCGGGATGACTTCGGCATCGACGCTCTGGCATTCTCTGCCTCCGCCCCCGAACTGTGGCTTATTCAGGCCAAATGGAGCGACAAGGGCAAAGCCGGCTTCGACACCAGCGCCGCACACAAGCTGGTGCACGGTCTGAAGAAGCTCGACAACCGGGACTTCGATCAGTTCAACGAGCGCTTCCGACGCCTGGCCGACCGGGTTCGGTCGGTGCTCGATGTGCCGACCTGCAAGGTGGTTCTCGTCATCGCCGTCATGGGTGACGGACAGCTGTCCGCTGAGACCGAGGCCATACTCGACGAAGCTGCCCAGGAGTTCGGCGGCTACGCGCGCTCCATCGAGCATCGGGTGCTGAGCCAGACCGACTTCCATCGCGCCGTTCGCGAGGACCTGACCCCGGAGCCGATTACCCTCACCGCCACTATGACTCAGGGCTGGCACTCCAGGGAGACCCCCTACCAGGCGTACTCGGGTCTGGTGGCGGCGGATGAACTCGCTCAGTGGTACGCCAGCAACGGCGAGAGGCTGTACGACCGCAACGTCCGGAGATCGCTGGGTCTGACCGGCGTCAATCAGGCGCTTGTCGATAGTCTTCTCCGGGATCCGCAGGGCTTCTGGTACCGCCATAACGGCATCACCGTGCAGTGCGACAAGATCGAACCGCATTTCTTCGCGAAGCAGAAACCGAGCGAACCCGTCAAGCTCGTCCTTGAGAACGCGAGTGTCGTCAATGGCGCACAGACCGTCACGTCGGCGCACAGGGCGTTCCAGCAGGACGAGGAGGCGGTGGGCGAAGCATACGTCACCGTGCGGATCATCTCTGTGCAGGGAACTCCGGAAGGGTTCGCCGACGAGATCACCGAGGCAACGAACACGCAGAACCACATGGAGCGCAGCGACTTCATCGCGATCAAGCCGGTGCAGAGTCTGATCCGCGAGGACTTCCGGCTCTCGCTGGACAAGGAGTACGTGTTCAAGCGCGGAGAGATCGAACCGTCACCGGCGTTCGGATGTTCCGTGCGAGAGGCCGCCACGGCCCTTGCGTGCGCCCACCCGGACCCGGCGCTGGCGGTACGGGTCAGGGGCTCTGCAGATGCGCTTTGGGAGGACGGCCCCGGGGGGATCTACACCCGGCTTTTCGGCCGGCGGCCCAGCGCCTATCAGATCTGGCGCAGCGTTCTGCTCATGCGGCGTGTGCGGGAGTCCTTGCACGAGGTGCGGTCCACGCTGACCGGGCGACCAGGCTCGATCGCCGACAGCAGTGCACTCCTGGTGGCGCACATCGTCGCCCAGCGTGTGGGGTCGGAGGGAATCGACGAACCCGACTCGGAGTGGGAGTCGGCTCTGGAAGGCGTACCGGCGCAGGTCGGCGCGGCACTTGCCCAGCTCATCCCGCTCGTGGATCACCTCTTCGGGGCCGGGAGTTACATCACCAGCACCTTCGCCAGCGAGGAGCGCTCGCGGAAATTGGTCGCCGCTGTTCTGCAGGCACTCGCCAACGGTACAGACGCCGGGGACCTCGCCGCTTACCAGCAACGGGCCGAATCCAAGCCGCCCAGGCGACCCAACACCGTGACCCTGCTCATCGACCACGACCGCATTCCGGACGGTACTCGCCTGATGTATCACCCCAGTGCCACGGAGGAGCAGGCCATCGGTGACTGGCTGAACGCCGACCCACGCCGGGCGTACGCGACATGGGTCAACGACCGGAGGAAGCCGCTGCTCTGGGAGGCCGACGGTAGGCGGTACTCGCCGAGCGGCCTGGTCACCCACATCTGGCAGCAGGCCGAGTGGCGTGAGGCGTGGAGCGCGGTTCAGGGGCCAAAGCAGTGGGGCGTGCTGGGCGAGGACGGAACGCTCGTCGATCTCGCCGAGCAACTCTGGCAGCGGCTACTGACGGAGTCCTTGCCGGAGGAGGAACAGCTCGGACTGCTTGGGTAAGGGAGACCTCGGGTATCGGAGGCGTGACGGTGTGCGTCAGCGGTCCAGCGTGGCCGAACAGATGAATGCACCTGCCCTGAATCTGCTTCGGTGCCAGGGCGCCGCGTTTGTCAGGCCCCCTCCGCGAACCGTGGCGGCGCGGTGTGCCGCGAGATGCGCGGCATCGTCTCGCCCGGTGAGCGCCGGAGCAGCTTCATGTCGCGGCCCTCGACCCAAGCGTTCCAGGACTTGAGGTAGTAGAGCAGGTGCTCGCGCGAGTCGTCGCGCCTTCGGTGCGTCTTGCCGGCCGCAAGGTTGAGCAGCGTGTTGCGCAAGGTGAGCCGCGGGTCACCGATGTGGAGCCCGGCACCAGTCACCAGCGCCTCCTGCCAGGGGCGTTGATCGAGCTCTGGGCGGGCGTTGGCGGTTGCATACCAGCCGACCGCGGCGGCCGTCACGGTGATCCGGAATGCCTTGTTCATCGGGATCGCCGCGCGGACAGCGTCCCGCATGCCGGAGTGCCGGTCGAGCACGGCGAGCAGCAGGTCGTTGCTGACGGCGGCGCTCTGTCCACTCCACGCGGAGTCCGGGGCGGTCAGGTAGAGGTGTAGTCCGCGCAGCGCGGCGGCGAGGTGCGTGCTGTGCTCCTCGCCTGCGAGCGCCAGCGCATCGCGCCCGCTGCGTTTGCGGCCGGTGTCCATCACGGTGAACGCGGACTCTGCCACCCCGCGCGTCACCACGCACTGCACGGGCACGCCCGCCTTCGCGACCGCGGCGAGTCGGTGCTGGCCGTCGATCAGGGTGCCGTGCTCGTCGAAGGCGATGCCCTGATGGGTGAGCTGCCACTCTCCGCGCTCGATCTGCTGGGTGAGCTGCTGGACGAACGCCTTGCTCAGCGGGCGGTTCCTGGTGTTGAGCTGCAACCAGTCGCAGGCCAGCTCGGGCGTGATCACTTCCACGTTGCTCCGCATGACTTCCCCTCCGTCGCCACCCACGGCAGCTGTCGTCGATACGACAATGACAGTGCGTGAAAGCATTGTCAAACGGCACTTCGCCGTGGTGTATTGTTCCTGCGTGTTCCATGAAGAGGAAGGGGCCTGCTGGTGGCCGCACCGACCACGGTGAGTACCTCCGACATCGCCCGTATTGCGGATGTCGGCCGCGCGACCGTGACCAACTGGCGGCGCCGCCACCCCGACTTCCCCGCTCCCATCGGTGGCACGGAGGCGCGCCCCACCTTCAGCCTGGAGGACGTGGAGGAGTGGCTGGCCGAGCACGGCCGTCTCCCGCAGTTCACCGAGGCGCAGCAGCTGTGGCGTGAGCTGCTGAGGGAGGCCGAGGGGCCGGGGCTCACCGAGGCGATGGCGCGGGCCGCCCTCTTCCTCGTTTTTCTGGAGCGCGAAGGTCAGTCGTCACCGGAGACGCACTACGTTCCCTTTGCCGAAGGGGCAGACCTGTATGACGGACTCGGCGACAGCGTCGGCGGCGACATCGGTCCGGCACTTCAGGACATGCCGGAACCCCTCTCAGTACTGCGTTCCACATCGCTGATGCGCGAGCTTGCGGCTGCGGCGGCACGACAGGCACCGGACGAGGTCCTGTCAGACCTGCTCGACCGCTACGCGGGCGAGTCGCGGGGGCGTGGGTCGGGGACCCCGGAGGCGGTGGCCGGTTTCATGGCCACGCTGGCCAGAGCAGCGTCGCCCGACGACGCCCTGACGACTGTACTCGACCCGGCGTGCGGGACGGGGGTCTTGCTGGAGGCGGCCCGTGTCCGGGGGGCTACGCAGCTCGACGGCCAGGACAGGGATCTGCACCTGGCCCAATTGGCCGCCGCCCGACTCTCACTCGGGCTGGGCGGCACGGGGTACTGCTCCGTCGACGCCGAGGACGCGCTTGCCCAGTCCCGCCATACGGGCGGGGAGTTCGACGCAGTCGTGTGCCACCCGCCGTACAACGATCGCGACTGGGGCGCAGACGAGTTGGCGTACGACTCGCGCTGGGAGTACGGCCTGCCCTCCCGGTCCGAGTCCGAGCTGGCCTGGGTGCAGCACTGTCTGTCCCGGGTACGGCCGGGCGGGGCGGTGGTCATGCTGCTGCCGCCGTCCGTCGCGTCCCGGGGGACGGGGCGGCGGATCCGGGCCGAGCTCGTACGGCGTGGCGCGCTGCGTGCCGTACTCGCACTGCCCGCCGGGGCCGCCCCGCCGGCGCATATCGGGTTGCATCTGTGGGTACTGCGACGACCGGGTGGTGACTCAGACGCCGGCGCCGGGCACGTGCTGTTCATGAACTGCCGGTCGTTGCCGGACGTCAAGGGCCGGGGCGGGCGGCCTATGGTCACCTACCGGGAACTGCTCACTACCCCGGAGAAGTGCCCGGCCATGCCGGGTGTGTACCGCGCTGTCCCGGTCACGGACCTGCTCGACGACACGGTTGACCTCACCCCGGCGCCACGGCTCGCGAGCCCGTCCGAACGGCCGCAAGTGGACGAGCTCCGTCGCACCCTGAGCGGTCGCCGCAACAGCCTTGGTTCTGTGCTGTTGGAGGCGTCGACGCTCGCCCCGAGAGAGGAGTGGGGAGTCTCTCGTACGGGCGCACCGTGGACGCTGGTCCCGCTTGCCGATCTGATCCGCACGGGTGCGCTGGCCCTGCTGAGGCCCAAGGCGGCGGGCAGCGGGGATTCGAACGGCGACCATCCCGTGCTCACCGCAGCGGACGTGAACGAGAGGCGCTCGCCTTCCGGGCGCGGGGCGGTAGCAGACGAGGACGCGGTACGCATCCAGACCGGGGACGTGATCATTCCTGGGACCCTGCTGTCCGCGGGCAAGACCGTCGCGCGGGTCGTGGACGAAGCCGACGCCGGGGCACTGCTCGGCCGGAACCTGCATCTGCTGCGTCCGGACACGGCTCGGCTGGATCCGTGGTTCCTCGCCGGCTTTCTCGCGGATCCGGCCAATGTGCAACGGGCGAGCCAGGGGACGTCGATCGTCCGGGTGGACGCGCGCAGGCTGCAGGTCCCGCTGCTGCCGCTTGAGGAGCAGCGATCGTACGGGTCGGCATTCCTGCGGTTGCACACCTTCACGACTGTGTTGCACAGGGCGATGCTCCAAGGTGAGCAGACAGCCGCGCAGTTGCGGGCCGCGCTCACGGCAGGCGCTTTCCAACCGCCGCCACCGGCTTGATTGCATGCGGGCCAACCCGCACACACGACACACTGACCGCACGTACCGCACTGACGTAAACGCCGCTCTCGCGGCCCGGAAGGACAACCGGTGGATCAGGACCACAGCAGGCACTCGGAGATGATCAACTTCATCTGGAAGGTTGCCGACTTGCTGCGCGGGGACTTTCGGGCGCATGACTACGGGAAGATCATTCTGCCGTTCACCGTGCTGCGGCGACTGGACTGTGTACTGGAGCCGACGAAGAGCGATGTGCTCAAGGAGGTCGTGGAGCTTGAGGCGCGAGGGCGTCAGCTGGCATTCCGGGAGGTGAAGCTCCGCGAGGTCGCCGGGCACCGCTTCTACAACACGAGTGAGCTCACGTTCAAGCTCATCGCCAAAGACCCCTCTCAGGCGATGACGCTGCTGAAGCAGTACTACGGTGCCTTCTCCGAGAACGCCCGGGAGATCCTGGACAGGTATAACTTCGAGCAGCACATCTCCGACCTTCAGGATAAAGGGCTGCTATATCAGGTTGTCGGGGCATTTGCCAAGATTGATTTGCGGCTGCCGAAGGGGCCGGATGACAAGGACGGCATCGACAACCATCAGATGGGCTACATCTTCGAAGAGCTCATCCGTAAGTTCTCCGAAGACAACCCGGCTGGTGAGCACTTCACCCCGCGTGAGGTCGTCCGGCTGATGGTGAACCTGCTGCTGGCCCCGGATGAAGAGGCGCTGGGAGGGGGAAAGACCAGGAGGGTCCTTGACCCAGCCTGCGGGACGGGCGGCATTCTCAGCGAGACCCAGGAGCACATTAAGCGCCAGGCGCCGCACGTTACGGTCGCGCTCTTCGGCCAGGAACTCAACCCCGAGTCGCATGCCATCTGCCAGTCCGACCTCCTCATCAAGGATCAGGAACCCGAGAACATCAAGTATGGGAACTCCTTTACGCAGGACGGCCACCGGGGGGAGAAGTTCGACTACCTGGTAGCCAACCCGCCGTTTGGCGTGGAGTGGAAGAAAGTGAAGAGGGAGGTCGAGCAGGACGCGAGAACCGGGGGCCGGTTCCACGCGGGGCTGCCAAGGATCAGTGACGGTTCCTTCCTCTTCCTTCAGCACATGATCTCGAAGATGAAGCCCGTGGTTCCCGACGGAAAGGGCGGGTTCGAGGGCGGAAGTCGTATCGCGATCGTCTTCAACGGATCGCCGCTGTTCAGTGGAGGGGCGGGTTCTGGTGAGTCCGACATCCGACGGTGGATCCTAGAGGAAGAGGACCTGCTGGAGGCCATTGTTGCCCTGCCGGACCAGCTCTTCTACAACACCGGGATCTCCACGTACTTCTGGATCCTCTCGAACCGGAAGCCCTCGAGCCTCAAAGGCAAGGTCATCCTGCTGGATGCACGCGACCAGTGGACGAAGATGCGGAAGTCGCTGGGCGACAAGCGCAAGGTCATCTCCGATGCGCAGATCGCAGCGGTGACAGACGTGTATAAGGAGGCGGTGGCTACGGCCGCCGACCCTGAGCAGTCGTTGCCGGACAACGTGAAGATCTTCGACACGAAGGAGTTCGGCTACCAACGGATCACCGTGGAGCGGCCGCTGAAGCTCCGCTTCGAGGTGACGGAGGAGACGCTGGCCGCACTCCGAGCTTCGGCGGCCATCGACAAGGCAGTGGATGCGGGGGCGTTCGCGGATGCCCTGAAGTCGCTCGTGGGCGAGCAATGGGCGACGAAGGCCGAGGCGTGGGACGTGATCTGTCAGTGCCTTGTGCCGGCGGGCCTGCTGATGCCGACGGGCAAGCCGTTCCAGAAGGCGCTGCGGGATGTTGTGGGGGTGCGCGACCCCGAGGGTGAGAAGCAGTACCTCAAGAAGGGCGACCCGCACCCGGAGCCGGATCCTGAGTTGCGGGACAACGAGAACGTGCCGCTGGAGGAGGACATCGAGGCGTTCACGAAGCGCGAGGTGTTGCCTCACGTGCCGGACGCGTGGGTGGACCACTCGAAGACGAAGATCGGATACGAGATCCCGTTTACGCGGCAGTTCTATGTGTATGCGCCGCCTAGGCCGTTGGAGGAGATTGACGAGGAGTTGGCGTCGCTGGAGGCCGAGATTCAGCGACTCCTTGGGCAGGTGACGAAGTGACTGAGGTACTTGGAACTGTCCTGCCGGAGGGCTGGGCTGCTTCCCGCCTGAAGCGCGTCACGTCCCTGCTGAACCGGGGGTCTGCTCCGGTCTACGTCGACGAAGGCCCGGTACGCGCCATTAGTCAGGCCGCTAATCAGCCTGGAGGGTTGGACTGGGCTCGGACCCGATTTCACGATTTCTCGGGTGATCCTCGCGGACTGAAGGGCTACTTGTTGCCCGGGGACGTCCTGATCAACTCAACCGGGACTGGCACCCTGGGGCGAATTGGCTACTTTCAAGGCCATCCGGATGGGGCGCCCTGCATGGCGGACACCCATGTGACTGTGGCTCGGGTCATTCCCGCCAAAATGGACTCCCGATTTCTCTACTACTGGCTTGCTTCCATTCCATTTCAGGAATATATTTATGCGGCGCTGGTGGTGGGGGCGACGAATCAGATCGAGTTGAATCGAGATCGCCTTGGAGACGCCCCGATCCCACTTCCATCGCTGTCGCGGCAGAGGGTAATCGCGGACTTCCTTGATATTGAATCGGATCGATCTTCGATTCTGTTGGATAAACTTCGCCAGTTCGCGCGCGATGTTGATGAACGTGAGGCATCATTGCTTGGGCGCGTGTTGAATTCTGATGTCACGGAGGTTGGTGACGCGCTGCCGGATGGTTGGGGGTGGGTCCCTCTCATGCATCTAACCGATCAGATGCGTCCCATTATGTACGGGATCGTCCTGCCTGGGCCTAATGTCGACGACGGAGTTCCGATCGTCAAGGGGGGCGACGTCGCGGGGAATCGTCTTAATCTGACTAGTCTGAACAGGACGACACGGAAGATTGAATCCGCGTATGCGCGATCTCGGCTTCAAGGGGATGATCTCGTGATTGCGATTCGTGGAAGTGTTGGGGAGGTTGCCGTCGTTCCACAGGAACTCGCTGGATCAAATCTCACTCAGGATGCCGCGCGGATTACAATTCGGGGAGACGTTGATCACGATTGGCTTAGGTTGGCTCTCGGGTCTCCTGTGGTGACTGGGCAGATCCAGTCGAGGGTAACCGGTGCGACTATCAAGGGCATCAACATCTGGGATTTGAAACGCGTCATGGTTCCATGTCCGCCGCGATCGGATCAGAAGCGTCTGGCGGCCAAGATTCAGGATGAAATTGCTGTGCACCGGGCACTGCGTGAGAAGACGGAACGGCATGCGATCGTGCTCGCTGAACGCCGCCGAGCCCTCATCACCGCCGCAGTAACCGGTCAAATCGACGTAACCACCGCACGGGGGGTGCGAGTTCCGTGAGTCCGACCAATCCATTCGCCAACGCCAGCCCGAGAGGACCTCAGCACAAGGTTCACCATGAAGAGGCCTTCCGTGTCGCCATTATCGAGCGCATCCTCGCCCACGGCTGGAAGCAGGGCCTGAACTCCGAATACCGCCGCGACCTCGCCCTCGACACCGCGCAACTCTTCACCTTCATCGGGGCCACCCAGAACAAGGCGTGGCTGAACTACGCCGGCTACTACAACAACGACCCCGACGCCGCCCAGCGTGCCTTCGCCGACCACCTCGCCAAGTGGATCGACAAGCGCGGCACCCTCCAGACCCTCCGCAAGGGCGTCAAGGCGCACGGCATCCACTTCGACCTCGCCTACTTCAAGCCGTCGCAGACGATCGACCCCGGTGCCCTCGCCTCGTACGGCAAGAACCGGCTCACGGTCGTCAGCGATCTCGTCTACGCCACCCGCCGCGCGAACGGAGTGACCGGCCCCGACGAGGGCAACAAGCCCGACCTCACCCTCTTCGTCAACGGCATCCCCGTCGCCACGGCCGAGTTGAAGAACCCCCTCACCGGTACCGGTACCGCCGAGGCGATGCACCAGTACCGGACGACCCGGGATCACCGGGAGCCGCTGTTCGCCAAGCGCGCCCTCGTGCACTTCGCCGTCGACCCCGACGCCGTGTTCCTCACCACCAAGCTGCGGGGGAAAGACACCGTCTTCCTCCCCTTCAACACAGGCTCCGACGGCCCCGGAAGCCGCGGTGGTGCCGGTAACCCGGCGATCGCCGACGACGCACCCGCCGGCACGTACCGGACTTCGTACCTCTGGGAGCTGATCTGGCACCCGGACACCTGGCTGGACCTGATCGAGCGGTACATCCACCAGAGCACGGAGAAGAAGGACGACGGCAGCACCGTCAAGAAGCTGATCTTCCCGCGTTTCCACCAGTGGCATGCCGTGAGGGAGTTGACCGCGCATGCTGCCAGGCATGGGGTGGGACACAACTACCTTGTCATGCACTCCGCCGGGTCCGGCAAGTCGAACACCATTGCCTGGCTCGCCCACCGGCTCTCCGATCTGCACGACGCCCGCCACGAGGCGGTCTTCGACAAGGTGCTGGTGATTACGGACCGTACTGTCCTCGACGACCAGCTGCAGGAAACCATTGGGGACTTCCAGCAGACCAACGGCCTTGTCCTCGGTATCGGAGGCAAAGGCGGCTCCAAGTCGTCCCAGCTGGCGGAGGCGCTCGCACAGGAGACGGCGAAGATCCTCATCGTCACCCTCCAGACCTTCCCCGCGCTACTTGCCTATCTTCGCAAGGCGCCCGTCGAGATAAGCGGCAGCCGCTTCGCGATCATCGTGGACGAAGCGCACTCCTCCCAGTCGGGTGAAGCCGCCACCGACGTCAAGAAGGCACTGCGGGATCTCGGCCTCGACGCCGACGACGAAGAGACTGGGGCGGCGGAGGCGGAAGCCGAAGCGGCGGAGCCCACCACCGATGACCGGCTTGCCGCATCCGCCCGCGCCCGTGGCCAGAGTGCGAACCTCTCCTACTTCGCGTTCACTGCCACGCCCAAGCACAAGACGCTGAAACTCTTCGGCGTCCTCAACCCGCTGACGGGCAAGTACCAGCCCTTCCACACGTATTCCATGCGTCAGGCGATCGAGGAGGGATTCATCCTCGACCCGCTGTGCCAGTACGTGACGTACGAGACGTACTGGCAGATGGTCAACAAAGACCCGCGGCAAGCGGAGCGTGAGGTCGACAAGAAGAAGGCCAATGCGCTGCTAGCCCTGACAGCGCATGGTCACACCGAGACGGCCGTGCAGCGGGCCAGGGTGATCGCCGAGCACTTCATGAGCCACACCCGCAGGCGGCTCGGAGGCCGGGCTAAGGCCATGGTGGTGTGCCGGTCGCGGTATGGCGCACTTCAGTTGTACCGGCAGATCGTCCAGTATTTCGATGACAGCGGTTACCCGGACCCCGGGGTCCTCGTGGCCTTCTCCGGTTCGCTCAAGGAAGACGAGGAGGAGGTCACCGAGGCAAAGATCAACGGCTTCCCGGAGGGCGAACTGCGTAAGCGGTTCGCGTATACCGCGGCCGATGACAAGAAGGGAACGCCCGCTGGGCGGCAGCGCGAATATCGCATCCTGGTTGTCGCGGACAAGTACCAGACGGGATTCGACCAGCCGCTGCTGACCACGATGTATGTGGACAAAAAGCTGAAGGGCGTCGCCGCCGTACAGACGCTCTCTCGCCTCAACCGCACGCATCCGCTCAAGGACCAGCAGGACCTGTGTGTCCTGGACTTCGCGAACAACGCCTACGACATCCAAGGAGAGTTCCGGCCGTTCTTCGAAGAGGCCCAGACCCTTCCCACCGACCCCAACCTCGTCTACGACGCGCAGCATCAGGTGATGGACCCGCCGATCCTGGTCGTCGACGAGATGCAGAACTTCGCGGCCGAGTACCTCAGGGCGCAGGACACGGCGGCCGGTGATGACACTCGCTGGGAGAAGTTGCACGCGGAGCTCTTGCGTCACACGGATCCCGCCCGTGACAGGTTTATCGCGCTCAAGGACAGCGAGGAGCCGGCCCAGCGCGAGAGCGCCGAGCAGTTCCGGGCAGACCTTGCCGACTATGTGCGCAAGTACAGCTTCCTCGCGCAGATTGTGCCGTACATCGATATCGACCTGGAGCGGCTGCACCTCTTCAGCCAGCATTTGCTGCGCAGATTGCCGCCTCGCGCGGGTGGCGCAGTCGACCTAGGGGAGACCCAGCTCGCGGCCGTACGGCTGGAGAAGGTAGGGACGGTCAATGTGAGCCTCACTCCGGAGGGCGCGGCCGAGCTCAAGGGCTTCGGCAGCGGCGCCGGCGGCACGGCGGAGCCCGACAAGTCTCCGCTGGCCGTGGTGATCGACCGGTTCAACGAGAGGTTCGGGACCGACTTCACCGAGGAAGACTTCATCGTGCCGCTACGGGCGGTGATGGCCGACGAAAAGGTGCGGCGGTCCGCCGCGCAGGACGATGAGGACGGTTTCAAGCATGTCATCGACCCGGTCTTGGACGCCGAGATGATGCGGCACATCGATTCAGTACGCGAACTGGGGGACCACTACTTCCATAACGATCGCGAGCACCGAGAGTCGATCAAGCGCGACCTGCGACGGCATGCCTTCCGCATGTTGCGCCGCGAGCTGGGAATGGACGACGCGGCCTGAAACCGCCGTAGGTGACGCGGACCGTTCATGGCAACTCCCGTTATCCGTGGACGGTCTGCGGCTGTACACGCCACACTGGGCACACATGATCACGGAGTAGGGGGAGGACGGCGCAGGTGGCGCAAGACGTACGGGTCATCGCCGAACGCTATGAGCTGCGGACCAGGATCAGCTCCGGTGGGATGGGGCAAGTCTGGCTCGGCTACGACCCGGTCTTGAACCGTGATGTGGCGATCAAGCTCATTCGCCGGGATCTGACCATTCCGGGGCCGGACGCGGAGGAACTGGCGGAGCGTTTCAAGCGGGAGGCCCGGGTCACGGCCAAGTTCGACCATCCCGGGGTGCCCGCGGTCCATGACGCGGTGCTCGATCGCGCAGCGGACGGCGTGTACATGGTGATGCAGTTGGTGCGCGGTTCACTGCTTACCGACATCCTCACCCAGCCCGGAACTCTGCCGGTCGTCTGGGCGGTATCCGTTGCCGCGCAAGTCTGCTCGGTGCTCTCGTACGCGCACGCCGTGCCAGTCGTGCACAGAGACCTGAAGCCGGACAATATCATGGTCGCCGCTGACGGCACCGTGAAGGTCCTCGACTTCGGGGTCGCGGCGGTGCTCGGTACCGACGTCACCAAGCTGACCTCCACCGGTCACATCATCGGCACACGCCGCTACATGTCGCCCGAGCAGATTCAGGCGGCCGCGGTCAGTCCGCGCAGCGACCTCTACGCGCTGGGCTGCATCCTCCATGAGCTGCTCGCCGGTAAGCCGCCGTTTACGGCCGAGGCGGAGTTCCAGTTGATGGAGGATCACATGTACCGGGCGCCGACGCCGCTGTGCGAGTTGCGCTCCGAGGTGGACCCGGCACTGGAGCAGCTCGTTCTCGACCTGTTGGCAAAAGTGCCTCACCGGCGACCCGACTCCGCTCAGGATGTCTACGACCGCCTGGTGCCCTTCCTCCCCGCGCCTTCCCCCGAACGGACTACGGAGCAGCGGGCCGACGGAGCCGCCGACCCCACGGGCCCCTATCGCCGTCCGCTGGCACCCCGCCCCCGGCCGGCCGAGAAGGTTGTCTACACGCCGACCGCACTGGATTCACTACTGCGACCCGCCGCCCCCGCCGTGCCCGATGAGGAACTGCAACAAGCCCGCGGGCATGCGGCGGCACTCGTCGAGGAAGAGCGGTTCTCCCAGGCGTCCGGGATGCTGGAAGACGTCCTTGCCCGCGCCGCCGCGGTCCGCAGCACCTCCGAACCGCTGATGGTCAGTCTCCGTCTGGTCCATGCGCTCGCGCTGTTCTTTGACGACGACTACGGGAGGGCGCTGCCGGAGTACGAGGCCCTTGTCGAGGTCCTGGAGGCCGCAGGCCCTGGACGAGGCGAGGACGCCCTGTACTGCCGCAGGCAGGCCGCCTTCTGCCGGATGGAGCTCGGTGACAGTGAGGGTGCGCTGGCCGAATTCGAGGGCGTACTGGAACAAATGAAGCGGGGCTTGCCGGACAGCGACCCGGATGTCCTTGAGGTACGCCGGCACGTCGGCCTGTTGCTTCAGGCAGTCGATCGGCTGCGGGAGGCGGTCGAGGTGCTGATGCCACTCTACCGGGACCTGATGACCGAGTACGGCGCGGAAGCACCGGAGACCGTCCAGGTGAGGGATGCGCTCGTGCGTATCCGGCTGCGCACCTCGCGGACCACCGGCACTGGCCGAGCCACGCGCAGGAACTGATCAAGGGAGCTTCTTTTGGCGCAACTGGCACTCTCGGTCCGATTCCTGGACGAGTTCGGGAAACTCGACTCCAAGGCGCGGTCCGGGGCCGTGAAAACGGCTCTGAAGTTCCATCAGCTGACGCTCAAACAGCTCTGGTCGGATGCCGGTCTTGACTTCAAACAGCCCAAGGGGGCTAGGAATAAGCACATTTACACATGCCGAATCGACAAGTTCTACCGTGGGGTCGTACTCGCGCCCGACAGCGGTGAGGACTTCCTGCTGCTCCGCGTCATGGCGCACGACGACGCCTATGCCTGGGCCGCCAAGCAGGTGCCGAGCGTCAACGCGGTGACTCACGGACTGGAGATCCGTGATGTCGTCACGGTCGAACAGTTGGTGCCGGTATGGGAGGCAGAGGCAGCAAGCGCCGATGCAGAACCTCTCTTCGCCCGTCACACGGACGGAGATCTTCGCGGTCTCGGTATCGAGGACGACGTGCTGCGCGCTGCACGTTCTCTGACCTCCAAGGAGCAGCTCCGTGCCTTCGCTCCCTTGATGCCGGAGGATCAGTGGCAGGTGCTGCAATTCCTCGCCGAGGGGCTGAGCGTGCAGACCGTATGGGGCGAATTCGTCGCCTTGCGGGCTCCGAGCGGCGGGCTGCCGGTGAACCGGACGGACCTAGCTGGGGCAATCCGTAGCACCCCGGCCCGAATCGCCCTGGTGAGTGGACCACTCGAACTGTCCGACATCCTTGACAAGCCGTTCGCCGCATGGCGGATCTTCCTGCACCCGTCCCAGCGGCACATGGCCTACCGGCCGAGTTACTCGGGGCCTGCACAGGTGACCGGCGGACCGGGCACGGGGAAGACGGTAGTGGCGCTCCATCGGGTGAAGCACCTGCTGGGGCATCTGCGGGACGGCGAACGCATCCTGCTCACCACGTACACGGGGGCACTCACTTCGGCGTTGCGTGAGGCTCTGGGCCAGCTGATCGATGACGAGGAGCTGCGCGACCGGGTAGAGGTGTCGACGGTCAACGCCCTGGCACGGGAGATAGTCGAATCGCGTGACGGCGAGCAGCGCGAATACCTTGACGGAGCCCAGGAATCGGCTCTCTGGGAAGACATCAGCGCGCAGCTCGGCCTGTCATGGAGCGGCCAGTTCCTGGCCCAGGAGTACAAGCACGTCATCCTCGCGCAGGGCCTGCGCTCGCTTGACGCCTACCGAGAGGCGTCCAGGGGCGGCCGAGGCTCCAGACTTCCCGCCGCTCGACGGCACGAGGTCTGGAAGGCAGTAGAGGCGTTCCGGTTCGCGCTCGACAAGCGCTTCGCGCGTACGCATCTGGGTGTGTGTGACGAGGCGGCGCTGCGTGTTGCGGAGACCGGTGTGCTCTACCGACATGTCGTCGTCGACGAGGCGCAGGATCTGCACCCCGCCCAGTGGAGGCTGCTGCGCGCTGTGGTGCCCGCTCGCCCTGACGATCTGTTCATCGCGGGTGACCCACATCAGCGCATCTACGACACCAAGGTGTCCCTGAAGTCGCTGGGGATCCCTGTGACCGGCCGCTCCGCGCGCATGCGCAAGAACTACCGCAGTACGCAGGAGATCCTCACCTGGGCGATGGCGCTTCTGGACGGCCGGCCTGTCGAACAACTGGAGGACGGTGGTGTGGACACGCTGGCCGGCGTCCAATCCTCACTTCGCGGCACACGCCCGACTATCTGCGCGGCGGCTGACACGGACAGTGAATTGGCCGAACTGGTGCTGCGTATCAGGGAGTGGGTCGACAGCGGGGTTGAGCTGTCCGACATCGCGGTGGCCGCCCGTTTCAACAAGATCGTGCACAGAGTCATAAGACGGCTGCAGGACGCGGGGATCCCCGCGGTACGGCTACGAAAGGAGGGGAGGACCGACTCTGAGGGCGTCCGGGTGGGGACGATGCATTCCCTCAAAGGATTGGAGTTCCGCTGTGTGGCGGCCGTTGGGGTCCGTGAAGGGGTGCTCCCGTACCCGGGGGCCATTACTCCAATGGAACTCGACCCCATTCAGCACCACACCGATCTGACGGCCGAGCGCTGCCTGCTCTTCGTCGCCTGCACACGTGCACGGGACCGACTGCATGTGTCGTGGAGTGGCACGGCGAGCCGCTTCCTTACTGAGGCCGGAGTGGCGTAGGAGATTCGCCTGAGCCCCACCGGCAACGCGATCCGGGGCAGGCAGCTGGGCCGTGCGTCCAAGTGCACGTTCCCTGCGGCAGGCAGAGCAGGGTCAGACTGCGCCCTCTGGGCGGAACACTGGCAGACCTAGTGCGAGGCTTTGCTGCTCGCGAGGCGTGAGACGTGTCGAGGTCTGCAGCAGCCGGGCTTATGCCAGGACATCGTGACGCACGTTTGACGCATGGACTCCCACGAGGAGCCTTGCATGACGAGCAATATTACCTCTGACCTGGGTCTTTGTCGGCCGGCCCTCATTGGTACATCTTTCCGATGACGCATCATGTGGAGTGCGTGGCGATTTTGAAGCCTGTCGCCAAGGGCGCCTGACCTGCAGGTTCAGCGGGTCTGCGTCATGTGCGGTGCGGGCGTGAGGGTGATATCTCGACGCTGCAATGGCGCTCTCCGATCCGTCTGGACGCTCGTTCCGATGTTCAAGCTGCTGGATTGAGGTACCGTCCGAGCAGGGATTTCGTTTCGAGCGGGGCGGTCGCCGCATCCCCAACCTGCTTATTTCGGTGCGGGATTCGTCGTCGGTGCACTCGCTGACGCCGTTGGTGCGCCAGCCGTCCGAATGGCCGCCTCGCCAGGCGGATATTCGCAGGGCGTGATCGGCGGCTCGGCGCGGTGACAGTGGTCATCGCCCATTTCTCGATTTCCTGGGTCAGGAGTCCGGTCATTTCGTTGGGTATCCCGAAGGTCACTGCCCAAATAGGGCTGCACGCGGGGAAAATCCAGCGGATGGCGATGATGGCGGTGCATCTGTTTCCCGGCAGGGCGTCGTTTTCCGACAAGATCCGGATGCGGCCGGGTGGGGCGGAAAAGGTTGAACTCGGAGAAACGGCACCCGCTGACCCAGGGATCAACGGGTCGAACAGCGGCAAGATGCAGCATTTATGCAGTCTTGACCTACCTTCCTCCATGAGTGGTTCGGTTGGCTGAATCTCACCCCTTGTGGTGGGCAAACCCTTGCCCGGCGCAGGGGGCAGCATGGCAGTGTCGTCCGGTATCAAGGTCGGTATCTGCCGCAGCGGCAGAGGGAGTTCGCACCCCATCGGGCCATCCCCATCGGGGGCGCGATGTCCCTGCCCGCAAGGGCGAACCGGCAGGCGTCATCGGCCCGCACGGGGGACGGGGCAGGCCCGTAACGGGCAGTTCCCGGTCGCGTGCTTCATGGCTCCGGGGCCGTGTGGTCGCGAGACAGCTATGAACCCCACCGTCATACTTTCCGCCTTTTCAAACAGCTGCACATCAGGCGCCACCACCATGACGAACGGTAAAGGGGCCCCGGATACCTGATGCCGAAAGGCAGGATCGACGTTGTTCATGCAGGGTGTGTTCATCCTGGATCGAGGTTCCCGACGAGTTTGTGTCGGGGCCAGGTCGACGTAGTGGTCGGTGGTGCTTCGGGCTACCTGGTCGACCGTGAGTTCCGGCCGCCACCCCCCTCCAGGGGGAAGTCATCGGCTGCATCCGGATCCGAACTGGCTCGTTTTCGACGTCGCTGACGTCGCCGACACCGCGGTGGTTCGCGAGGTGCGCCGGCGATCTGGCCCGGCTTCCGCGGCATCGACCTGGACGGCTCGATCGAGACGAAAAGGCCGAGGAGTGAGAATTCCGGGAGCGGAAAGCCTGAGAGTGATATGTTGAGCTCGATGACGGAAAGGTGCGGGGAAAGGGGACGCCTTGACCCGGCATGCCCGGGAGGCTACTCTCCAGCGCCATGAGGTTATCTTTTCTGCCTAGCCCTTCCGCTGGTGAGATTCATATCGGACCTTTTCCGCTCCGAGGCTACGCGCTTTGCATTATCGCTGGAATTTTTGTCGGCATCTGGCTGAGCAACAAGCGATGGCAGGCGCGCGGAGGACAGCCGGGCACCGTTGCCGACATCGCCATCTGGGCAGTCCCCTTCGGGCTCGTCGGCGGGCGTCTTTACCACGTGGTCACCGCCTATGAGCAGTACTTCGGCGAAGGCAAGAACTGGGTCGACGCCTTCAAGATCTGGCACGGCGGCCTCGGTATCTGGGGCGCCATCGCGCTCGGCGCGGTGGGCGCCTGGATCGGCTGCCGCCGGCACGGCGTCTCTCTGCTGGCGTACGCGGACACACTTGCCCCGGGAATCGCTGTCGCGCAGGCGATCGGCCGGTGGGGGAACTGGTTCAACCAGGAACTGTACGGCAGGGCCACCGATGTGCCGTGGGCGCTGCGGATCGACAACGGCATCGACGACGGCACGTTTCACCCCACGTTCCTCTACGAGTCGCTGTGGTGCGGTGGTGTCGCCCTTCTGGTGATCTTCGTGGACCGCAAGTTCAAGCTCGGCCACGGGCGCGCGTTCGCGTGGTACGTGGCCGCGTACTGTGCCGGGCGGGTCTGGATCGAGGCCTTGCGGGTCGACGAGGCGCACCACGTTCTGGGGCTGCGACTCAATGTGTGGACGGCGATCGTGGTGTTCCTGCTGGCGGTGCTGTACCTGGTGGTGTCGGCCCGGGTCCGCCCGGGGCGCGAGGAGACGGTGGAACCGCGGGCGGCCGATGTGGTCGAGGGGAAGCGCGCCGACGACGCCGATGCGTTGGCCTAGGTGTATTTATCACGGGCGTTGTTGGCATCGGCCGGGCTCCCGCCCGCCGACTGCGCCACCGCGCTCGTCCCACGGCCCTCCCACTGGACTTCCGCCGCTCCCCGCAGAGTTCAGCAGCACGTGGAAGCCCTCGCGCCCTGCCATCACTCGAAGCGTGGCGTACCGACCGAGTCGGAGGCTGAGGAACAGGCTGAAGTGCGGTGCGGAGTCGACGAGATCAGGATGGTCGACGGCGCAGGAGGCTACGATGCCGATGTGATCGAGAAGTTACTGCCCCCGTCGGTCGCCGCCGTCGAGTCCTTCATCGACCCCCCGACCGCCCAGCTGTTGGGCGCGGAAGTGGCGGCGGCAGAGGGGTTCGCGAGCGGGCGTCGCCAGGAGTTCGTCACCGCCCGGTGGTGCGCACGCCGGGCCCTGGCCGAGCTCGGCATTCCTCCGACGCCGATTCTCCGCGGCGAGCGCGGTGAGCCCCGCTGGCCCGACGGAATCGTCGGCAGTCTGACGCACTGCGCGGGCTACCGGGCGGCCGTCGTCGGCCGGGCGGACGAGGTGCTCAGCATCGGGATCGATGCTGAGCCGCACCTTCCACTGCCGGCCAGGGTGGTGAGCACCATCGCGCTGCCCTCCGAGGTGGAGCGGCTGGCCGGTCTCCGGGCGGAGTTCCCCGAAGTCTGTTGGGACCGGCTGCTGTTCACCATGAAGGAGTCGGTCTACAAGGCCTGGTTCCCGCTGGCCGGTAGCTGGCTGGGCTTCGACCAGGCCGACATCACGATCGAAAGCGGCAACACCTTCCACGCGAAGCTGCTGGTCCCCGCGCCGGAGGTGCCGGGAGGCGAGTTCACCGGCAGCTGGCTGGTCGCCGAGGGTCTGATCGTCGCCACGATAGTGAAGCCCCGGGTCCGTACGCCTGCCCATGCCGTCCGGTGAGTGACGGGACGCCGGGGTCTCCGCGACCCCGGCGCGCCCACCTTCCGTTCACGACTTATGCGCCCGGATTGGCGAAAGGCGACCTGTGCCGTCGTCGCGGCCTCCTCGGCCAGTCCACGGATGAGATCGATGAGCCGGTCGGCGTGGGAAGTTGTCGCGTAACTGACGCGTTGTCACCGCTGGTAGCTCTCGGGGCTGCAGTTCGGTGAGTGATCGACACCGCCCACCCCGGCAGCGTCCGGCCGACCGACTGGGAGCGGATGATCGCGTCGGCCGGTGCGACGGGCTCCGCGGTGACGTGGACGGTGGTCTCAGTGGTGCCGAGCAGGCGCACCAGCAGGCACCGGCGCGGCGGGTGACGTGTGGACCATGGCGCGGGCAGCACCACGTCCAGCGGCTCGCCGCGGAAGGGCACCAGCCGCCGCGCCGCCCCGTTGGGTGCCGCCGACTGCCTCCCGTCCTCGTCGAGTTGTGGAAACCCGGGGGAGTCCGGGGCGCAGGGAACGGTCGGTGGCGGGTCCGGGCCGGGCCCGGCCCAGGGAGAGGGGGACTGCCGTCTGCTCAGCCGTCACCCCGTCGGCAGTGGTCGTACCCGCCTGGTTCGTGCGGCAGTTGCCAGGACGGACGGCCCCGGTGTCGTCCTCGTCCACCGTGAGGACACAGCCGGATGCCTCGCCGGGCGGCGTACGGTTGCGAAGGAGGGGCGCCTCGACCGAGACCTGGCGTGAACGGGTGTACCGCCGCATGGCGACCGGCGGACGCGACCATGCCGGGTCTCTTGCCGTACCACTGCATGCCTCCCGGAGGCGCCCGGCTTTGGCTGGCCATGATCATACAGGGCAACCCGCCGTATTTCCAGGCCAGTTCGAGTCGGTGCGAGGGGGACGGGATCAAATCTCCACCGGATCCCCGGTAACCCTTGCCTGGATCGCCGCGGCCAAGCAGGGTGGGTGGCTAAGGGCTGTCCTCGACCGACGGCCCATGCCTTGCGGTGCCGTTTCCCGGTGGCCCGAGAAAATGTCCGCATGCCGCCCCTTTCCGGGCCGTGCGACGACAGAACACTGCAGAGGGGGACATGTCCCAGCACGCGCACGAGCCGCACAGCGGTGAATCCCCGGTGGAAACCGCGCGCCACTACTACCGCCTGGTGGGCGAAGGTGATATGTCGGAAACGCCGCAACTGTTCGACGCCGCCGCACATCACCACCGGCCCGGCTACGAGAACTCGCGGGCATGCGGAGTTGATGCGCTTCTGTCGTGAGGAGCGCGTCGCCGGGAGCGGGCGGCACGCGTTTCCCGGGTCATTTGCGACGGAAAAGGCATAGCGGTCCGCGGTGTCTTCGAAGGAGTCCTGCGCGAAGGCGCGCAGAACTCGTTGCGGTTCGCCGGCCATTCCGAACGGTGCCGGCGGGGTTCACCCGCGCCCGCGAGACATTCTTCTTCACGCCGTTGGTCCTGCCCCGGCGTCCCGGCGGCTCCGTTCGAAACTCCGTTGACACGTTCGACCGGCGCGGTGCAGGGTGGGCGCCTGCGGGCATTTTTTGCAATGCGTTTCTCTATGTGAGAACAATTCGCATATCGGCATGGGGGAAAGGCTTTTTCGTGGTGCGTTCCGTGTTCACCGAAGTCGCCGAAGTCACCGAATTAGTGGTGGCGCCGGTGACGATCACCCCGACCAAGCCACTCACCCCCACCCATGTGAAAGGCCTGCTCTGGACCGATCTGCTCGTCAAGGCGAGCTCCCGGCTCACCGGCGTCCAACTGGTCTGGAACAACCGCATGGCGACGGTCACCACCCAGTCGACGGCCTTCTGGCGGTATCTCGACCTGACCGAACCGGACACCGACTGGAGCGCGGAATCGGAGGCGGGGATCGGCGCGCGCTACCTCCGCTTCCACGCGGAGCACCGGGCGGCCGACCCGCGGGCGCTCGCCGCCTATCTGGCCCGCGCCGACCAGGACGGGTGGATCCACCCCTCGGGCCTGCGCATGCTGGAACTGTGGCGAGCCGAGCTGGACCTGCTGGGCGTCGGTGACCTGGGCCTCGGCGTGGACCGCCCGCTGGCCACCACGGCACAGGCGATGACTCGGGCGCTGGCCGACCGAGGCATGCTCATCGACCACCGGCGCTTCGGCGGCCCCGTCTACCTCGACGGCCCCCGCTGGGGCATGCCGCTGCGACAGCTGGTCAGCAGCGCCGGGCACGCCAACTACCTGCTGCCCATTCTGCGCGAGCTCGTTCCGATGATCCGCGAGGGCCGGCGCTTCCTGCTCGTCCACGACGAGGAACTCACCTCCGACTACCTGCTGCTGGACCGCGTGCTGACCGAGTTCGGAGCCGCCGTGACCCGGGTGGGCCTCAGCCGGGTACCCGTCAACGGGACGGTCCGCTCCAGCCGTTACGGCGGCTGGAGCGGGGTGACGCTCTCCGAGCTCTCCGCCACCCCCGGCACCACCGATCACGCCGCGTACCGGCTCGGCATGCGGCTGTACTTCGCGGGGGCGCTCCACCGGCGCTCCGGCCAGCCGTTCCGAATGCAGCTGCTGCGCCGGTGCGTGGGCCGAGCCGCCAGGATGCTGGACGAGTCGCGCGTGGACGCGGACTGGGGGGACCCGGACAAGGGAGACCCGGGCGGCCGGCACCTGACGGCAGCCCTGGCGCGGCTGAGGACCCGGCAGGGCTATGTCGACCCCTACCGGCTGACCGCAGCCATGCAGGGGAAGCGCGCCGCCCTGTCGGCCGCCGCACTCCGGACGATCTACACATGAGCGCGACCCGCCAACGGGAGCGGACGCCGGACGGTGAACTGCTCGCCGCCGCCGCACAGCTGCGCGTGGACGCGGTGCGCGACGGGCTGGGTGAAGGACCGGTCCGCTGGGGGCTCGGGGTCGCGGTGGTGGTGGCCGACCTCGATGTGGAGACGTTCATCGCCGGGGCCGCCGGCTTCGCCCTGACACTGCCGGACGACGCCCGCGAGGGCTGGTACCGGTCGTTCACCAGAACGGTGTTCCTCGCGGGCCACCCCGCCACGGTGGCCGCCCTGCACCCGTACCGGCAGGCCACCGACGACGCCCGGTGCGCCTGGTACGGGCCGGCCCGCCGCAGCGCCCTGCAACCCCTCTCCCGGTTGCTGCGCGCCTTCCACGGGCCGGTGCCGGTGGAGGTGGCGGACGGGCCGCTGACGGTGCGCCTGCCGGGAACACCGTCGGGACGCGTCGTGGACATGGTGGTGGCGGTCGGCGGTGTCAGCACCGGCGAGTACCTGGTCCACGTACACCACCTCATCGCGGAGGCGGCCCTGCGCGGCCTGCTGCGACCCGGCGACGCGCTCAGGGTCGAGCACCGGCAGACCCTGGACGCCGCCGAGTTCCGCGACGACCTCGCTCCCGCCCGTGCCGACCACGTCCAGACGCGGATCGTCCCCAGCCGCACGGAGCCCGAACACCTCCGGCTGTACGGCTTGTTGACCCCGAACCGACTCGAAGGAACCAACTGAATGCAGCGCGAACGAATCCTCGCGGAACACCGTCGGCTGCTGGCGAGCCTGGACCGTCCGGAGGAGGTGCAGAGCGAACTCCTCGGCACGATCCTGGACCAGAACGCGGACACCGCCTTCGGCCGCGAACACGGTCTCGGCGCCGTCCGCACCCTCGCCGACCTGCGCAAGGCAGTGCCGATCCGCACCCACGAGGCCCTGATGCCCTGGATCGGGCGGACCATGGACGGCGAACCGAAGGTGCTGACCGACGACGCCCCGGTCGCCTACTTCTCGTCGAGCGGCAGCACCGGCCGGGAGAAGCACATCCCCGTCACCCGCGCCTATATGCAGCAGACGTTCCTGCCCTTCTACCACGCCGCCTTCGCCCCGCTGCTGCACACCCTGCCGCAGGCGCTGGCCGGATCGGACGGGGTGCTGAACCTGTGGCAGGACCCCTCCGCGCCGGTCGCCAGGGCCCGCAACGGACAGCCGCACCTCGGCACCAGCCAGCTCGACTACCGCCAGTTCGGCGAGGACTCCGCGGTCGGCCCCGGCAACGCGGCCCCGTGGAGCCGCATACCCGACGAACTGGCCGACGCCGGACCCTGGGACCGCAGCTACTACAAGCTGCGCCTCGCCGCCGAACAGGACATCAGGACCGTGATCGGCGTCAACCCGGCGATCATCAGCGGCCTGCCCTACCAACTGGCGCAGCTCTGGCCCAGGCTCGTTGAGGACATCAGGGCCGGCACCCTGGACGGACAGCCGCACACCACCCCCAACCCGGCGCGCGCCGACGAGATCGAGCGGTACGCCAGGACCTTCGGCACCGTCCTCCCCTACCATCTGTGGCCGCGCCTGTCCGCCATCCTGGTGTGGAACAGCGCGCTCGCCTCGCTCTACCTTCCCCGGGTACGGGAGACCTACGGGCCGGGCGTCCAACTGTTCGCCGCCCCCATCGCCTCTTGCGAAGGACCGGCCGGAGTGCCGGTCGACCGCCACCCCAGCGGCGCGCCCCTGTACCTACCGGGGTGCGTGTACGAATTCGTACCGGCGGACGGGCCGATCAGTGCCGACAGCGACACCCTGCTGCCCACCGAACTCGAACAGGACCAGGACTACCACCTGGTGTTCACCCACGTCGGCGGCATGTACCGGTGCGCCGTCACGGACGTCGTCCGGGTGGTCGGCCGGGTCGGCCGCACACCCAGGATCGAGTACACCGGACGCAACGTGGTGCGGTCCGCCGCCGGAGAGACCCTCACCGAGGCCGCCGCCCTGCGGGCGCTGCGCGCCGCCTGCGAGGACACCGGTGCGGAGATCCGCAACGCGACGTACCACCTGGACGCCGCTTCGAACGGGGCCGCCGGGCGCTATCGCGTCGCCGTCGCCTTCGCGGGCCCACCGGTCCCCGCCCTGGCCGCGGCCCTCGACTCCCGCCTGTCGGAACACTGCGCCGGGTACCTGGCGGGCCGCCGGGACGGGGCCATCGCCCCCGCCGAGGTGGTCACGGTCCATCCGGACGCCTTCCACCGCGAGTGGGAACGGACCATACGGGCCGGGCAGCGCCCGCCCCGGGTCAAGGACCGGGTCTTCCTGCCCGCCGAGGACGCCTGGCAGCGGATCGTCTCCGCGCGGCCCGACGACTCCGGCTGACCACCCCCATGCGAGCGACCGGACGAAGAAGGAAGAGAAGAGGAAGCGCGGCATGACCGATGCCATACCCGGCCGGGGACAGTACACCGAGGACGCCCGCCGGCAGCGGCTGAGCTGGTGGCGCGAGCGCAGCGGCACCGCGCTCGGCTCGCTGGAGAGGACCGGGCTGAGCGCGCCGAACCTGGTCGGCAACGTGGAGAACTTCATCGGCTCCGTCGAGGTGCCGGTGGGCCTCGCCGGCCCACTGCTGTTCGCCGGGGACACCGCACGCGGCAGCATCGTGGCCCCGTTCGCCACCTCGGAGGGCGCACTCGTCGCCTCGGCGTCCCGCGGCGCACGCGCCATCAGCGCATCCGGGGGCGTGGTCACGTCGGTCCTCTCGCAGCGGATGACCAGGGCGCCCGCGTTCGAGTTCGCCGACATCGCGACTGCCCGGCGGTTCACCGCCTGGCTGTACGAGCAGCGCGGGCAGCTGGAGGAGCAGGTGGGCCTGGTGTCCCGGCACACCCGGCTGGTCGGCATCGACCCGTACCAGATCGGCCGCTTCCTGCACGTGCGCTTCGCCTTCGAGACCGCGGACGCCGCAGGACAGAACATGACGACGGCGGCGACCTGGCAGATCTGTCGCTGGCTGACTGACGCACTCGCCCTGGAAGAGGGGCTGCGTCCGCGGAACATGCTGCTGGAGGGCAACCTCAGCGGCGACAAGAAGGTGACGGCCGGATCCATGCTGGCCGGCCGCGGCACCCGGGTCACCGCCGAGGCCCGGCTGAGCCGGGAGGCGGTGGCGTCCGTCCTGAAGACCACCCCCGAGGCGATGGTCAAGTGCTACACCACCACGGTCCTCGGGGCGCAGCAGGCCGGCATGACCGGGTACGGGGTCAACGCGGCGAACGTGGTCGCGGCGCTCTTCGTGGCGACCGGACAGGACGTGGCGTGCGTCCACGAGTCGGGAGTGTCGCTCTTCTCTCTGGAGCTGGACGGTGACGAGCTGATCGCCACGATCCTGCTGCCCAACCTGGTGGTGGGCACCGTCGGCGGCGGCACCGCGCTGCCCGGCCAGCGCGATCTGCTCACCACCCTCGGCTGCGCGGGCGCCGGAGGGGTCCGCAGGTTCGCCGAGATCGTCGCCGGGTTCGCCCTCGCCCTCGACATCTCGACCATGGCCGCGGTGGTCAGCGGCCAGTTCGCCGAGGCGCACCAAAGGCTCGGCCGGGCCAGACGGGTCGACTGGCTGCAGGCGGGCGATCTGAACGCCGCGCTGCTCCAGCCGGTACTGGCGCAAGGACTCGCCGACCCCGGACTGCACGTCACCGAGGTCACCGGGGCACCCCAGCTGTACGGCGACGGCATCGCCAGCGAACTCGGCGCGATGGGGGAGCGCCGCAAACTGACCGGACTCCATCCGCTCACCGTGAGCTGGACCTCCGGCGACGGCTCCTCCACCACGGCCGACCTGGTGGCCAAGGTCAAGCCGCGCGGCGAGGAGGTCGTCGCCGGCATCGCGATGCTGGTCTCGCTGTGCGGCCCCGAGGTGGCCCGCGCCTGGAGCCGCTGGGGCGGCGACACCGAGTTCACCGATACGCACCGCCGCGAACTGGCGGTGTACCGGCGGCCCGAGAGCGTACTGACCCGACTCCTGCCGCGCTGCTACGGCGTACTCGAGGACGAGGAACGCGAGGCCTACGTCGTCCTGATGGAACGGCTGCCCCGGGACGACCGGCCGTGGTCCCCCGACCGGGTCGAGCAGGCGCTGGCCGCCATCGCGCGGGTCCACGGCCACTGGCTCGGCCGGGACCGGCAACTCCTCGCCGAGGGGTGGCTGCACCGGGTGCCGGAGCCGACCGCTCTGGCCAAGGCGGGGGACCTGTGGGAGTCGCTGGTACGCCATGCCGCGGCGGAGTCGCCGCTGCTGCTCGACGCCTCACGGGCGCAGATCATGCTCGGCATCGTCGAGGACGCCGGCTACTGGACGCAGGAACTCCAGGAACAGCCGCGCAGCCTGGTCCACAACGACTTCAATCCGCGCAACATCGCCCTGCGGGACGGACAGCCGGTCGTCTACGACTGGGAACTCGCCACCCTCGGCGTGCCGCAGCGGGACGTCGTGGAACTGCTCGCGTTCTGCCTCCCGCCGGAGACCACCACCGCCGAGGTGGACCGGCTGCTCGACCTGCACGCGCGGGCCGTGGCCGCGGTGTCCCCAGAGGCGGCGGCCGTGGTCGCCGGCTGCGACTGGCGTCGCGGATACCAGCTGGCGCTGCGGGAGTTCATGACGACCCGGCTGGCGTTGTACGCGGCCGGGCACAGCCAGCGCGAGTTCGACTTCCTGCCACGGGTGCTGGACACGACGTTCGCCCTGTGGTCCCTCGAACAGGCACGGGACGGTGAGTGAGGTGCGCACAGCCCTGGTCGGCACGGACGGGACGGGCAAGACCACGGTGCTGCGCCGGATCCGCGAGACGCGGGAGGTGGGCGTCGTCCACGCCATCCGGTGCCACGACGACCCGCACAGCCCCTTCGCCGAACTCTCCCTGGCACTGGCCGGCGCGTCCGCCGCGGCGGACGCGCTGGGCCGCGTACAGCTCAAAGTCGCGGTGCTCTACCTCCAGCTGTGCCTGTACGGCCCGGCGGAACGGCAGGCGGGGGCGGGCCGGCGGATCCTGCTGGCCGACCGCCATCCGCTCATCGACCCGCTGGTGTACCTGCCGTTGTTCGCGCGCCTGGCGCGGGACGAGGAACCGGGCGACGACGTGCAGAACTGGTGGCGCAAGCAGGAGCCCGGCGCGGCACGCGCGGTGCGCGATTGGCTGCGGGAGTGCTCCGGCGGCACCGACCCCTGGCCGCTGGGCACCGAACTGCTGCGGCTGGGCACGCGATCCGGGCCGGAGATCCACCACGAGCTCGGCCGGCGGCTGGGCGTCACGACGCCCGATGCGGTGCTGCTGCTCGACCTGCCGGTCCAGGAGGCGCTGCGGCGCATCGGGGAACGCGCCGGCGGCAGCGAACTGCACGAGACGGTGTCCTTCCTCTCCTCGACCCGGCAGCGCTACGGAGAGGTGCTGGACTGGCTGGGCGGGGCGGGCGCCGGACGCGAGGTGGTGGTGCGGCGCATCGACTGCTCGGGGCTCTCCGTCGACGAGGTGGCGGGCCGGGTGTGGGAGGCGCTGGAGCAGCTGTAGCGGGGTGCCGGGCCCGGTGACGAAGCGTCCGCGGGCGTTCAGTCCTGGATGTTCCAGCCGTGGTCGCGCAGGCTGGCGGCCAGTGCCTTGGCCGAGGCGGGGGCCACCGCGAGTTGGACGTGCCCGGTCTGCCGGCCGGTGGAGTGCTCGACGGCGACGTCCTCGATGTTTACCCCGAGGAAGCCGACCTCGCCGAAGAGGCGGCCGAGTTCGCCGGGCTGGTCGCCGAGCACGACGGTGACGGCCTCGTAGGAGGCGGGCGGCGCGCCGTGCTTGCCGGGAATGCGGGCCTGGCCGGTGTTGCCGCGGCGGATCAGGTTCTCGATCCCGGCCAGGGAGGCCTGCCGTTCGCCCGCGTCGGCGGCCTGGAGCCCCCGCAGCGCGGCGACGGTGTCCGCCAGATCGGCGGCGACCTCCGCCAGGACGTCGGCGACCACGCTCGCGTTGGCGGCGAGGGCGTCGACCAGCAGGGCGGGCGTGGCGGCGGCGATCCGGGTGACCTCGCGGATGCCCTGGCCCGAGAGCCGGACGGCGGTCTCGTCCGCGTCCTCGAGGCGGGTGGCGATCAGGGAGGAGACCAACTGCGGTGCCTGCGAGATCAGCGCCACGGCGCGGTCGTGCGCCGCGGCGTCCATCACCCTGGGCGTCGCACCGCAGAACGCGACGAGTTCGAGCACCGCGTTGAGCGTCCCGGTGTCGGTGCCGGCGTCGGGGGTGAGCACCCAGGGCCAGCCTTCGAACAGGTCGGCGCGCGCGGCCAGCGGGCCGCGACGGTGCAGGCCTGCCATGGGATGGCCGCCGAGGTAGTGCGCGGTGTCCAGGCCGAGCGCGGCGATGTCCGCACGCGGGCCGGCCTTCACGCCGGCCACATCGGTGTAGCAGCGCGCGAGGCGGCGTCGCTGGCAGTCGGCGAGCACCGCGCCGACCTGTGCCGGCGGTACCGCGATGACGGCCAGGTCGACGCGGCCTCCGGGCGGTTCGGAGGTGCCCGCACCGAGGGAGGCGGCGGTCCACAGGACGTCCGGGTCGGCGTCCTCCAGGTATACGTCCAACCCGCGCCGGGTCAGTGCGAGGGCTATGGAGGTGCCGATCAGTCCGGTGCCGATGACGGCGGCATTGCGCATGGGTTGTTCACGTCCCTGGAACAGTGGAGTGTGAGTGGGTCCGCGCATTCGGCCCCGCGTGCGCTCTCCGTCCGGCGATCACGCCGGGCGGGCCGACCGCGACAGAGCATATGTCCCATCCACGGAGAGCGCCAGCGACGCCTGGCCGCAAGGGTGTTGACGGAACGTCAGGTAATTTTGGCCCGCGTCGGTGCGTGGCCTGCGGCATACGGCATGTGCGTGTCGTATGTTGGTGCATTGATTGCGCTTTTGCCCCTGTAATTCTGGTGACAGAAATCTCGCATTCCGCTTGTGGTTGACTCTGTAACTGCTTGACGCCGCCTGGGGTGCTCATTAGAGTGAACAGCAATTCAAAAGGCTTTCAGTGTGCGGGCTGATGTGCGCTCGCACGGCTGGTCGGCCGGACGAGTCTCGCACGGGGGAGTGGTTCAAGTTGAGGTATGCGGTGCGGACGGATGTATTGAGCATCCGCTGAGGTGCCTTCGGGTTGTGGCGTGAAATTTGACCCGCCCTTTACCCTCGGTCTACCGATTTTTTCCCCCGCCGTTGAAGGCGGGTCACCAGTGGCTCTTCATATGGGCCCCCATTTGTACCTTTCCGGCTGCTCCATTCAGCGCGAGAAAGTGTGCCGAGGAAGTCTTGGTGGGAAATTTCCGTGTTCATTTTTGATGCTATTGGCGCGCGAGCGGCCGAGCTGTCCGAGAAGCCTGCGATTGTCATGCTGGCCGCCGGTGAGGGCGAGGCCGAACGGCTGTCCTTCGCCGAGTACGACCGGCGCGCCCGCGCCGTCGCCGCCGGGCTCCAGGCCCGCGGCATGGCCGGCGAGCGGGTGCTGATCCTTCTGCCGCAGGGCGTGGACTACGCCGTCGCCTTCCTGGGCTGCCTCTACGCCAAGGCCATCGCGGTGCCCGCCTTCCCGCCGACCAGGAGCCGCAAGGGCGCGCGGGTCGACGGCATCGTCGACGACTGCGCCCCGCGGCTGGCGGTGGTGGGCGCCGACCGGGTCGAGCCGATGTCCCGCGACCTGCCCGCCTCCTGCGCGGTGACGACGACGGCCGAACTGTCGGCCAACGACCCCGAGTTGTGGCGCAGGCCCGAGGTGGGGCCCGACGACATCGCCTACCTCCAGTACACCTCGGGCTCGACCGGCCGTCCGCGCGGTGTGATGGTCACCCATCGCAACATCGTCCACCAACTCGACATGCTCGACGAGGGGCTGGGGCTGCGACCGGACGAGGTGTCGCTGTCCTGGCTGCCGCTCTTCCATGACTTCGGACTGGTCGCGGGACTGCTGTACCCGTTGCGGGCAGGTTCCACCAATGTGCTGATGGCGCCGATCGACTTCGTGCAGGATCCGCTGCGCTGGCTCACCGCGGCCACCCGCTACCGGGCCGCACTCGCCTTCGGCCCCAACTTCGCGCTCGACCTGTGCTGCGACCGCATCCGTCCCGAGGACCGTGAGGGCCTGGACCTCTCGGCGCTCCGCTCGTTCATGATAGGCGCCGAGCCGATCCGGCCGCAGTCCATCGAGCGCTTCGCCGGAGAGTTCGCGCGGTCCCGATGCGGCGCCGACGTCTTCACCCCCGCGTACGGAATGGCCGAGTCGACACTCGCCGTGACCCTGCGGCGGCGCGGCGAGCCGCTTGGCATCGCCTCCTTCGACGCCGCGGAACTGGGGCACGGCCGACTGCGGCAGGTGCCCGACGGCACCCCCGGGGCGCGCCGCCTCCCCAGCAACGGCGACGTCCTGCTGGACACCGAGCTGCTGATCGTCGATCCGCGGACGCACCGCGCACTGCCCGACGGGGAGTGCGGCGAGATCTGGCTCCGCGGCGACACCGTGAGCCCCGGCTACTGGCAGAACCCCGAGGCGACGGAGGCCACCTTCGGAGGCCGGCTGGCCGACGGCAGCGGCCCCTACCTCCGTAGCGGCGACCTCGGCGGACGTCTCGGCCGGGCGACGTACATCACCGGCCGGAGCAAGGACCTCATCGTCGTCCGCGGGGTCAACCACTACCCGCAGGACATCGAGCTGACCGTCGCCGACTCCCACCCGGCCCTCGAACGCGACAAGGGCGTCGCCTTCTCGGTGGAGGACCCCGAAGGTGCGGAACACCTGGTCGTGGTCAGCGAACTCACCCGCAGCGCCTTCCGGGAGGCCGACCGCGACGAGGTCGTGCGCAGCATCCGGCTCGCCACCGTCGAGGAGCACGAACTCGCGCCGCAGACCGTGGTGCTGATCCGCCCGGCCCAGCTTCCCCTGACCTCCAGCGGCAAGGTCCGCAGGCAGGAGTGCAAGCGGCTGTACCTGGCGGGCGAACTCAAGCCCGTGCACGTGTCGGCCGAGACCCCCGCCGCCGCCTCCCCGGCCGGTCCGGCCCGGTCCCGGGTGGCCGTGGCCGACTGGCTGACCGAGGCCATCGCCCGCCGCCAGGGGATCGACCCCCGCGAGGTCCAACCGGACGTCCCGTTCGGCTCGTTCGGTCTCGACTCCGTCTCCCTCGCCTCTCTCGCCGGTGACCTCCGCTCCTGGCTCGGCACCCCGGTCGACGCCAGGACCCTCTTCAACCACCCCACCGTCGCGGCCCTGGCCTCCGCGCTCACCGACGGCGCCGTAACCCCGCCCCGGCCGGCCGAGGCGGCCGAGCCGCAGGCGACCGCGGACCGGCCGCCGTCGCGGGACCGCGAGCCGATCGCCGTCGTCGGCATGGCGTGCCGGGTGCCGGGCGCCGGGGACGTGGACGCCTTCTGGCAGTTACTGCTCGACGGCCGCGACGCGGTGCGCGAAGTACCCGCCCGCCGCAGGCTGCTCGGCTACCGGCTGGAGCACGGCGAGCCCGGATGGGGCGGATTCATCGACGGCGTCGACGAGTTCGACGCGGCCTTCTTCGGCATCTCCCGCGACGAGGCCCGGCACCTCGATCCGCAGCAGCGTCTGCTGCTGACCACCGTGTGGCGGGCCATGGAGGACGCCGGCCTCGACCCGGCCGCGCCGGGCGCCGGCAGGACAGGCGTCTTCGTGGGCATCAGCACCCACGACTACGGCAGGCTCCAGGACCGGGCAGGCCGCACCGCCACCGCCCACGACGGCACCGGCCAGGCGGCCAGCATCGCCGCCAACCGGATCTCCTACCAGTGGGACCTGCGGGGCCCCAGCCAGGCGGTGGACACGGCCTGTTCGTCCTCCCTGGTCGCCCTGCACCAGGCGTGCGCCGCGCTGCGACTCGGTGACTGCGACGTAGCCGTCGTGGCCGGCGTCAACCTGCTCCTCGACCCGGCGCTGACCACCGGCTTCACCCAGGCCGGCATGCTGGCCCCGGACGGCCGCTGCAAGACCTTCGACGCCGCCGCCGACGGCTACGTACGCGGTGAGGGCTGTGGCGTGGTGGTGCTGCGCCGCCAGGGTGACGCGCTCGCCGCCGACGACCGGATCAGGGCCCTGGTCCAGGGTTCCGCGGTCTCCTCCGACGGCCGCAGCAGCACCCTGACCGCACCGAACGGAACGGCCCAGGAAGCGGTGCTGCGCGCGGCGCTCGCCGCCTCGGGCCTGACGGCAGGACAGGTCGGCTACGTCGAGGCACACGGCACCGGCACCCGGCTCGGCGACCCGATCGAGATGGGCGCCCTGCGCGCCGTCTACGGGGAGCCGTCCGGCACCGCACTGCACGTCGGCTCGGTGAAGAGCAGCATCGGCCACCTGGAGGCCGCGGCGGGCATGGCCGGGCTGATCAAGGCGGTGCTCTGCCTGGAGAACCGGCGGATCCCCGCCTCCCTGCACGTCGATACGGTCAACCCGCTGATCGAACTGGCAGGCTCCCGGCTGCGGATCCCCCGGGCGACGACGGCGTGGCCGGAAGGCCCCGGACAGGCGGCGGCCGTCAGCTCGTTCGGCTTCGGCGGCACCAACGCCCATGTGATCCTCTCCGCCGCACCCGAGCGAAGGCCCGCCGTGGAGGTGCTGGAGAGCGGGGAGTGGTCCCTGCTGCCGGTCTCCGCCAAGAGCGGCTCCGCGCTGCGTCGACTCGCCGCCGACTACGCGCAGTTCGCCGCGGGCGAGTCGGGTGCTGCCCCGTCCTGGCACGCGCTGTCCCACACCGCGGGTGCCCGGCGCCCCCACCACGACCACCGGCTCGCCGTGCTGGCCCGGTCGACCGGGGACGCGGCGCGGGCCCTGGCGGCGTACGGGAAGGGACTGCCGGACGACGCGGTGGTGTCCGGCGTCGCGGGCCGTGCGGGCGACGGTCCGGTGGCCTTCGTGTTCACCGGCCAGGGCGCCCAGTACCCCGGTATGGCCCAGGCGTTGTACTTCCGGCACACCGTCTTCCGCGAAGCCCTCGACCGGGTGGACGCGGTCGTGCGCGCCGAACTCGGCGTCTCCCTGCTGCCCACGCTGTGCGACGCCCCCGGTCCGAAGGTCGACCTCGAACAGACCCGCTTCGCCCAGCCGGCTCTCTTCGCGGTGGACTACGCGCTCGCCGAACTGTGGCGCGCGTGCGGGCTGCGGCCCGACGTGGTGGCCGGTCACAGCCTCGGCGAGTACGTCGCCGCGTGCGTCGCCGGCGCCCTGAGCGTCCCCGACGCCGTCCGCCTGGTGGTCGCCCGCGCGCGCCTCATGCAGGACCTCGCGGGGCCGGGGGCGATGTACGCGGTCCACGCCGACGGCGCACTGCTCGACGCCCTGCGCGCGGAACTCCCCGCCGACCGCTCGGTGGTCGCAGCCGCCCTCAACGGGCCCGCGGACCTGGTGATCTCCGGCGAGGAACGCGCGAGCGCCGAGCTGGCCGCCGACTGGGAGAAGCGGGGCGCCCGGGTCACCCGGCTGCACGGCACCCGCGCCTTCCACTCCCCGCTGATGGCGGACGCCGTCGCCGAGTTCGAGCGCTTCGCCGAGACGGTCGCCTACCGCACCCCCGGGATACCCGTGGTGTCCAATCTGACCGGCACCGCCGGGGCCGAGTACTCCGCCGGGTACTTCGCCAGGCACGCGCTGGAGCCGGTGCGGTTCGGCGACTGCCTGGACGCGCTGGCGGCGTTCGGCTGCACCACGGTGGTGGAGTGCGGGCCCCACCCGGTGCTCGGCCCGCTCGTCGAAGCCACCCTCACCACCGCGCTCTGCCTGTCCAGCCTGCACCGGGACGACACCGACGACCGGCGCTTCCAGCAGGGGCTCGCCCAGTGGTACGTGAACGGCGGGCGACCCGACTGGACGGGCATGCTGCACGACCGGGACGGCGCACAGGGCCGACCGCCGCAGCCCCTGCCGCTGCCGGGCCACCCGCTGGCGGCGACCCGCCACTGGTTCACCGACGGAGGCGACGGACACCACCCGCTGCTCGGCGCGCCCGTCGAGCTCGCCGACGCCGACGGGCACCGGTTCACCCGCACCCTGAGCGCGGCACAGCCGTGGTACCTCGACCAGCACCGGGCCGGCGGAAGGCCCGTACTGCCCGGCGCCGCGATGACGGAGTGGGCCGACGCCGCTGTGCGGGCGGTCGCCGGTGACGGACCGTGGGCGCTCCAGGGCGTGTCCTTCACCGCGTTCCTGCCGTTGCCCGACGACGCACCCGTCACCACCCAGACGGTGGTCCGGGCAGGCCGGGACGGGCACCGGATCAGCGGCTTCAGCAAGGCGCCGGGCGCGGACGGCTGGACCGAGCACGTCACGGTGGCCGCCGCGCGGGCGGTCGGACCGGCCCCGGACCGGAGGGTCGACCTCGACCTGCTGCGCGCGGGCCTGGCCGAGACGGACGTCGAGCCGCTGTACGAGAGACTGCGGGGGCGCGGCCTCGACTACGGGCCCGCCTTCCGCGGACTGCGCCGCCTGTGGTCGGCCGAGAAGGAGGCCGTCGGCCGGATCGAAGCGGAGCTGCCCACCGAGGACGTATCGGCCTACCGGGCACACCCCGCTGTGCTGGACGCCTGCTTCCACGTGACCGCCGCCTTCCTCGACGGCACCGGGGAACTGCTGCTGCCGGTGGGTATCGACCGGATCACCGTCCACCGCCCGCTGCCCGCGCAGCTGTGGTGTGTGGCCCGCGACGGAGGCACCGAGGCCGACGGCGTGCGTCTCTTCGACCTGGACCTGCTGTCCGACGACGGGCGGCCGCTGGCGACCGTCGAGGCGCTGCGGCTGCGGCCGGTCGCCCCCGAGCGGATCGCCGCCGCGGCCGGGGCACCCGTACGGGTGCTGCGCACCGACTGGGAGCCGGCCCCGGCGGAGGCCGCCGAGGTCCGGCCGGGCAGCTGGCTGGTCTTCGGAACGGACGCCGCGCTGGTCGACGACTGGTGCGCGGAGGCCCGAGCCGCTGATCCGATGGTGGCCGCCGTGCCGTCGGTGGTCGACCCCGGCGCCTCGGACGAGGAGCTGGCCCGCCTGATCTCCGAAGCGCGTGGCCAGGGAGGCCCGGTCGCCGGACTGGTCCTGCGGACGGCGCCGACGGGCGGCGGCCTCAGTGACCTCGCCGACCCCACCGCTCCGGCCGGTACCGCCTTCGCTGTCCTCCGGCAGTTCCTGGAGGCGTGCGCCGCCGACCGCCCCGATGTGGTCGTCTGCTCGACCGGCGCGGTCAGGGTGCCACAGGCGCCGACGCGGCCGGACGCCGGGCAGGCGGTGTTCACCGGGCTGGCCAAGGCGGTCATCGCCGAGTACCCCGAACTCAAGTGCGTCCAGGTCGACCTGGAGCCGGACGGCACCCAGCCGCCGCTCCCCGCCCTGCTCGCCCGGGTCGCCGGACTGCCGGGGCGCGGCCACCTCGCGGTGCGGGGCGCCCGGTGGTTCACCGCCCGGCTGCGGGAGTCGGGACGCGCGGCGGCGGTGACACCCGTCCCCGTCCGGCCCGACGGCAGCTATCTGATCACCGGTGGATTCGGTGCGCTGGGCCTGGCCACCGCGCGCTGGCTGGCCGGCCAGGGGGCCCGTTGCGTGGTGCTGACCAGCCGCTCCGTCCCCGCCGACATCCCGCAGGAGGTGGAGGAGCTGCGGGCCGCCGGGGTACGGGTCGAACTCTGGCCCGCCGATGTGGCCGATCTGTCGGCGGTTACCGGACTGCTCGGCCGAATCGGCCGTGAACTCGCACCGCTGCGCGGTGTCGTCCACGCCGCCGGGATCACCGACGACGCCCCGATGGCCGACCTCGACCGGGCGCGCTTCGATGCCGTCCTCGAACCCAAGGTCCGGGGTGCGCGCAACCTGCACACCCTGACCGCCGACCTGGCACTCGACTTCCTGGTGCTCTACTCCTCGCTCGCCGCCCTGACCGGCTCGGCCGGCCAGGCCAACTACGTGACCGCCAACGCCTTTCTGGACGGCCTCGCCGCCCAACGGCACCACGACGGACAGGCGGCGCTCAGCGTCAACTGGGGCCCCTGGGCCGAGGCGGGCATGGCCGCCCGCCCGGAACTGCTCGCCCGGCTCGCCCGGACCGGCATCACCGGACTCGACACCGCAGGGGCCCTGGCGGCGCTCGGCGACCTGCTGGGCGCCGGTCTCCCGGTGGCCGGCCTCGCGGCGGTCGACCTGGACCGGCTCGCGGCCACGGACAACCGGCGGCTGCCGTACACCCTGCTGGGCGAACCGGCCACGGACCGCGTCACGGACCGGGAACTGCCGGACACCACGGCGGAATCCGCCGCCGGCCGCACCGCCGCCCAGGTGGCCGAGATCGTCGAACTCGCCCTGCGCGACCCGCAGGCGGGCAGGGCCGCGATCGAGGAGGAGCTCCTCGGCGCCGCCCGTGAACTGCTCGGGCTGACGGCTCAGCAGCGGGACGAGCTGCGGCCCACCTTCGGGAACAGGAGGCTGAGCGAACTCGGACTGGACTCGCTGAGCGCCGTACGGCTGCGCAACCGGCTGCTGTCCGACTTCTCGGCCGACGTACCGCCCTCGTTCGTGTTCGGCGGCAACACCGTCACCGATGTGGTCGAACTGATTCTGCGGCAGGTCACCCTCCGGAGCTTGGTCGCCGACGACTCCGGGGCCGACGCCGACGCGGGCGGGGACGTCGAGGTCCTCACCCTCTGAGCCCCGCACGACGCGCGAAGCCCGGCCCCGCACACGCACTTCGTGCCGCCGGCCCGCGCCAGGGCGCCCCGCGCTTGTCCGCCGGGGCGCCCGCGCCCGCCCGCTCCCGTCCCCGGGCATCCCTGCCCGGACATCCGACTTCGTAGCGCCGTACCGCCTCCCCGCGGAGCCCCGTACCGCCTCCCGCGGAGCCTCGTACCGCTTCCCCGTGGTGGCGTCGGACCGACCCCGTCCGACGGCACCGACCTGCCCGAGTAGGAGTTCCCCGCCATGACAGAACCCGGAAAGCACACCGACCCGGCGGAGTTTCTCGCCCGGCTCGCCCAGCACGGCGTACGTCTGCGGCTGGTCGACGGCGAGCGCATCGAGGTGCGCGCAGCCGTCGGACAGCTGTCCGACGGGATCCGGCGCGAGCTCGCCGAGCGCAAGGCGGAACTGATCGGCCTGCTCAAGCAGGGCGACGCCGCCGCGCTCCCGCAGATCGTCCCCGACGAGGACCGGCGGCACGAGCCGTTCCCGCCGTCCGACCTCCAGATGTCGTTCCTGGTCGGCAGCAGCTCCCAGTTCGAGTACCACGTCCGGCCGCACCAGTACATGGAGTTCGACTTCGCGGAACTCGACCCCGAGCGCTTCGAGACCGCGCTGGGCGCCATGCTGCACCGCCAGCGCGGCAGCCTGGTGGTGGTGCGCGACGACCTCCAGCTGGAGACCGTCCGCGACCCGGCACCCGTGAAGGTCCGGGTCACCGACGTCCGGCAGGCCCCCGACGCGGAGGCGCAGGCCGTCATCGAGCGGACCAGGGACGAGATGCAGGCGGCCGAACTCCCGCTGGACACCTGGCCGTGGATGGACGTACGGATCACCCGCTACGGCGACGGCCGGGCGCGGCTGCACTACAACAACAACAACTTCTTCAGCGACGGCCCCGGCACCGGCCGCTTCCTCGACAGCGTGCTGGCCAGCTACCACGAGCCGTCCGCAGCCCTGCCGGAACTGCAACTGGGATACCGTGACTGCGTGCTGGCGCTGGCCGCCCTGGAGGAGTCCGAGCGCGGCGAAGCCTCCCGGAAGTACTGGTGCGACCGGATGGCCGACTGGCCACAGGCACCGGACCTGCCCCTGGTGACCGGCGCGGACACCCGCAGCAGGGCCCAGCTGACCCGCCGCGAGTTCACCCTGACCGCCGCGCAGTGGAGCCGCTTCAAGCAGCACGCGACGGACAACGGCGTCACCGCGACCAACGCGGTGTACGCGGTGTACGCGGAGATCGTGGCGTACTGGAGCGGCTCACGGCACTTCCTGCTGAACAACATGATGACCCACCGGCTGCCGCTCCACCCGCAGATCACCGAGGTGGTCGGCAACTTCGCCTCGCTGTACCCGCTGGAGGTGGACTGGCGGCACGACGAGGCCTTCCGGGACCGCGCCGGACGGCTGCAGACCCAGGTCATGACGGACGTCGAGCACACCTACTGGAGCGGGGTGAAGGTCCTCCAGCAGCTCAACCAGGTGCGACGCACCCCCGGAAAGGCGGCCTGCCCGTTCGTGGTGGGCAGCGGCCTGTTCATGGGGCACCTGGACCAGCCCGTCTTCAGCCACCTGGAGACCCCGCAGGTGCTGCTCGACAACCAGTTCTGGGAGCAGAGCGACGGCGGCCTCTGGGTGGTCTGGGACCTGATCGAGAGCATGTTCCCGGCAGGGCTCATCGACGCCATGCACACCGCCTACCGCGAGCTGCTCCTGCTGCTCGCCGAAGACCCGGCCGCCTGGGCCCGCTCCTCCTTCGACCTGCTGCCCGCCGAACAGCGCGCCCGCCGCGCCGCGGTCAACGACACCGGCCGCTCCGTCCCCGAGGGCCTGCTCGGCCGCGCACTGCCCCAGCAGGCCGGCCGACGGCCCGGCGCGAGCGCCGTGGTGGCGGCGGACGGCACCCTCGACTACGCGCAACTGCGGGAACGCGCGCAGGAGCTGGCTGCCCTCCTGCACCGCAACGGCGTCCGGCCCGCGGACTGCGTCGCCGTCCTGCTGCCCAAGGGCGCCGAACAGATCGCCGCCGTGCACGGCGTGCTCGCGGCGCGGGCCGCCTACGTGCCCATCGACCCCGGCTGGCCCCGGGAACGCGTGGGCGAACTTCTCGCGGACGCACGCGTCACCGCGGTGCTCACCTCCGAGGCCGAGCGGGACTCGCTCGTCCCGGTCGCCGGCTGCCCCGTACTGGCGACGACGCAGGCGACAGCCGTGCCGGGCCCGCCGGCCGTGCCCGAGGGCGATCCGGGGGACACCGCGTACGTGATCTACACCTCGGGGTCGAGCGGCAAGCCCAAGGGCGCCATGCTCGACCACACCGGCCCGCTGAACACCGTGGTCGACATCAACCGCAGGTTCGCCATCGGCCCGGACGACGTCGTCTTCGGCGTCTCCTCGCTCTGCTTCGACCTGTCCGTCTACGACGTCTTCGGCACCGCGGAGGCCGGCGCGACCCTGCTGCTGCCACCGCCCGGTACCACCGATCCGGGGCAGTGGGCCGACCTGGTCCAGGAACACGGGGTCACGGTCTGGAACTCCGTACCCGCCCTCATGCAACTGTTCGCGGAGGCCGCGGAGCAGGCCGGTCTGACCTTCCCGGCACTGCGTGTGGTCCTGCTGAGCGGCGACTGGATCCCGGTCCAGCTCCCGGCGCTGATCGGCCGGATCGCCCCGCACGCGCGGGTGGTGAGCCTCGGCGGTGCGACCGAGGCCTCGATCTGGTCCATCCACCACCCGATCGACCGGGTCGACCCCGACTGGGCGAGCATCCCGTACGGCCGCCCGCTCGGCAACCAGCACTGGCGGGTGCGGGACGCGGTCGGCCGGGACGCCCCCGACCGGGTCACCGGCGACCTGTACATCGGCGGTACCGGCGTCGCGCTCGGCTACCTCAACGACCCCGACCGGACGGCGGCCTCCTTCGTCACCGACCCGGTCACCGGCGAGCGGCTGTACCGCACCGGCGACCTCGGCCGCTATCTGCCCGACGGGGACATCGAGTTCCTGGGACGCGCCGACTTCCAGGTCAAGATCCAGGGCTTCCGGGTGGAACCGGGCGAGATCGAGCACGCGCTCGCCCAGCACCCCGCCGTACGGCACGCGGTCGTCGTCGCCCGCACCGCGGGATCGGGGCGGCAACTGGCCGGGTACGTCGTCGCCGAGCACGACGCACCGCGCCCGCGGCCGGAGGAGCTCATCGCCCACCTGGCCGACCGGCTGCCCGGCCACCTCGTGCCGAGCTTCGTCGTCGTCCTCGACGCACTCCCGCTCACCGCCAACGGCAAGCTGGACCGCCGCGCCATCGAGGCGATAGGCCCGACGTACGACGACCGGGCCCGGACGCACACCCCGCCGGGGACGGAGACCGAGAAGGCCCTCGTGGAGATCTGGGAGTCCGTCCTGGGGGTCGACCGGATCGGCATCCACGACGACTTCTTCGACCTCGGCGGGCAGTCCTTCGCGGCGCTGCGCGTCATCGGCATGGTCGGTACGCGGCTGGGGCTGCGCGCCCCGCTCGGGGCGCTGCTGGAACGCCGCACCGTCGCCGCCCTCGCCGAGCTGCTGGAACAGGACACCGGGCAGGACACCTGGTCCCCGCTGGTGGCGCTCGACGACACCGGCGAGGGGACGCCCTGGGCGCTGGTGCACCCGGCCGGCGGGAACGTGCTCTGCTACCGGGGCCTCGCGGAACTGCTGGACGGCCCCTGCCACGCCTTCCAGGCACCCGGCCCCGGCGTCGGCAGGCAACCGCTGGACACCGTGGAGGCGCTGGCCGAGTGCTACGCCGAGGCGCTGCTCGCCGTCCGCCCGCACGGGCCCTACCGGGTGGCCGGCTGGTCGTCGGGCGGGGTGATCGCCTTCGAGCTCGCCCGGCTGCTGGAGCAGCGGGGCGAGACCGTGGAGCGACTCGTGGTGATCGACTCCCCGGCCCCGGAGCGGGCCCTGGACCAGGAGGCGTCCGGGACGGGCGCGACCGGCGGGACGGAGAGGGCCGACGGAGCCGACGAGGCGGCCATGCTGCTGTGGTTCCTGGAGGACCTCGACGTCGGCTTCGACCCGGCGGCCGTCCGGCCGTCCGCGGCGGCGGAACTGGCCGCCGCGCCGGAGCCGGAGCGGCTCGCCCGCGCGGTGGAGCTCGCCCGCGCCCAGGGCCTGGAGGTCCCCGAGGCCGCGGACCTGGCGCTCAGCTGGCCGGTGTTCCGCGGGGTCATCACCGCCTGCCACCGCTACCGCGCGCGCACCGTCGCGGCCGACGTCACCGTGGTCCGGGCCGCGCACGGGAGGGTGAGCGAGTTCGAAGGCCACCCCCACACGGAATCCGCGGAGTGGGGCTGGGCCCCGCTCACCGGCGGCCGCACCACCGCCGCCACGACCGACGGCACCCACCACACCCTGCTCACCGGCGCCCATGTCGCGGCCGTCGCCGCGCTCATGACCACGTGTCCGGCTCAGCACTGAACCCAGCAGGAGGACCCGCCATGGACCACGACCTGATCTCGGAGCTCCAGCAGCTCGGCATCAAGCTGAGGCTCTCCGGAGACAAGCTCGACGTGATCGCGCCGCCCGGCGCGCTCACCGCCCCGCTCCGGGACGCACTGCGGGCGCAGCGCGACGAGTTGGTGACCATGCTGCGCGCCGCGGAGCAGGACGCCGAAGCGGCCCCGCTCACCGCGGGACACGAAGAGCGTCACGAGCCCTTCGTGCTGACAGACATCCAGCACGCCTACTGGATCGGCCACAACCGAGCCCTGGAACTGGGCGGGGTGGCCACCCACTTCTACTTCGAGCTCGACCGTGACGGCCTCGACGTGGCACGCCTCGAGCGCAGCCTGCGCAAGGTCATCGCCCGGCACGACATGCTCCGCGCCGTGGTCGGCCCGGACGGCCGCCAGCGGGTGCTGCCCGAGGTCCCGGAGTACGAGATCCGGTTCTACGACCGGACGGACGCGGACCAGGACTCCTTCGAGGAGCACCTGCGCACCCTGCGCGGCGAGCTCGACCACCAGGTCCTCGCCCCCGACATCTGGCCGCTGTTCGACATCCGCGCCACCTCGCACCGCGAGGGGCTGCGCCTGCACATCAGCCTCGATCTGCTGATCATGGACGCCTACAGCTTCGACCTGCTCTTCCGTGACTGGCAGCACTACTACGAGGACGAGAGCTGGGACCCCGAGCCGTTCGCCATCGGCTACCGGGACTTCGTCCTCGCGGAAGAGGCCAAGCGCGGCAGCGCCCGCCACCAGGCCGCCGAGAAGTACTGGCTGGACCGGCTCGACGAACTGCCGCCCGCCCCCGACCTGCCGCTGGCGGTCCAGCAGGGCCCCGCGGAGAGCACCGTCTTCACCCGGCGCCGGGCCGCGCTGCCCCGCGAACAGTGGGCCCTGGTCAAGAAGTACGCCCAGGAACGCGGCCTCACCCCCTCCACGGTCCTGCTGGCCGCCTTCACCGACGTACTGCGCCTGTGGTCGCTGCAGAGCGACTTCACGCTCAACCTGACCCTCTTCAACCGGCCCGCGGAGGCCCACCCTCAGATCGGCGGGATCATCGGCGACTTCACCTCGCTGACCCTGCTCCAGATGAGCGGCGGCCAGGACGAGACCTTCGCCCGGCGCACGGCCGGCTTCCAGCAGCAGCTGATGCGGGACCTGGAACACCTGTCGTACAGCGGCGTGCGGGTCCTGCGGGAGCGCGCCCGCAGGCGCGGCGCCGGTCTCGGCGCGGCCATGCCGATCGTCTTCACCAGCGCCCTCGGGTTCTCGGGGGACACCGACGCGATGGACGGCATGGCCTTCTTCGGAGAGTACCGGCACGGCGTGAGCCAGACCCCGCAGGTCTGGCTCGACCACCAGGTGCTGGAGGAGAACGGCGAGCTGGTCTTCAACTGGGACGCGGTGGAGGCCCTGTTTCCCGAGGGCCTGCTCGACGACATGTTCGCCACCTTCCGGACCCTGCTGGACAGGCTGAGCAGCGAGCCGGGCCTGTGGGACGCGCTGGGGCCCACCGTCTCGGCCCCGAGCCCGCAGCTGGCGGCGCGCACCGGCGTCAACGCCACCGCGCTGGAGCTGCCCGGCGGAACCCTGTTGAGCATCGTCGCCGACCAGGCGCTGCGCACACCGGACGCCACGGCGGCGGTGTCCGAGGACGGCAGCCTCCGCTACAGCGAGGCGATGGCCTCGGCCCACCGGCTCGCCCACCGGCTCACCGCGCTCGGCGCCGCGCCGGGCACCCTGGTCGGCGTCGTACTGGACCGGAGCCTGGAACAGATCCCGGCGGTCCTCGGCGTGGCGGCCTCCGGGGCGGCCTATCTGCCCGTCGATCCGCAGTGGCCCGCGGCCCGGCGGCAACAGCTGCTGGAATCCGGCCGGGTGAGCATCGTGGTGACCTCGGCCCGCCACCGGGACGGTCTCGACTGGCCCGAGCAGACGATCCTGGTGGCTCTGGACGACGACGAGACCCTGGCACAGCCGTCCACCGCACCGGACACCGCGCCCGCGCCGGAGGACCTCGCCTACGTCATCTTCACCTCGGGGTCCACGGGCTCTCCCAAGGGCGTGATGATCGACCACCGGGGCGCCGTCAACACCGTCCAGGACCTCAACAGGCGCTTCTCGGTCGGCCCCGCGGACCGGGTGCTCGCCCTGTCGTCGCTCACCTTCGACCTCTCCGTCTACGACGTCTTCGGCACCCTCGCGGCCGGCGGCACCGTCGTCCTGCCGAGCCCCGAGCGCGCGCACGACCCGGCCCACTGGGCCGAGCTGGCCGAGCGCCACGGCGTCACCGTGTGGAACTCGGTGCCCGCCCTGATGCAGCTCTGGGCCGACTCGCCCGCCCGGCTGTCCGAGGAACGCGCGGGCGACCTGCGGCTGGTACTGCTCAGCGGCGACTGGATACCGGTGGCACTGCCCGACGCGGTGCGTGCCCGCCACCCGCGCGCCGAGGTCATCAGCCTGGGCGGGGCCACCGAGGCGTCCATCTGGTCGGTGCACTACCCGATCGGCGAGGTCCCGCCCCAGTGGACCCGGATTCCGTACGGCAAGCCGCTGGCCAACCAGACCCTGCACGTCCTCGGCGACCGTTTCGAGGAACGGCCGGTGTGGGCGACCGGCGAGATCTGGATCGGCGGCACGGGCGTGGCCATGGGCTACTGGGCCGACCCGGAGCGCACCGCGGAGCGCTTCGTACGGCACCCGCGCTCGGCTGAACTGCTCTACCGCACCGGCGACCTCGGACGCTACCTGCCCGACGGAAACATCGAGTTCCTGGGACGCGCCGACTTCCAGGTGAAGCTCAACGGATACCGGGTGGAACTCGGCGAGATCGCCGCCACCCTGGAGCGGCTCCCCTCGGTGGGCCGGGCGGTCGTCCGGGTGGACACCAACCCCGTCACCGGCCGCCGCCAGCTCGTCGCCCACGTGGTACCGGACGGAAACGGTCCGGCACGGCCGGAGCCCGCGGAACTGCTCGCGGCGCTGGCCGGACTGCTCCCCGACTACATGGTCCCCAAACACTGCCTGCTCGTCGACGCGATCCCGCTGAGCGCCAACGGCAAGGTCGACGCCGCCGCACTGCCGGTGCCCTGGAGCGACCTGGCGGAACACGAGGTCGTCGCGCCCCGCGACGGGACCGAGGCGCGGGTGGCGGCCATCTGGGCGGAGGTCCTGGGGTTCGACGACTTCGGAGTGGAGGACAACTTCTTCGAACTCGGCGGCGACTCCCTGCACGCCGTGCACATCCTGACCGGGGTGCGGGACGCGTTCCAGTGGGAGGGCGACGTGGAGGAAGGGCTGCAACTGCTCTTCGAGAACCCGACGGTGGCCGGCCTGGCCGACCTGCTCAAGGCCCGGCTGGGGAGGTGACCCGGTGAGTACGCGAGAAGGGGTCCCGTACTGGGACGACGTGGTCGTCGGCGCGGGCTCGGCCGGAGCGGTCCTCGCCGCCCGGCTGTCCGAGCGGCCGGAACGCCGGGTGCTGTTGATCGAGGCGGGCGAGCCCCCGGACGCCGCGGGCGGGTCGCGGGAGCAGGCCGGGGTGCCCGTCCTCGCGGGCCGCAACTGGGACTACACCGCGCGGGCCTCCGCCGGCGGCAGACGGGAATTCCCGTACGCGGTCGGCAGGACCCTCGGCGGTTCCTCCGCCGTCAACGGCGCGCTCGCCCTGCGTCCGCTGCCCGCGGACCTCGACGTCTGGGCGGCGGCCGGCAACCCGGAGTGGACCTGGGAGCGACTGCTGCCGTACCTGGTCGGGTTGGAGACGGACCACGACGTCAAGGGCCCCGAGCACGGCACGGACGGGCCGCTGCCGATCCACCGGGTGGCCCGGGAGTCGCTCGCCACCACCGCACAGGCCTTCCTCCAGGGCTGCCGGCAACTCGGGCTGCCCGCTCTGGAGGACCTGAACTCCGGTGCCGCGCTCGGCGCCGGAATCACTCCCGCCAACGCCGTAGGAGACCGCCGGATCTCCACCGCGGAGAGCCATCTCGCGGCGGCCCGGGAGCAGCCCAACCTGACCCTGTGGACCGGCACCGTGGCGGCCCGGGTGCTGCTGGACGGCCACCACCGGGCCACCGGCGTCGAGGTGTGGCGCGACGGGCGGCTCCAGCGCGTCGGGGCGGGCCGGGTCGTCCTGGCGGCGGGCGCGGTCAACACGCCCGCGGTGCTGCAGCGTTCGGGCATCGGCGACCCCCGGCTGCTGGCCGGACTCGGCATCGATCCCGCCCTGGACCTGCCCGGCGTGGGACAGAACCTCGCCGACCACCCCGCGATCGTGCTCTGGTCGGAGCCCCGCCCTGGTGTCTGCCGGGCGGGCAGCAGCTGGCACCAGGTCACCGCGCGCTCCGCGTCCGATCCGGCCGCGGCGGGCGGCGCGGCGGACCTCGGGCTGTTCCTGCTGGACGCGGTGCCCACGGCGGCCAATCCGCTGATCGGCGGCATGCTCCGCGCCGAGCTGGCGGTGGGGCTGTCCGCCATGGTGCTGCGGCCCGCCTCCCGCGGCTCGGTCACGATCCGCGACGCGGACCCCTCGACCCCACCGGAGATCGTCCTCGGCCTGGCCACCGACCCGGCCGACGTGGAGCTCCTGATGGCCGCCGTACGGCAGGCCTGGGCACTCCTGCGGTCGGCGCCGATGGCCGGCCTGCTGGAACGGGTCCTGGTGTGGACCGACCGGATGGTCCGCGAGGACAAGATGCTGCGCGGAGCCGTCACCCGCTTCGTCTCGCCCAGCTGGCACGCCGTCGGCACCGCTCGCATGGGACCGGCGGACGACCCGGGGGCCGTGGTGGACCAGCGCTGCCGGGTCCACGGCGCCGAGGGGCTGTACGTGGTCGACGCTTCGGTGCTCCCGGTGATGCCCAGCGCCCCTCCGAACCTGACATGCCTCGCACTCGCCGAAAGGGTGGCCCGATGGATGGGCTGACGTACCGCTCCACCACCGCCCGGGAAGGGGAGTGGGCCGTCCGCCGCCGGCCGCTGCCACAGGCCCGGATGCGGCTCTTCTGCGTGGCGCACGCGGGCGGCGGCGCAGGCGCCTTCCGCTCCTGGGCGCCGTACCTGGAGCCCGGGATCGAGGTCGTCGCGATCCGTCTTCCGGGGCGCGAGACCCGCTTCCGCGAGCGCCCCTACGACCGGCTCGACGACCTGCTGCCGCCACTCCTGCGGAGCATCGCCCCGCTGCTCGACCGGCCGCACGCCTGGTTCGGCCACAGCATGGGCGCGGGCATCGCGTTCGAGGTCTGCCGTGCCCAGCGCCGGCTCGGGCTGCCCGATCCGGACCGGCTGCTCGTCGCGGGCCTGCCCGCACCGCACCTGCCGCGCCGGGCGACCCCGGTGCACGACGCGCCGGCCGCGGAACTCCTCGCCCGAATCGGCCAGTTGCACGGGACGGAGGACGCAGGCAGGGAGAACGGGACCCCGGTGAGCGGCGAGGCCGGCGCCACCCCGGCGGGCAACCCGATGCTGAACGTCATGCTGCCCACCCTGCGGGCCGACTTCGCCGTGGCCGAGACCCACACCCACCGCCCCGGCCCGGCGCTTGACTGCCCGCTCACCGTCTACGGAGGCCGGTCGGACGCCTCCACCACGAGGGAGGAACTCGCGGCCTGGTCGAGGCACTCCGATGCCGACACGACCGTCCGCCTCTTCCCCGGCGGGCACTTCTTCCCGCACGACGACCCGGACGGCTTCCTGCCCGTGCTGGCGGACGACCTGCTCGGCGGGCGGTCGCACCACGAGCCGGTGAGCAGCGGGGCGTACGGTCACTGACGCGGTGCGGTGCCGTACGGAGGGAACACAGCCGGTGCTTTAGCGGGGCGGGCGACAGTGGGCCGCGCGGATCGGTGCCCTGCTCAGGGAGCCGCCGCCGCTCCGTCTGCCCGGATTCCCCCGTTGCTCCCCCCGGGCAGGCGGAGCGTCTCTGCAGGACGCCCGGTCACCGCACCGGCTCAGTCCTCCGGGGCAGAGGCGGACACCGGCCGGACAAGCGGGACTTCAGCATGCGTCGGCATGCTGCCGCCGGGCGCACGCCCCGTGCCGCCCGCTCGGGAGCACGACGGAGGGACCGCAATGCGGGAGATGCAGGAGACGGACGAGGCCCGGGGGCCGGCAGCCGCAGAGGAACGGCCGGATCCGCGGCGCTGGTGGGTGCTCGGGGTGCTGTCCCTCGCCCTCTTCGTGATCGTCCTCAACAACAGCCTGCTCAATGTCGCCCTGCCCAGCATGAGGCGGGACCTGGGCGCGAGCATCGGCGAGACCCAGTGGGTCGTCGACAGCTATGCCCTGGTCCTCGCGGCCGGCCTGCTCACCGCGGGCACCCTGTCCGACCGCTATGGCCGCAAACGGGCCACCATGCTCGGCATGGCCCTGTACGGAGGGGGCAGCCTCATCGCGCTCACCGCGCAGGGCACCGGCCAGCTGATCGCCGCCCGGGCCGTGATGGGAGTGGCCGCGGCGATGGTCATGCCGGGCACTCTGTCGATCCTGGTGGACGTGTTCCCGGAACGGGAGCGGCCCCGGGCCATCGCCGTGTGGGGCAGCACGTCCGCCCTGGGGGTGGCCGTGGGCCCGGTGATCGGTGGCGCGCTGGCCGCCCAGCTCGGGTGGGGCTCGGTGTTCCTGGTGAACCTCCTGCCGGTGGTCGTCGTGCTGACCGCGGGCGTCTTCCTGCTGCCGGAGTCCGCGGCGAAGGTACCGCGCCCGATGGACCCGGTGGGTGCCGTCCTGGGCGGAGCCGCCATGGCAGGAGTGGTGTTCGGCGCCATCCAGGCATCGAGCCAGGGTTGGACGTCGCCGACGGTGCTCGGCGGGTTCGGGGCGGCGCTCGTCGCCGGGGGCGCGTTCACCGTCTGGGAGCGGCGGCATCCGAGCCCCATGGTGGACTTCGCGCTGCTGCGCCGACCGGTCTTCCTGGGGGCGAGCGCGGGGATCACGCTCCTGTTCAGCGGTGTGGCGGGCACGCTGTTCGTGCTGACCCAGTACCTGCAGTTCCACCTCGGATACAGCCCGTTGCGGGCCGGACTCGCGATCGCCCCCGTCGCGGTCGCGGTCGGCATCGGCTCATCCGTCTCACCCTGGCTGGCCCGGCGCACCGGCCCGCGCGGCGGCGTGACGACGGGCCTCGCGGTGGCCGCCGCAGGCATCTTGACGCTCGCCGCGAACGGAGCGTACCCGGGCATGCTGATCGGCCTGGCCCTGCTGGGCATCGGGGCCGGCGTGGCGTTGTCCCCGGCGACGGACACCGTGCTTCGACTGGTGCCGCCGGAGCGCGCCGGCAATGCCTCCGCGCTCAACGACACCATGCTGGAGCTGGGCAACGCCATGGGGGTGGCCGTCGTGGGCTCGGTGCTCGCCCAGCGGGCCGGCGGCCCGCACACCGCCGCCCCCTCCGACTTCGGGAGTTCCGCCGCCGCCGGCTTCGGCGCCGCCGCGGCGATCGTCGCCACGGGCGTCGTGCTGGCCTGCGTGCTGCTGCCGGGAGCGACACGGCCCGGGCGCCGGGAGCCGGGGCACGGGGGAGCGGAGGCGGACGCGCCGGAGGGATCCGGCCCGGCGACCCGCCGGCCGACGGCCCCCCGCTCCTGACCGATCCCAGCGCGCGACCTTCCGCGGTCCGCAGCACAAGCGAGCCCTTAGCAGGGCGAACCACGATCGGCGGTGCCCCAGCAAGCCTCGCCGGCGCCAAGCCTGCGGATCTCGGAGAGGTCAGGCACAGACGTTGACAAGTTTCCGCACCCCTACGGAACTGACCCTGGACCGAGGAGCCGTGGCCCGCGGCCTCGTCGCCCGCACCACCGGCTCCACGCCGGCGCAGGCAGGTGTCTGAGATGCAGGACCCGGCCTACCGCACCGCCGAGGAGCTGGACCGCTTCCTCGGCGACCCCGACGATCCGAGCGGCTGGTTCTCCCACGCGCGCTGCCTGGAACTCGACGAGAAGGAGGAGTTCCCCGCCGAGATCTGCCTCCGCCTCGACGACTGGGGGCTGCCCTCCTACTACGTACCCGAGGAGCACGGCGGCCGGCTGACTGGCTACCCGGGGCTGCTCCAGCTCATACGCGTCCTCGCCCGCCGCGATCTCACCGTCGCGATCGGCCACGGCAAGACCTACCTCGGCGGCGTCTGCGTCTGGGTGGCGGGACACGCGGAGCAGGCCGCGCGCCTGGGCGCCGATGTCCGGGCCGGGGTTCCCGTCTCCCTCGGCCTGACCGAGCGCGACCACGGCAGCGACCTGCTCGCCGGCGAGGTGCGCGGCGCCGCCGGCGCCGAGGGCTGGCTGGTCAGCGGCGAGAAATGGCTGATCAACAACGCCACCCGGGGCAGCCTGCTGTCCCTGCTCACCCGCACCGACCCGGCCGGAGGCCCGCGCGGCTTCAGCGTCCTGCTGGTGGACAAGCGCGAGCTGGACAAGGACGTGTACCACCACCTGCCGAAGGTCCACACGCACGGCATCCGCGGCGCCGACATCTCCGGCATCGCCTTCGACCAAGCCCGCGTCGACCGCTCCGCACTGGTCGGCGCCGAGGGCGGAGGTCTGGAGATCGCACTCAAGGCGCTCCAGCTGACCCGCACCCTGTGCGCCGCCCTCTCCCTGGGCGCCGCGGACCACGGCCTCAGGCTCGCCGTCGACTTCACCCTGCGGCGTGAGCTGTACGGCAAGCTGCTGGGCGACCTGCCGCAGGCGCGCCGGACGCTGGGCACGGCCGCGGCCGACGTACTGCTGCACGAGGCGCTGGCAATCGTCGCCTCCCGCCTGGTGCACACCCAGACCGACGAGATGAGCATCACCGCGGCGGTCACCAAGTACACACTGCCCAGCGGGACCGAGGACGTTCTCGCCCGGCTCACCCAGCTGCTCGGCGCCCGCGCCTTCCTGAAGGGCGTCCACGCGGGCGGCATGTTCCAGAAGGTCGAGCGTGACCACCGGATCGTCGGCCTGTTCGACGGGAACACGCTGGTCAACCTGAACTCCCTGGTCAATCAGTTCCGGTCGCTGATGCGCGGCCGACGGCGCGGCACCGGCGACGTGGCCGGTGCCCGGGCGGCCTACGACCTGTCCCTGCCGGTGCCGGAGCTCCGGCCCGACCGGCTGTCCCTGGTGGCACGGCACGGCAGCGGCGTCCTGGCCGGGCTCGGCGAGTCCGTCGCCCGGCTGACCGAGCTGGCCGGGGAGCAGCCCGCGCTGGCCCCGGCCGCCGAGGCCGCCCGGCGGATCGCGGACGTCAGCGACCGCGTCCACGCCGAGATGGAACGGTGGCAGGGCGTGCTCGGGGACGTGCCGCCCGCCGCGTTCGAGACCGCCCGCCGCTACACCCTCTGCCACACGGCGGCGGTATGCCTCGGCCTGTGGACTCACAGCGCGCGCCTGTTCACCGGCACCAGCGCCGCCCCGCTGTGGCAGGACGGCCTGTGGCTGCGCGCCGCCCTCGGCCGGCTGCTGGAGCGGCTGGGCGAGCCGGACGCCGGGGACGGCGAGGCGTACGAGGAACTGGTCGAGCACCTGGTCGCCACCCGGCGCTCCGGCGAGCTCTTCTCGCTGCACCCCTACCGGCTGCCGACGGAAGGCCTCCGGCCGGCGGACGACCCGACCACCGTGGGCAACTGACGTGAGCAATCGAGAGGACGCCATGCCGATGGGCAGCACGGCCAACGGGCCGTACGGAGCGGGGCCGTACCCGCCCGGCGGTCAGGAGGACCGGGTCGTCGCCCGGATCGCCGAGCTGGAGAAGCGACTGGGCGACCCCACCGACGCGTACGGCGAGATCTCGTACGCCAGGCTGCTGGAGGCCGACGAGCGCGCGGAGGTGTCCAAGGACGGCGAACGGGCGCTGGACGACCTGGTGCTCAACGCGGACTTCGTGCCCCACCGGCTCGGCGGCCGGCTGGAGCGTGTCGACACCCTCGTACGGGTGATGCGGCAGGTCTTCCGCCGCGACATCACCCTCGGCCTCGGCTACGGCGTCACCTCCTTCATGGCCGCCGTCAACGTCTGGCGATCAGGCACCGGCGAGCAGCAGCGGCGCCTCGCCGACCTGCTGCTGGACGGGGGGAAGGTGTCTGTCGCCTTCCACGAGCTCGCGCACGGGAACGACTTCGTGCACAACGAGTTCCAGGCCCGCCCGGTGGCCGGGGGATATCTGCTGAACGGCGCCAAGCAGGTCATCAACAACGCCGACCGGGCCGCCGCCTGGGTGCTGTTCAGCCGCACCAGCCCCGCGCCCGGCAGCCGCAGCCACTCGGTCGTGCTGGCCGAAGGAGCCGGGCTCGACCAGGACCGGTACCGCCTCCTGCCCCGCTACGACGCGGTCGGCGTGCGCGGCTGCCACCTGTCGGGCCTGGAGTTCACCGACTGCCCGGTCCCCGCCTCCGCGCTCGTGGGCGACGAGGGCAAGGGCGTCGAACTCGCCCTGCAGGCCTTCCAGATCACCCGCAGCGCCCTCCCCGGCATGGCTCTCGGGGCCGCCGACACCGCCCTGCGCACCGTCACCGGCTTCGCGCTCGGCCGACGGCTGTACCGCAAGTCCGTCATGGACATCCCGCACGCGAGGGCCACCCTGTCGGCCGCCTTCCTCGACCTGCTGATCTGCGACAGCCTCTCGCTGGCCGCGACCCGCGCCGTGCATGTGCTGCCGGACCAGACCAGTGTCTGCGCCGCCGCGGTCAAGTACCTGGTGCCGAAGATGCTCACCGAGGCGATGTACGACCTGTCGATCGTGCTCGGCGCCCGGTTCTACGTCCGGGAGGGCGAGTTCGGGATCTTCCAGAAGCACGTGCGCGACCTGCCGGTGCTGAGCCTCGGCCACGCCGGCTCGGCCGCCTGCCAGGCCACGATCATTCCCCAGCTGTCCCGGCTCGCGCGCCGCTCCTGGTTCAGCGACGACCCGGCGCCGGGAGCGGTCTTCCGGCTGCACGACGAGCTGCCGGACATCCCGTTCGACCGGCTCACCCTGGCCAGTGGCCGCGACGGGATCAGCGCCTCGCTGGTCGCGGCCGTCGACGAACTGCCCACCGGCACCCCCGAGGAGCGGTCGGCGCACGGTGTCGCGCTGCGCCTCGTGGAGGAGCTGCGGCGGGTCCAGGAGCAGAGCCTCGGCCTCGCCCCCCGGGACCGCACCGCCCTGGCCAGTCCGAGCGCCTTCGCCCTGGCCGACCGGTACGCGGTGCTGCTCGCCGCCGCCTCGGTGATCGGCGTCTGGCAGCAGGCCCAGGGCGGCTCCGACAGCTTTCTCGCCGACCCGGCGTGGCTGGGCGCCGCCCTGCACCGGCTCGCCCGGCGTCTCGGCCTGTCCGTGCCCGACCTGCCCGGATCCTGCGAGGAGCGGCTGCACAAAGAGGTGCTGGCCCGCTTCCGGGGGTCCCGCAGCTACGACCTGTACGACACCCCGCTGGCCGGCTGATCCGCCGAGCACAGCCGCTCTCCCGGGGTACGGGGCCCGGCGCTTTGCCGGACTTTTAGCGCGGCAGCACACGGTGGAGCCCCGCCGTCGTCTTCCCGTACGGACTGAACACGTCCGGGAGAGCCGCTCGAGGCGTTCTGATGTCGGCGGGCTCCCGCCCGCCGGGCGGTACTCCCTTTCACGGCTCCAGCCGGGCCGAGTGAGGCCGCTGCCGGATCGACGGTCAGCCGGACATGCGAAAGGCAGTCATGATCAATCTCTTTGAGCCCCAAGTCGGAGCGAGGGAACTCGCCGCGGTCGCCGAGACCTTCGAGGACAAGTGGCTGGGACACGGCCCTCGCACCCAGGCCTTCGAGGCCGCGTTCGCGGAGCACATCGGCGTGCCCGCCGAACACGTCGTGTTCCTCAACTCGGGTACCGCGGGACTCTTCCTCGCCCTGGAGACGATGGACCTGCAGGCCGGGGACGAGGTGGTGCTGCCGTCCCTCAGCTTCGTCGCCGCCGCGAACGCCGTACTCAGCTGCGGTGCCCGGCCGGTCTTCTGCGACGTCGACCCCCGCACCCTCAATCCCACGGCCGAGGACGTCGAGAGGGTGATCACGCCCCGCACCAAAGCAGTGGTCGTCCTGCACTACGGGGGCTCGCCCGGTGACATCGTGCGCATCGCGAGCCGCTGCCGGGAGCTGGGTGTCACCCTCGTCGAGGACGCGGCCTGCTCGGTGGCCTCCCGGGTGGAGGGGCGGGCCGTGGGGTCCTTCGGCGACATCGCCATGTGGAGCTTCGACGCCATGAAGGTCCTGGTCACCGGCGACGGCGGAATGATCTACCTCAAGGACCGGGAACGAGCGGTACGGGCCAGGCGGCTGGCCTACCACGGGCTGGCCCAGCCCAGCGGTTTCGGCCATGCGAAGGTCAGCTCCCGCTGGTGGGAGCTGGACATCCCCGAGCCCGGGCGCCGTGTCATCGGCAACGATCTCACCGCCGCGATCGGCGCCGTACAGCTGAGCCGGCTGCCCGAGTTCGTCAGCCGCCGCCAGGAGATCTGCGCCCTCTACGACCGTGAACTCGCGTCAGTGCCCGGCCTGTTGCTGCCTCCCGCCCTGCCGGACGGCCACGAGTCCACCCACTACTTCTACTGGGTGCAGACAGACCCGGAGATCCGGGACGACCTGGCAGACGACCTCTACAAGGAGGGCATCTACACGACCTTCCGCTACGCGCCGCTGCACAAGGTTCCCGCCTTCGGCTCCCAGAACCTTCGGCTGCCTCACTCGGACTGGGCCTCGGAACGGACCCTGTGCCTCCCCCTGCATCCCGGCCTCAGCGACGGCGACGTGCACACGGTCGCGGCGGCCGTGCGCAAGGCCGTCGAGAACCGGCGGGCGGCAGGGGCCCGGTGACGCCGTCGGTACGGGTCAGCAGGCGTCCGCTCCGCTACGTCTGCGGCATCCGGAACACGGCGGGTTCAGCGGGGCCACGGCCCGGCCACCGCGTACTGGACGGCGCTTCGGCGCAGCGCGCGCGTGGAGCCGCCGCACGGGCGCACAACGCAAGCGGTTCTTTAGAACCGGCCTGCACGCTCCTGGCGAACGGCAACCGCCAGCGTCGAACGGACAACCTCCAGGAGGTCAGCGATGCGCATTCTCTTCCACGTCTTTCCGGCATCGTCACATGTATATCCAGTCGTTCCCATGGCATGGGCGCTGCAGGCCGCCGGTCACGAGGTCGTGATGGCCGCCTCCGAGGCCCCGGTCGACCCGAACCTGTTCAAGAACATCGCCTCGGCCGGCCTCACCGCAGTGTCCCTGGGCGGCAAGGAGGAACTCGCCGAATCGCTGGCGCCCGCCCTCGCCGCCGCGAACAGCCCCAACCGGCGCACCGCGGCGATCGACCCGGACGACGAGGACTCCTGGCGCACCTGCCAGGCCATGCTGACCGTCCTGTTCAACGCGCACTATCCGCCGGAGCCGGCCGGCGGCGACCGCCGGCCGGTCGTGGACTCGCTGGTGGAATTCGCCCGTGACTGGCGCCCGGATCTGGTGCTGTGGGACCCGCTGGCTCCGACCGGGGCCGTGGCCGCGCGTGCCTGCGGCGCCGCCCACGCCCGGCTCCTGTTCGGCATGGACAACGTCGGCCTGGTCCGCTCCAAGATGCGGGAGGAACGGGAAGACCCGGCCTCCGGCCCGACGGAGGACCCGTGGATGCCGTGGCTGGAACCGATGCTGGAGCGGTACGGTCTCGACTTCACCGAGGAGACGCTGCTCGGCCAGTGGACCCTCGACCTGACTGCGGCCCGGATGAGCTACCCGCTGGATCTGAGCTACGTACCGGTCCGCTGGATCCCGTACAACGGCGGCGGCAGCCTTCCGAAGTGGCTGCACACCCGTCCCGAGCGGTCCCGGGTGGTCTTCACACTCGGCCAGACCCGGCGGCTCTTCGACGGTCCGCAGGGCGGCTTCCCGCTGCGGGAGTTCTTCGACTCCCTGTCCGACCTGGACCTGGAGATGGTCGCCACGCTGAACAGCGATCAGCTGGCTGCCGTGGGGACGCTCCCGGACAACGTCCGTGCCATCGGATACGTGCCGCTCAACCAGATACTGCCGACCAGCTCGGCGGTCATCCACCACGGCGGCGGAGGCACCTCCGGTGCCTGCGTGGCGTTCCAGGTACCGCAGCTGATCGTGCCGATCCCGTTGTGGGACGAGAACATCGTGGCGCGGTACATCCACCGCCGGGGTGCCGGACTGGTCGTCGACCCCGCGGAGATGGACGTCGACGGCATGCGCAAGGACCTCGTCCGGCTGATCACGGAGCCGTCGTTCCGCACCGGGGCCCGCGACCTGTACCAGGGCATGCTGGCCGCTCCGGCGCCGAAGGACGTGGTTCCGGTCCTGGAGAGACTGGTCACGGAGCATCGCGGCTGAAAGGCAGCGCCCACGAAGTGAGAGGATCACCATGAAGGCTCTCGTGCTGGCCGGCGGAACGGGCACCCGTCTACGGCCCTTTAGCTACTCGATGCCCAAGCAGCTCATCCCCATAGCGAACACGCCGGTCCTGGAATACATCGTGCGGGGCATCCTGGACCTGGGCGTGCAGGACATCGGCATCATCGTCAGCGGCCTCGACAACGGGATCCGGCAGGCCCTCGGGGACGGATCGCGGTTCGGAGTCCGGCTGACCTACATCCTTCAGGACGCTCCGCTCGGTCTTGCTCACGCGGTCTCCACCGCCCGGGACTTCCTCGGCGACGACGACTTCGTGATGTATCTGGGCGACAACATGCTGCCCGACGGAATCTCGGACATCGCCGATGAATTCGCCGCCCGCCGTCCGGCAGCCCATGTCGTGGTGGGCAAGGTCGCGGACCCGACCGCCTTCGGCGTCGCCGAGCTGGGCCCCAACGGTGAGGTACTGCGCCTGGTGGAGAAGCCGCAGCAACCACGCAGTGACCTGGCTCTGATCGGCGTGTACCTCTTCACCGCCGCGATTCACGAGGCGATCGCGGCCATCACGCCCGGTGCCCGTGGCGAGCTGGAGATCACCGACGCGATCCAGTGGCTGGTGGCGGCCGGCGCGGACGTGCGGGCCAGCCAGTACGAGGGCTACTGGAGGGACACCGGGAAGGTCGAGGACGTCCTGACGTGCAACGAGCGCATCCTGGACGACCTCCGGCCCTCCGTGGCCGGTGCGGTCGACGACGCCAGCGTGCTGGTGGGGCCGGTTGTCGTGGAGGAAACGGCACGCGTCGTGCGCTGTCGCATCGAGGGGCCGGCGATCATCGGTGCGGGCACAGTGGTGGAGGACAGCGACATCGGCCCGTACACGTCCATAGGACGCGACTGCACGGTCGTCGAAAGCCGGCTGGCGCATTCCATCGTCCTGGAAGGGGCCTCGGTCACCGGCCTCCAGGGCATGCACAGTTCCATCGTCGGCCGCTCCGCCTCCGTAGGCATCACCACGGAGGGCACGGACCGTTACCGTCTGGTCGTCGGAGACCACACCCACGTGGAAGTTGCGGCATGAGAATCCTGGTCACCGGCGGGGCTGGGTTCATCGGCTCCCATTTCGTCCGCAGCCTCCTCGCGAACAACTACGCGGGATGGGAGGGCGCCCGGGTCACCGTCCTGGACAAGCTGACCTACGCGGGCAACCGCAGCAACCTGCCGGTCTCGCACCCGCGGCTGGAGTTCGTCCAGGGCGACATCCGCGACGCGGGCCTGTTGCGCGAACTGCTGCCCGGGCACGACGCCTTGGTTCACTTCGCAGCGGAGTCCCATGTGGACCGCTCGCTGGCCGACGAGGAGGAGTTCTACCTCACCAACGTCCTGGGCACCCGGACCCTGCTCCACGCCGTGGTGGACAGCGGTGTCCAGCGGGTCGTGCACGTCTCCACCGACGAGGTGTACGGATCGGTGGAGGAGGGGTCCTGGACCGAGGACTGCCCGCTGCTGCCCAACAGCCCCTACGCGGCCTCCAAGGCCTGTTCCGACCTTGTCGCCCGCGCCTACTGGCGCACACACGGAGTGAACCTCTCCGTCACGCGCTGTTCCAACAACTACGGGCCGTACCAGCACCCCGAGAAGCTCATCCCGCTGTTCGTCACCAACCTGCTGGAGGGACAGCGGGTGCCGCTCTACGGCGACGGACTCAACATCCGCGAGTGGCTGCACGTGGACGACCACTGCCGCGGCATCCATCTCGTGCTCGACGGCGGCCGCCCCGGCGAGATCTACAACATCGGCGGCGGCAACGCCCGGACCAACCTCGCCCTCACTGAACGCCTGCTCGAACTGACCGGCCAGGGGCAGGACATGATCCGCTACGTCGCCGACCGCGCGGCACACGACCTGCGGTACTCCATCGACGACTCCAAGATCCGCACGGAACTGGGCTATGCGCCGCTGACCGGCTTCGATGAGGGGCTGGCCGCCACGGCGGAGTGGTACAGCGACAATCCGGGCTGGTGGAAGGCCGTCAAGCACGGAACCGAAGGTGCGGCCGGCTGAACCCGGCGGAGCCCTCGGGCTTCGTGCCACGGGGCTCGGGGGCACCGGCCACCCGGGTCGCCGCGTTCGGCTGCCACGTGGCAGCAACTGGATAACTCACGACCGCTGTGCCTCCCGGGGCGGATGCCGCGGCGCACGCCTCGATGCCTCGTTGCGGAAACCGCACGCGACCACGGCGCCGGCCAACGGAAGGACATGACGATGACTGTCAACAAGGACACCGTGCTGGATGTGGTGCGCCAGTACCACCGGGAAACCGCCTCGGACGCGGTGTTCGAGCCCGGAGTGACGGAGATCTGGCCGTCCGGCGCGGTTCTTGACGAAGAGGACCGGGTCGCCATCGTCGAGGCCGCACTGTCCATGCGTATCGCTGCCGGGCCCAGCTCGAAGAAGTTCGAGTCCGCATTCGCCAAGCTCCTGAAGCGGCGGAAGGCCCATCTGACGAACTCGGGGTCCTCGGCGAACCTCCTCGCCGTCTCGGCCCTGACCTCCGAGACGCTCGGTGACAGAAGGCTGAAGCCCGGGGACGAGGTGATCACGGTCGCGGCGGGGTTTCCCACCACCGTGAACCCGATCCTGCAGAACGGGCTCATACCCGTCTTCGTGGACGTGGAACTGCCGACGTACAACACCACGGCCGACCGGGTGGCAGCGGCGATCGGCCCCAAGACCCGGGCGATCATCATCGCCCACGCGCTCGGCAACCCCTTCGAGGTGGCCGAGGTGGCCCAGCTCGCCAAGGACCACGACCTCTTCTTCGTCGAGGACAACTGCGACGCGGTCGGCACCCTCTACGACGGACGGATCACCGGCACCTTCGGTGACATGAGCACGGTCAGCTTCTACCCCGCGCACCACCTCACCATGGGTGAGGGCGGCTGCGTCCTCACCTCCAACCTCCAGCTGGCCCGCGTGGTGGAGTCGCTGCGCGACTGGGGCCGGGACTGCTGGTGCGAACCGGGCAAGAACAACACCTGCTTCAAACGGTTCGAGTACCAGATGGGGAACCTGCCCGCAGGGTACGACCACAAGTACATCTTCTCCCACGTCGGTTACAACCTGAAAGGAACCGACATCCAGGCCGCGCTGGGCCTGACGCAACTCGCCAAGCTCGACGGCTTCATCGAGACGCGCCGCCACAACTGGAGCCGCCTGCGCGAAGGCCTGGACGGCCTGCCGGGCCTGCTGCTTCCCGAGCCGACCCCGCGGTCCCGGCCGAGCTGGTTCGGCTTCGTCATCACCGTCGACCCGAAGGCCCGCTTCACGCGCGCCGAACTGGTCGCGCACCTGGAGGAACGGAAGATCGGAACCCGGCGGCTGTTCTCCGGCAACCTCACCCGGCAGCCGGCCTACATCGGCCGTCCCCACCGCGTCGTCGGCGACCTCACCAACAGCGACATCATCACCGAGCACACCTTCTGGATCGGCGTCTACCCAGGGCTCACGGACGAAATGCTGGATTACGTGGTCGCCACCATCAAGGATTTCGTAGCCGAGCGCGGCTGAGAGTCCACCGCATCCACACATCGCCAGAAGCCAGGGGGAGTTACCTCGATGCCGTCCCATGTTCTCCAGAGGCGTGAGGTCCAGAGCCTGCCGGCGCGTCTCGCCGCGTCGGCCGCGACCACTCACGGGGCGCAGCTGCCCACCGAGCACTTCGACAGCTGGCTGGCCGAGCGGCGCACAGCCAACACCTTCCGCGTGGACCGCATACCGTTCGCGGACATGGACGGTTGGTCGTTCCAGGAACACACCGGGAATCTCGTGCACCGAAGCGGCCGCTTCTTCACCGTCGAAGGGCTGCACTTCACGGAAGACGGTCAGCCCCACGGCGACGGCCCGTACAGCGACTGGTACCAGCCCATCATCCGGCAGCACGAGGTCGGCATCCTCGGGATCCTGGTCAAGGAGTTCGACGGGGTACTGCACTTCCTGATGCAGGCGAAGATGGAACCGGGCAACCCCAATCTGCTCCAGCTCTCGCCCACGGTCCAGGCGACCCGCAGCAACTACACCAAGGCCCACAAGGGCGGGGACGTCAAGTACATCGAGTACTTCGTCGGGCCCGGCCGGGGCCGGGTCATCGTGGACGTACGTCAGTCCGAGCACGGCTCGTGGTTCTCCCGGAAGTCCAACCGCAACATGGTGGTGGAGGTGGCGGGGGAGGTGCCGCTGTCGGACGACTTCTGCTGGCTGACTCTTGGGCAGATCAATGAGCTGCTGCACCGCGACAACGTGGTCAACATGGACTCGCGCACGGTGCTGTCGTGCCTGCCCGTCGGGGACGAGTCGGGTGATGCCCTGCTCTCCGACACCGAACTGCTCTCGTGGATCACCGGTGAGCGCTCCCGGCACAGCGCGCGCGCCGAGCGGGTCCCGCTCGACCACCTCCCCGGCTGGAAGCGCGGAACCAGTGCGATCGAACACGAAGCGGGACGCTACTTCCAGGTCGTGGCCGTGTCCGCGCAGGCGGGGAACCGTGAGGTGACCGGCTGGACCCAGCCCCTGTTCGAGCCGGTCGGCCAAGGCATCCTCGCCTTCCTCACCCGTGAGGTCGAGGGCGTCGAGCATGTGCTGGTGCAGGCCCGGATCGAACCCGGTCTCGTCGACACCGTCGAGCTGGCACCGACCGTCCAGTACACCCCGGACAACTACGCCCACCTCCCGGAGAGGGAGCGCCCCCGGTTCGCGGAACGGGTGCTTCGCGCGGGCGGCGACCGTATCCGCTACGACGTCGTGCACTCCGAGGAGGGAGGCCGCTTCCTCAATGCCGAGAGCCGCTGCCTCATCGTCGAGACGGATGCTCCGCTGGACGCTCCGGCCGGCTACGCCTGGGTCACCCCCGCGCAGCTCACCTCCCTGGTCCGGCACAGCCACTACCTCAACGTCCAGGCCCGCACCATGCTCGCCTGCCTCAACGCGACGAGGACCGGAACCCGATGACCGCCCCACTCCGGGTGGGGGTGATGGGATGCGCGAACATCGCGGTACGCCGAATGCTGCCCGCCTTCGTCTCCAGCCCGGACATCGAGCTCGCGGCGGTGGCCAGCCGCGATCCGGACAAGGCGCGGCAGACCGCCGAGCGTTTCGACTGCCGTGCCGTCCACGGGTACGAAGAGCTCCTGGAACTGGACGACATCCAGGCCCTCTACGTGCCGTTGCCCGCGGCCCTGCACGCCCGGTGGGTCGAGGCGGCGCTGCGCACGGGCAGACACGTCCTCGCCGAGAAACCCGTCACCACCCACTACGCGCGCACCAGCGAGCTGTTCGAGCTCGCCTCCTCTCGTGACCTGGTGCTCATGGAGAACGTCATGTTCGTCCATCACCGCCGGCACGAGGCCGTGCGGCGCCTGATCGCGGACGGAGCACTGGGTGAACTGCGCTCGTTCCACGCGGCATTCACCATCCCGCCGCTCGCGGACAGTGACATCAGGTACAGGCCGGAGCTCGGCGGCGGGGCCCTGCTGGACGTCGGGATCTATCCCCTGCGGGCCGCACTGCACTTCCTGGGCCCCGAACTCGACGTCGTCGGCGCCCACCTCGCCCAGGGGGCGGGACGGCAGGTCGACACCTCCGGCGCAGCACTGCTGAGTACTCCCGGCGGCGTGACGGCCCAGGTCACCTTCGGCATGGAGCACGCCTACCGCTCGTCCTATGAACTACGGGGTAGCGAGGGGAGCTTGACCGTCGACCGGGCGTTCACCCCGCCCGCCGGACACGTCCCCGTCATCGGGCTCCACCGCGGCGCGACGACCGAGGAGATCCGCCTGGAGCCGCACGATCAGGTGGCGGCCACCGTAGCGGCCTTCGCCGCTGCCGTGCGCACCGGAACCTCGCCGGACGCCGGCGGCACCCTGCGGCAGGCGGAACTCCTCGACACGATGAGCCGGCTTGCCTCGCGCCCGCCCGCGCCCGCTCCCCGTGCTGCCGCGTCACCTGGCCCGCGCATCCTGACTCCGAGGCGTGGAGGACAGCCATGAACCATCTGATTCCGAGGTGTGGAAGATGACCACGATCTATCAGCGTCTCCGATCCGCGAAGGCCGGGACCGACAGCGGGCCGGTGCAGTGGGAGGTGGTCGTCATCGCCTTCCTGACCGTTCTCCTCGACGGATACGACACCGCCGTACTCGGCTTCGCCGTGCCCACGATCGCGGGGGAGTGGAACCTGGACGAGTCGGCGTTCACTCCGGCCCTCGCGGTCACCAACCTCGGTGTGGTGATCGGCTACGTGTGTTCCGGGCGGGCCGCCGCGCGCTTCGGGCACAAGCGGCTGATCGTCACCGGAACCGTGGCGTTCGCGGCGGGGTCCGCACTGACCGTGCCGGTGGACTCGGTGATGACGCTCGGCGCGGCACGCCTGGTGACCGCCCTCGGCCTCGGCATCGTCCTGCCCTCGTGCGTCGCGCTCGCGACGGACCACGTGCCCCCGGCACGCCGGGAGGCGGTCAGCGTAGGGGTCGTGCTGGGGATCACCCTCGGGGCCGTCGTCGGAGGGCTGGTCAGCGCACCCCTCGTCGAGACATTCGGCTGGACCTCCCTGTTCTGGGTCGGCGCCGCGCTGCCGGTCCTGCTGCTGCCGCTGTTGGTGCGGAGACTGCCCTCCGGACCCGTCTCCCGGTCCGCTTCGCCGACGGCGGCGGCCGACCCCGCCCTGCGGCGGCTGTTCGAACAGGGCATGGCCAAGTGGACCGTGCTGTTGTGGTGCCTCGCCCTGCTCATGTACGCGGTGAACTACCTGCTGCTCGCCTGGCTGCCGACGATGCTGACCAAGGGTTACGGATTCACCGCCGCGCAGGCTCCGGTGGGTGTGTCGATGATCGCCATGGGCGGAGTGCTCGGCGGACTTCTGCTGATCCCGCTCTGCTCCCGGTTCGGTGCGCCGCGCGCCCTGGCCGGGATGGTGGTGGTGGGTGTCGTCTTCCTCGCCGCCGCCTCTCAGGTGGACGCGGGCCGCGTGGTGCTGCTCGCGGTGCTCATCGTGGCCGGTGCCGGCATCGTCGCGGGCGTGGTCGGCCTGACGGCCCTCGCGGTGTCGCTCTATCCCGCCGCAGTCCGCACGACCGGCGTCGCCTGTGCCGCCGCGTTGGGCCGCGTCGGCTCCATCGTCGGCCCGGCAGTCGGCGGAGGTCTGATAGCGCTGGGCATGTCGAGCCGGAACATTCTGCTGCTGTCCGCGGTGCCCGTAGCCATCGGGGCCGTGCTGGTCTTCGCCTTCGTCGTACGGGCCCGCCGCATGGCACACCCCGCCCTGCCCGCGAGCGAGTACGCGGAACCGGCCTGATCCGGCGGGCCCCACACGGCCCCGCCGGTGCGACCGGCGGGGCCGGCCGGGGTCACCGGACCGGCGGAGGCGGAGGGCCGGAGGAACAGCGAGGCGGGCACCTCGACCCGGAGCCGGGACAGCCCCTGGCGGGCGTGCTCGAACGGATCGACGCCGGCATCGCCGCACTGCTGCCCGGCTGCCACGTTGCCGGGGGCGGGAGAAGGACCGCCGGTCGGCGGACCCGCACCTCGTGGTCAGCGACGGGTCGCCGAGCCGGTCAACGGCACGCCGATGCCCGCCGACCGCTCGGACGGTCTGCCGTCGCCGACAGGCCGTCACGGATCACGGGCCGTCATGGATCACGGAGGGACCATTGACCGACGAGGACGCAACGCGTCGTGTTCGTCGCGGCCGGCCGTACACCGAGGCTGACCAGCGACATCATCGTGACCGGCGCTCACTAAAGCCCTGGATAAGCCGATCTTTTTCGTCCGGCGGCGGCGATGTAGGTTCGCCGAAATCCCGCCTCCTCGAGCGGGAACGGGTTCACGCACTGTGATGGGCCGTGAGAGCTCAGGGGGTTGCCAGATGTCCGCAACATATCTCACCACTAGCGACGTACCCGGAAGGCGGGCGCAGGCCGCGGCGGTCATCGCCGGTCTCGGAACCTGCCTGCCGACCACCGAGATCGACAACGACGCTCTGTCCAGGGATCTGGACACCAGCGACGCGTGGATCCGCACCCGTACGGGCGTCGAGGCCAGGCGCCGGGTCGATCCACAGACGTCGATGCGCGATCTGGCCTGTGCCGCCGGCGCGAACGCCCTGCGTTCGGCAGGTGTGAACACGGCCGACGGTCTGATCCTCGCCACGTCCACTCCGGACCGCCCCTGTCCCGCCGGCGCCCCGGAGGTCGCCTCCCGCATCGGCCTCGGTCAGGTGGCGGCGTTCGACATGGCCGCGGTCTGCAGCGGCTTCGTCTACGCAGTCGCCTCGGCGGCCGGCCTGATCACCAGCGGAATGCTCGACAGCGTCCTCGTGGTGGCCGCGGAGACCTACTCCCGCATCGTCGACCCTGCGGACCGCGGCACGGCCGTGCTGTTCGGGGACGGCGCGGGTGCGGTTCTGCTGCGCCGCGGCACCGTGGACGAGCAGGGTGCCCTGCTCGCCTTCGACCTCGGCAGCGAGGGGGCGGACGCCGACTTGATCCACATTCCCGGCGTAGCGGAACAACCGACCGGAGAGCGCTGGTTCCGCATGTCGGGCCGGAAGGTCTACATACAGGCCATCGACCGGCTGGCGGGATCGGCACTGCGGGTGACCAAGGACTGCGGCTGGGGTCCGGAGGACATCGATGCCTTCGTCCCCCATCAGGCGAACGCCCGCATCATCGACGCGGTCGGGGACCGCCTGGGGCTGACGCCCGGGGCGGCGGTGAGCAATGTGGCCCGGCTCGCCAACACGGCGTCCGCGTCCATCCCGCTCGCCCTGGCCGACGGCGTCCGGTCGGGGCAGCTGAAGCCCGGCGCCCGAACCGTTCTCACTGCCTTCGGCGGTGGGCTGACCTGGGGCTCCATCGCCCTCACCTGGCCTGCGACCACACCTGTCGGCTCGGAGATCTGAACCGCCGACTTCATCCATCGAAGGGAAAACCCTGATGTTCGTCGACTACCTCACCACCCTGCTCACCGGCGTGTACAAGGTTCCCGGCCCCATCGACGCCACGAAGTCCTTCCGGGATCTGGAGGTCGACTCGTTGTCCCTGGCCGAGCTCGCCGCGCAGTTGGAGGACGAGTTCTCGATCACCGTCGAGGAGGAGGAGCTGGGACCGCAGACCACGGTGATCGAGCTGTCCGAGTTCCTCGAGACCCGGGGGGCGGTCCTGTCGGCATGACCCGCCACACTCACTCTCGCCCCGATGTGACCATCACCGGCCTCGGGCTGGTGACGCCGGCCGGCGTGGACACCGAGTCGGCGTGGAAGACGACGTGCGAGGGGCGGCCCGCGGCAGCGGCAGATCCACGCCTCGCCGGCCTGGGGGTCCCGTTCAGCTGCTCCGTGACGGACTTCGACGCCGAGCTGACACTCGGTGTGGAAGCCCGGAGGATGGCCCACTTCACCCAGTTCGCTGTCGCCGCCGCCCGAGAGGCCGTCGCCGACGCGGGGGCGGCCGGCCATGTCTGGGATCCCACCAGGGTCGGCGTCGTGGTGGGAACCGGCATCGGAGGACAGGACACCTGGGAGGAACAGGGCGCGCGCATGCGGGACAGGAGCCCGCGCGCGGTCAACCCCCTGACGGTTCCCAAGGCCATCGGCAACATCGCCGCGACCACCATCGCCATGGACCTCGGGCTGCACGGGCCGTCGTTCAGCACGTCCACCGCATGCGCCACCGGAACCACGGCGCTGGGGCTCGCCCTCGACCTGCTGCGGGCGGGCCGCTGCGACGTGGTCCTGGCCGGCGGCACCGAAGCCGCCGTGACCCCGCTGGTCACCACGGCCTTCGACCGGCTCAAGGCCCTGTCCCGACGGCAGGACGACCCGTCCGGCGCGTCGCGTCCCTTCGATCAGGATCGTGACGGCTTCGTGCTCGCGGAGGGAGCGGGCGTCCTCGTCCTGGAGCGGACCGAGGACGCCCGGGCCCGTGGCCGCCGCGGCTACGCACGGCTGCTGGGGTACGGATCCACCACGGACGCCCACCACCTCACCGCCCCGGACCCCGAAGGCCGCATGGCACAACTCGCCATACAGCGGGCCCTGGAGGACGCGCAGCTCGACCCCGCGGACATCGGGCTCGTCAACGCCCACGCCACCGGCACACCGCAGGGCGACGCCGTCGAGGCTCGTCTGCTGGAGCGGGTCTTCGGGGGCAACGTCGCCGTCACGTCGACCAAGGGGGTCACCGGCCACATGCTCGGCGCGACCGGAGCCGTTGAGGCCGCGTTCACAGCCCTGTCGATACGGGACGGGCTGATACCGCCGACCGCCAACTTCCACGCGCCCGGGCCGGACATCGCCGGGGTGGACATCGTCCACGGCAATGCCCGGTCCACGCAGGTGTCCGCAGCCGTGAGCAATTCCTTCGGCTTCGGTGGGCACAACGCAGTGGTCGTTCTCGGCCGCGCCTGACCGCGAGGGCAGGAGGCGGCCGGCGCCCCGCCACCGCAGGCCGGTCATGCTGCGGTGGCCGGGGCGTCGGCGTTCCTGCCACCTTCTCCTAAGGGCTGTCCCGCAATTCCCGGTGGATCAGCGCGCGGCGTCAGATGCGGTGCATCGCAAGGCGGAGAGGCGCCCGCATACTGGACGTATTCGGGCGTTTCGACAACGCGGCGAGGTGCCGCAGCTGTCGTCGTGCGCCCGCCGGGAATTGCGGGACAGCCCTTAGGTGGAGGGTCCGGCGGCTCGGCCGTCCGGAGACCGGCCGACCGCATCTGATCGCCCACCGGGTCCGCTTCGGGTCGTCCCGGTGCACGGCCGCCGTCGGACGCCTGCCGCTAAAGCGCGGCTAAGGGGGTGTTCCGGCACGCTGGGGGAACCGGGTCGTCCTGGCTACCGTGGGACTCCGGTTTCCGGTTTCCCTGTGCGCGGTTCCCGACGGTGCCGTGGAAGGAGCACAACACCATGCGCCGCATTTCCTCCGAGGTCCAGATCGACGCCGGCACCGAAGAAGTGTGGTCCGTGCTGACCGACTTCTCCCGGTTCCATGAATGGAACCCCTTCCTGGTGGAGGCCTCGGGCCGGCCAGTTGTCGGACAGCGCCTCAGTCTGCGGTTCCGGCTGCCGAACCGAGGCCGCGAGATGACGTTCCAGCCGACCGTGCTCGTCTGCGAACCGGGACGCCTCCTGCGCTGGCGTGGCCGCCTCGGCACGCCTGGAATCTTCGACGGCGTGCACAGCTTCGTGCTGACGTCCCGTGACGGGGGCACGCACGTCCTGCAGACGGAGACGTTCACGGGCGTGCTCGTCCGTGTCACCGGGTCGGTCATCAGCCAGAGCGAAGTGGGCTTCGGCCGGCTCACCGACGCCCTGAAGACTCGGGTCGAGGCCCGGACCACCGCCTGAGTGCCACTCTCCGTGCTCACAGGCAAGGGGTCGCAAGGGCCTCTTTAGCCCATCTCGGGACGATCGGCTCACCGTGACTCCTCCGGAAGGGCAGCACTGACGATGAATAGTGAGCTAACCGCACAGGTGTGCATAGTCGGAGGGGGGCCGGCGGGGCTCACTCTCGCCGTGGAGCTCGCCAAGCGTTCGATCTCCGTCGTGGTCGTGGAGCAGAGCGGCCACTTCGACCGGTCGTTCCGAGGCGAGTCCGTCTCCCCCGACTCGGTCTGGCTCCTGGACCGGCTGGGGCTCCTCGACCGGCTCGACGGCTCCTACCAGCAGATGCACCGCATGGAGATCATGGACTCGGGCAGTACGGTCCTGCGCGCCGATTTCAGGCGGTTCCCGTACCCGCACCCCTACCCGGTGGAGCTGCCCCAGCCCGCGCTGCTGTCGGCCCTCGCCGAGCTGGGAGAAGAACACCCGGAGCACTTCACCCTGGTACGCAAGGCAACGGCGACCGGCCTGCTGCAGGAGGGCGACGGACCCGTGACCGGGGTGCGGGCCCGCACCCCGGACGGCGAGGTGACCGTTCGGGCCGCCTTGACCGTGGCGGCGGACGGCCGGTTCAGCAAGGTACGGGAGATGTCGGGGCTGCCGTACACCCGCGTCCCGTTGGAGCGGGACGTCGTGTGGCTGAAGCTCCCCTTCCCCGAGGAGTGGGACGACCGCACGTACCGCATCCGCATCCACGGCGACCAGCACGGGCTGTTCATCCCCACGCGGCCGGACAGTGTGCGGGTCGGCTTCAACATCCCCAAGGGCGGCCTCAAGGAGCTCCGTTCCCAAGGGCTGCCCGCCCTGTACGCACGCCTGGATCGGCTCGCTCCCGAACTGTCGGGCGCTGTGCGTTCGGAGATCCGGAGCTGGTCCGACACCTCCATGCTGGACATCTTCACCACGCTGATGCCGCGCTGGCACCGTCCCGGGCTCGTTCTGACCGGCGACGCGGCGCATACCCTGACACCCATTCTCGGCCAGGGCGTCAATCACGCCATCATCGACGCGGTGACTCTGGCGCCGCTGGTGCAGCAGGCATTCAAGGCCGGCGGCACGACCGAGCAACTGACGAGCGCGGCCGAGCGGTTCCAGCGGGCGCGTGAAACCTCGGTGGACAAGTCCCGCGGCCTTCAGCTGCGCCAGGAACGGCTGTTCGCGCTGCACGGCGCGGGCAGTGTGCTGCGCCGCGTCCTCTACCGCGTGATGGACCACAGCCAGCCGCTGAAGCAGCGAGTGCTCGCGGGCGCCTACTTCCAGCTGCAGAAGCCCGGCCCGCACCAGACCGTCGCCCAGGGGCCCAACTCGCGTGTGTGAGCGCCCGGCCGGCCCCCGGTAGCCGCCGTGACGACACCGGGCCCGAACGCGCCGTCGGCCGTCACCAGCCCTGTCGGGCGGTGACGGCCGACGGCGTCAGCCGGCGGGCCGGCTTACCAGGTCACGGGCAGCCGGGTCAGCCCGTGCACCATCATGCCGCTGGTCATGCGCAGCTCTTCGACCTCCTCGGCGAGCTTGAGGCCGGGGAAACGGCGCAGCAGCGTCCCGATGACGATCTGCAGCTCGGCTCGGGCGAGTGCGGCACCGAGACAGTGGTGCGGTCCGTGCCCGAAAGCCAGATGCTGTCCAGCGGAAGGGCGGACCGGGTCGAAGTCGGACGCCTGCCCTTCCGGGAACCGGTCGGAGTCCTGGTTGGCCGAGCAGATCGCCGCGATCACCGCGCTGCCCTTCGGGATCACGGTGCCGGCCAGCTCCACGTCCTCCAGCGTGACGCGCAGCGGGCCCCCGTCGCCGATCGGGTTGATCCGCAGCAGTTCCTCCACCGCATGCTCGATCATCTCGGGGCGCTCACGCAGTGCGGCGAGGTGCTCGGGATGACGCAGCAGGGTGAGAACACAGGTCCCGATCATGGAGACGGTCGTCTCATGGCCGGCGACGAGCAGGATGATGCACATGGTGATCAGCTCTTGCTCGGTGAGCTTGCCGTCCTCGTCGTGCGCGGCGACGAGCGCCCCGATGAGGTCGTCGGTGGGCTCCTCGCGCTTGCGGTCGATGAGCTCCTTGAGATACGCGATCATCGACGCGCGCTGAGCCGCGGACTCCTCCTCGGTGTGCGAGGTGAGTGACACGAACGCGTCCGACCAGGCGCGGAAGCGGTCCCGGTCCTCGAAGGGCACTCCGAGCAGTTCGCAGATGACCATGACCGGCAGGGGAAAGGCCAGCTCGGTGTTGAGGTCGACCGGCCCGGACAGCTTCTCCATGGAGTCGAGCAGACCATCGGTCAGCTCCTGGATGCGCGGGCGAAGTTGCTGCACCCGGCGGTTGGAGAACTCCCGGATCACCAGCTTGCGCAACTGGGTGTGCTCGGGCGGGTCCATGGTGAACAGTCCACCGGCCAGCGGCGGTGTCTTCGAGAGCTGGGGCGCACCCGGTGCCACGGTGGCCGCACGGCTGTACGCGCCGTCGGCGAGCACCGTGCGCACGTCGTCGTAGCGACTGACCACGTATCCCGTGTCGCCGCTGGGAAGTCGAACGTGCGCGACAGGGCACTGGTCTCGCAGCTCGGCGTAGACAGGAGGTATCTCGACCGCTGACGGTCGGTGGAACGGGTAGCTGAGGGTGGGGTCGTCGGCCGCGGAGGGCTCGGTGGCCGCCTGCTGTTCAGTGTCCATGGAGAAAGCCTCCTGAGATGAGCGTAGGTCGAGGTCGTACGGAGCTTCGGTCGCCGCGCCCGGGGGCGCGCACGCCGATCGGCCGGCGCTCAGCGCTGCCAGCCGTCGGCAGTGCGCAATCCGTAGCCGAGCGCCCGGTCAGCGGCGATGTGCAGCAGCCAACCGAGTGCCAAGGTGAACAGGCCCGTGTTGTCACTTGGCCCGTCGCCCGGCAGGAAGGGGACGATGATGAGCCCCAGAACCGGGAGGATCGGCCGGTGGACGAGGTTGTAGGCCGCCACCCTGCCGCGTTGGAGCTGCCCGGGTTCGTGCGGCCCCCCCGGCCCGACGATCAGCGTCAGGTCAGGAGCGAGGAAACCCACGATGCCCAGCGGAATCGTCGCGCCGGGGTGGTTGACCATCTCGAGCACGGTCCAGGCCAGCAGGAATAAGGCGAGCAGGGCCCAGGCTCCACGGACCGAGCCCGAGGTCGAACTCCGGGTGGCCTTGTGGTGCGTTGGGGAAGTCATGCAGTCACTCCTTGCAGGGAGACGGCGGCCGAGATCCAGCTTGGGGCGGGGCACTAAACGGTGGGCAAAGCGACGACTCCAGCGGTGCGGGATCCGGTCGTGCCTCAGCCGTGCGTCGCACCCTTCTCGTCGAATCGGCCGGGTCCGCATCGCGGGGGCGGACGACCTCCTACCGGTCGGATGTCCACCTCGATGAGGTCCCCGGCGTGCGGGAGGTGTTGGCTCACTGGTCAGGGCCGGTTGACAGGTAGTCAGGTCATTACGTTCGGTTGTTGCCCGGTAAGCGTAGTGCTGTTCGGTGAACCGGACGGGCCGAAGTGGCCAACCGCTGCGCGGCGCGCCGGGGCCGTGGCAGCCTCGACGTGAACGCGGCGCGGCGCCGCTGAAGCCCCCGTGGGAGAGCCGCGAACAGCAGCGGACGACTGTCAGGTGAAGGAAGCGACCGCCTTGCCCGTGAAGGAGAGCCACCGGAGAGCGAGCGGTACCGGTCGCCCCTCCGCGACGACCCCGCGCCGGACTCGGCCGCCTCCGATTTGGCTGTTTTTTAGCGGGAGACCCCACCCTTGCGGCACGCCTTCCGGGGCCGGCCCCGGGGGGTGTCCCGACATCGGACGAGCCCCAGGCGGAACGGTATGACGCGTTACCTGTCCCAGACATCCCTGTCCGGACCGGACGAGGGGGCCGGGCTGCGGCTGCTCTGCTTCCCGTACGCGGGCGGCGGCGCGTCGGCGTACCGGAACTGGCAGCGCGGCCTCGACGCCCGGGGCGCGGGGGTGCGGGTGGTGCCCGTGCACCTGCCCGGCCGCGAGGGGCGGATGAACGAGCCCCGCTTCCGCGACATGCGGGACCTGGTCGCCGACCTGGACGAGCAGCTCGACAGCGAGCTGGAGCACCCGCACGTGTTCTACGGTCACAGCATGGGCGCGCTGATCGCCCATGCGCTTGCTCGCCGCCGCCAGCAGCGCGGTGCCCCGCTCCCGCTCGCTCTGGTGCTGAGCTCCTACCGGGCCCCACACCTGCCCGCGCCATCGATCGCCGAGCCGGGCGCGAGCGATGAGGAACTGGCCGCTGAACTCGCCCGGTTGGGAGGCATTCCGAAGGCCATCCTGAAGCACCCCGACTTCCTTGCCGCGCTGATGCCCATCGCCCGTGACGACCTGCTGCTGTGCACCACCTCCGGCGGGACCGGCACCGAGCCCGTGCGGGTGCCGATGCACCTGTTCGTCGGTGTCCAGGACCAGCTGGTGTCCCTGCCGCAGCTGCTGGCCTGGAGGGAACATGCCGGACACGGCTGCGAGGTGCGGACCATGCCCGGAGGGCACTTCTTCATTCGGGCCCACGAGCACTCCTTCCTGCGGGAACTCGCCGGCGTGACCAGCCGGTACGCCGACGAGGCGGCTCACGCCGATGCCCTGCCCTCCTGAGCACGGCACAGAGCCCGGCGCCGGGCCGGGCCGGGCACACGCAAGGAAGGCTTAAGTGGCGTCCCGCAGGCTTGGCGTGTCCGTCGGGCTCGGCGAAGGAGAGGCTGTGAGCGCGGTTGTGAACACCGTCACCGAAGAACGCACCGGGCCGCTGGACAGACTGCGCGCCCTGTACGACGAGGGGCGGTTGGCACAGGAGTTCCGGCAGGTGCCCGGGCTGTTGGCCGAACTGGCGACAGCGCCCGGAGCACCCGGGGGCGACCTGGTTCGGGCCGGCCAGCTGCTGTCCCGGCTGGACCCCGCACAGGTGCTGGACGCCTGCGAGGGGCTGGAGGCGGTCGCCGTGGCGGTGACCGGGCACTCCACCCTGGGCGCCCTCGTCGCGCCGCTCACCGCCGAACTCGCCCGCCACGGCTTCGTACCGAAGGTGCACTCCGGCGACTACGACTCCTGGCTGCGCGAACTCCAGGACACCGGCAGCGATGTGTACGCCACGGGCACAGACCTCGCCCTGTGCGTTCTGGACGCCCAAGTGGTCTTCGACGAACTGCCGCACCCCTGGCGGGTGGAGGACCTGGAACAGGCCCTCTCGGCCAAGTCGCGCCTGCTGGAATCGCTGGCCGCCCGCTACGTCGAGTACGGCACCGGAACCCTGGTGCTCAACACCCTGCCGCTGCTCTCCACCCACACCCGTCAGCTGGTCGACGCCCGGTCCCGGGCCCGCATCGGGATCGCGTGGCGGGAGTTCAACGCCGGTCTGCTGGGCATCGCCGCCGCCCATGAGCGGGTGCGGGTGATCGACCTGGACCCACTGATCGCCTCGGGCGGCCCGGTGAACGAGCCCCGGTTGGCCGCATACGCCAAGGCCCACCTCGGCGAGGAACTGCTCGCGGCGTACGCCCGCGAGGTCGGTCACCTGGCCCGCGGCCTGCGCGGGCGAGCCAAGAAGGTACTGGTGGTGGACCTCGACAACACCCTGTGGGACGGCATCCTGGGCGACGACGGACCCGAAGGCATCGTCGCGGCCACCACGTACCGGGGAGAGGCGTTCGGCCGGTTCCAGCGGGTGGTGGCGCAGCTCGGTTCCCAGGGCGTGCTGCTGGCCGTGGCCAGCAAGAACGACCGGGAACCAGTGCTCGAAGTGCTCCGCCACCACCCCGACATGGTGCTCCGGGAGGGCGACTTCGTCCGGGTGAACGCCAACTGGCAGCCCAAGGACGGCAATCTGCTGGACATCGCCGGGAAGCTCAACCTGGGTGTCGACAGCTTCGTCTTCGCCGACGACTCCCCCTTCGAGTGCGGGCTGGTGGCGAGCAACCTGCCCCAGGTGGCGGTCGTACGGCTGGACGAGGAACCGGCCCTGCACGTGGAGCGACTGCTCGCGGACGGCTGGTTCGACGTCGCCGAGCTGACCGCGGAGGACCGAACCCGCGCGGCCCAGTACGGGGCCGAGGCGGCGCGCCAGGACCTGCTGGAGAGCGTGGGCTCGATGGAGCACTATCTGGCCCAGCTCGACGTGCGCGTCGACCTCTCCCCGGTGCGGGACCACGAGGTGGCCAGGGCCGCCCAGATCACCCTGCGCACCAACCAGTTCAACCTCACCACCGAGCGGCTGCAGGCAGCCGACATCCGGTCCCGGCTGGACTCCGTCGCACATCGGGTGCTCGCCGTGCGCACCACCGACCGCTTCGGCGACAACGGGCTGGTGGGCCTGGTGCTGATGCGGATCGCCGAGGACGGGTGGCACATCGACAACGCGCTGCTCAGCTGCCGGGTCTTCGCCCGGGGCATCGAGCAGGCTGCTCTGGCGGCCGTGCTGGGACGTGCCCGCGAGGCCGGGGCGCCTGCCGTCCACGCCCGCTACCGGCCCAGCGCCAAGAACCGCAAGGTGAGGGACCTCTATCCGTCGCTGGGCTTCACGACGACGGGTGAGAGCGAGTCCGGCGAGATGACGTTCCGGCACGGCCTGGGCGTCCTGCCCGAGGTGCCGAGCCACGTTCACCTGGCCGCGGACTTCGCCATGGACGCGGACTGAAGGGGCGGCGGTGGCATCGGAAAGGCGAGGAAGACCACCGGTGCTCCGTGCGGCCCGGGGCCGGGTACGGGCACGGGCCGACCTCGGCCTGAGGGGCGGCGTGGTCACCGCGAGCCGCCCTGCCGCCCGCCCCACACCGGAGCGGGCCGCCGTATCGCTGGACGAGCCGCCTCCTACGCGGTGAATTCCAGGTACGTGGGGTCGGCCAACGACCGCGGGCGACGTCAGTGCACCCGGGGTCCACGCCGGCGGCTTCAACGACGGCTTTAGTGCCCGACCGAAGGATCAGTCCGGTTGTGTCGGCCGAACGAGGAGATTGATGATGGCGGACTTCCGATCGTTTGCGGAGTTGGTGCTCGCGCGAGGGGAACAACGTGAGGACGCGGACGCCTACCTGTTCCTGGAGTACGGGGTAGGAGGGCCGGAAACGGAGCGGCTCTCCTACGCCGGCCTCGACCGCGCGGCGAAGGGACTCGCCGCGTGGCTGCAGGACCGGGGGATGAGCGGTCGCCGGGTCCTGCTGCTGTACCCGTCGGGGCTGGACTTCGTCAAGGCGTTCGTGGGGTGCCTGTACGCGGGCGTGGTGGCCGTGCCGGCGCCACTGCCCACCGAGCAGGGCCAGGGCTTCCACCGAGTGTCCGCAATCGTCCGGGACGCCCAGGTCGGTGCGGTGCTGACCGTCGGGAAGCACGCGCCGGACATGGACGCATGGCTGGCGCAGGAGGGCTTCTCCGATGTGCGCTGCCTCGCGACGGACGCCTTCACCGGCGACCCGGCCGCCTGGGTCGACCCGAAGCTGAACCCCGACGACCTGGCGTTCCTCCAGTACACCTCCGGGTCGACGAGCGAGCCCAAGGGGGTGATGGTCTCGCACCGGAACCTCCTGGCCAACGAGGCCGCCATCCAGCGCTCCACCGGCAGCGACGCGGACACGGTCCTCGGCGGCTGGCTGCCCTTCTTCCACGACATGGGCCTGATCGGGCACGTACTGCTGCCTCTCTGGCTGGGCTCCAGGGCCGTGCTGATGTCACCCACCTCCTTTCTCCGTCGGCCCGTGCGCTGGCTGGAACTGGTGAGCGAGCACCGGGTGACCCTCTCCGCCGCCCCCAACTTCGCCTATGACATGTGTGTCCGGCGAGTGCCCGACACGCGTCTCGGAGGCATCGACCTGTCCAGCTGGCGGGTCGCCTGCAACGGCTCGGAGCCCGTCCGGGCCGACACCCTGCGGGCGTTCGCCGAGCGGTTCGCACCGTACGGGTTCTCCGCCGACAGCGTCTTCCCTTGCTACGGCATGGCCGAGACCACGCTGCTGGTCTCCGGCAAGCGGCCCGGCCGGACGGCGGTGCTGCGCGAAGTGGACACCGCCGGGCTGGAAGCGGGCCGGCTGGAAGGGCCGTTCCTCCAGGCACCGACTCAGACCCTGGCGTCGAGCGGCGTGGTGAGTGCAGAGGACTTCGAGGTACGCATCATCGACCCGAAGACCCGCGAGGAGCGCCCCGAGGGCGGGGTCGGCGAGATCTGGGTGCGCGGCGCCAGTGTGTCCGCCGGCTACTGGAGGAGACCCGAGGTCAACGCCGAGACCTTCGGCGCCAGGATCGCCGGTGCGGAGGAACTCGGGCCCTGGCTGAGGACCGGCGACCTGGGGGCGATGGAGCACGGCGAGCTGTTCGTGACGGGCCGTCTGAAGGAAGTGGTCCTGATCAACGGGCGCAACATCTACCCCTCCGACGTGGAGGGCGCGGTGCGCGCACTGGACCCGGCCTTCGGGCCCGGAGCCGTCTTCTCCGTCGACACCGACCAGGAACGACTGGTGGCGATCCACGAGGTCCACCCGAACGCCCTCGCAGGCGAGAACCTCATCAGCGCCGCCTCCCGAGTGCAGGAGCTGATCAGCCGCGAGTTCGCCGTGCCCGCGGGCAACGTGCTGCTGGTACGCCCGGGCGTCGTCCGCAGGACGACCAGCGGCAAGATCCAGCGGACCCTGATGCGCAAGCTCTTCCTGGACGGCGCCATCACCCCACTGCACGCCGTACTCGATCCGGGAGTACGCGAGCTCATCGGATCCCCGGGCCTGGAACCGGTGAGCTGACATGGCAAGTCCGCCCGTCAGCGGCAGCGCCTTCGCGCGCGCTCCAGGGCCCGCCGCCACCCGGGCCGGCACCCTCGCACGGACCCGAGATCAGTGCTCCGCCGCGATGTCGCGCGGAGCCCCGCCTTGCCCAGCGCATCGGACAGCACATGAGCGACCTGCCCGTCGGCCGCCCGGAGCAGAGCCACGGGAAGTGCTGCGGCACCTCCGCGAACACCGAGACGTGTACGACACACCACTCGCCGGCTGATCAGCCGGCGGCCAGACGCACCAACGCAGCGAGGAGTACGCCATGACTGTCCCCACCGGCCGCCCTGACACCCTCCATGAGCACACCGTCGAGACGCTGAGCGAATGGATCGCCCACCGGATCTCCCTCTACCTGAAGCGACCGGCCGGAGAGATCGCGTCCACCGTGCCGCTGGCCGAATACGGCCTGGACTCGGTCGCCGCCCTGAGCCTGTGCGGCGACATCGAGGAGGACTTCGACCTCGTCCTGGAGCCCACAGTGGCCTGGGACTACCCGACGATCGACGCGCTCGCCAGATACCTGGTGGAGGAGCTGCGCGCCACCGTGGGAGAGGCGTGATGCAGCCGGTTGCCCTGGTCGGCATCGACTGCCGCTTCCCCGGAGCCCCGGACCCCGCCGCGTACTGGGACCTGCTGATGCGGTCCGGCGACGGCGTCGGACCCGTACCCGAACAGCGGTGGAACGCGGACGAGTTCTACTCGGCCGCGGGGGCCGAAGGGCGCTCCAACACCGCCCAGGGCGGCTTCATCACCGACGCGGACGCCTTCGACCACGAGTTCTTCGCGATCTCGCCACGCGAGGCCGCCGCCATGGACCCGCAGCAGCGGCTGCTGCTGCAGTGCGCCTGGCGCGCGGTCGAGGACGCCGGTGTCGCGCCGCGGAGCCTGGCCGGAAGCGCCACCGGGGTCTTCGTCGGCGTCATGGGCAACGAGTGGGCGCACCTCCATCTCACCGACTACGCACGGGTCACCGCGCACGTCGGCTCCGGCAACGGCTACTGCATGACCGCGAACCGGATCTCCTACCACCTCGACCTCAAGGGGCCGAGCCTGGCGGTGGACACCGCCTGCTCCTCCTCGCTGGTCGCCGTCCACCTGGCCTGCAACGCCCTGCTGGCGGGGGAGTGCGACACCGCCATCGCGGCCGGTGTGAACGTGGCCCTCACTCCGGCCCTGGGCATCTTCTACACCCAGGCAGGGCTCTCCGCCCCCGACGGCCGGTGCAAGCCCTTCAGCAGCGACGCGAACGGCATCGGCCGCGGCGAGGGCGTCGGCGCGGTGGTCCTGCGCCGGCTGGAGGACGCGATCGCCGACGGGCAGCCCGTCTACGCGGTCATCCGCGGGACGGCCGTCAACCAGGACGGGCGCAGCAACGGCATCGTCGCACCCAACCGCTGGTCCCAGCAGGAGGTGCTGGCCGCGGCCTACCGGCGGGCCGAGGTGGAACCGTCCGACGTGACGTTCACCGAAGGCCACGGCACCGGCACCGTGCTGGGCGACATGATCGAGGTCAAGGCGCTCGGCGGCCTGCACGCCTCGCGGACCGGCAAGCCCATGGCACTGGGCTCGGTCAAGGGAAACCTCGGACACACCGAAGGCGCCGCCGGGGTCGCCGGGCTCATCAAGGTCGCCCTTTCCCTGCACCACCGCGTGGTACCGCCCAGCCGGTTCGCAGCCCGGGAGAATCCGGCGCTCAAGCTCTCCCAGCACGGCCTGCGGCTGCTCAAGGCGCCCTTGCGGCTGGCAAGCGGAGCCACCGTCGCAGGCCTCAGCAGCTTCGGAATGGGCGGCACCAACGCCCATGCGGTGCTGGAGTCCGTGCCCGCGCACGCCGCACGGCCGAGAAACGGCGAAACCGGCAGGGCCACCGGAATAGGAACCGCGGTCTTCACCGTGACCGCACCCACGGCCAAGGCGTTGCGCCGCAACCTGGTGGCACAGGCCGACGCCCTGCAGCGCCACCGGGTGGTGCCGGCCGGCGTGGTGGGCTGGAACAGCAACCGGCTCAACTCCGGACACCGGGTCCGGTTCGCCGCGACGGCCGACAGCGTCGGCGACCTGACGACCGTGCTGCGCCGGGCCGCCGAGGACGAGGAGCACCTGGCGGACCTCGCCGGCGAGTCCGCCCGACCGGTCCGGCCCGCGCTGCTCTTCACCGGCCAGGGCTCCCAGTACCCGGGTATGACTGCCGGGCTCTACCGCGACGCCCCGCTCTTCCGGCGGTTCCTCGACCGAGCCGACAAGGCGCTGCTCCCGCACACCAGCGGTTCGGTGCGCGACATGCTGCTCTCCGCGGACCCGGCGGTGCACCGCACCGGCTGGGCGCAGCCCGCCCTGTTCGCCGTCGGCTACGCACTGGCAGCCACCTTCGTCGAACTCGGGGTGCGCCCCGCGCTGATGCTCGGGCACAGCGTCGGAGAGTACGCGGCTGCGGTGATCGCCGAGGCGCTCCCGCTGGAGGAGGCGGCCCGGCTGATCGCCGCTCGCGGAAAGCTGATGCAGGAACTTCCGGACGGCGGTGGGATGCTGGCCGTCCGGGCCGACGCCGCCGCACTGGCGGAGCACATCGACGCGGAGCCGCTGCTCGGGATCGCCGCGGTCAACGGGCCGACGTCCACCGTGCTCTCCGGCCCTCTGACAGCACTGGCAAGGATCGAGGAGGAGCTGACCCGTGCGGGAGTGAGATCCCGCCGCCTGGAGGTCTCGCACGCGTTCCACTCGCCGCTGATGGACTCCATGCTGGAGCGTTTCGCGGCGGTGGCGGAGCAGACCGGAGGCACCGTTCCCGCCGTGCCGGTCCACTCCACGCTGCGCGGCAGGCTGCTGCGGGACGAGCCGATGGACGCCGCGTACTGGGTGGAGCACGTCAGAGCCCCGGTGCTCTTCGCCGACGCCGCACGGCAGCTGCTGGACGAGGCACCGACCCACCTCCTGGAGATCGGCCCGCGGCCGGTGCTCGCTCCCATGGCGCGCCGACTGCTCACAGCCACCCAGCAGGCCGAGGTCCGCAGCGTCCACCCGGTCCCAGGCGAACAGGCCGGCGGCCGGGAGCTTGCCGAGGCGGTCGCCGCACTCTTCCGCGGCGGAGCGCACATCGCCTGGGACGCCGCCTACGCCGGTCAGCACCGGGTGGCCCACCGCCTGACTCCGTACGCCTTCGCGGACGATCACCGGTTCTGGGCCCGCGGGCCGGCCCCCGCCGCACCGCCCGTCCGGACCGTGCGACAGGACGGCGTGCGGCCAGGCATCCCGATCGCGGACGCGTCGCAGCCCGTGGCGCTCTCCCCGGACCGCCGGCACGCAGCTGACCCGGTGGCCGAAACCGTGCTGGACGCCGTCGCCCGGGTGGGCAGGTACGCGGCCGATGCGGTCGACCCGCGGTCGAAGCTCTACGAGGACCTCGGCTTCGACTCGGTGATGGTGCTGGAGCTCAAGAACGAGATCGAGGAGCGGTTGCCCGACCTCGAACCGCTGAGCCTGGAGGACCTACTGCCCCGGCTCTCCTCGATCGGAGACCTGATCGGTTTCGTGCGCGAACGACGCTCCGCCGCCGCCTGAACCCGTCCCGTCGAAAGGACCCCACCATGCAGTCACCGCCCGACCGCGATCCCGCCGAGGTGTACGTCGCCTCGGTCGGCACCGCCCTGCCCGGCGACCCGATCGACAACGCCACTCTCGCCAAGGCGCTGAAGATCAACGCGGAGTGGATCGACCACTTCATCGGCACCCGCACCCGCCACTTCGCCCGGGACCTCGGGACCGGGACGGTGCGCTGGTCACTGGCCGACCTGTGCGCCCAGGCCGGTGCGCGGGCGCTCGGCGCCTCCGGGGTCGACCCGGCGGACATCGACTTCCTGGTGCTCGCCACCGCCACCCCGGACAACCTGATGCCCGCCACCGTCAACCACGTCGCCGACCAGCTCGGTCTCGACCAGGTACCCACCTACCAGCTCCAGTCCGGCTGTGCCGGTGCCGTGCAGGCGATCGGACTCGGCCGGACGCTGATCGCCGGTGATGGGCACCGGGCCGGCCTGGTCATCGGCGGCGACGTCTGCAGCAAGCACCTCGACCTGAACCGGGACCTCGCCGACGCCGCCCCCAGCGACCTGGTCAACTTCGTCCTCTTCGGCGACGGTGCCGGGGCCGCGGTGCTCACCGCCGAACCCGCGGCGGAGGCGGTGGCCCTGCGCCGTGTGCTCAACCGGTTCACCGGCCTCGGGCGGGAGCCCGGCCAGGTCATCGACTGGTTCGGCCTCGCCGACCGGTACGAGGACCGGCAGGCGGTCAAGGAGGACTACAAGGCCATCGAGGAGTTCGTCCCCGTGATGGCGGTGGAGATCCTCTGGGAGATGCTCGGCGACCTCGACTGGTCCCCCGAGGATCTCGGCTATCTGTTGCCGCCCCAGCTCTCGGGCCGGATGACCCGCCGCATCCACGAGGAACTCGATGTGCCCGGCGCGGTGGAGGTGTCCTGCGTCGCCGACACCGGCAACAACGGCAACGCGCTGCCCTTTCTCCAGTTGGAGCAACTGCTGGGACAGATGTCCAGCGGCGAGAAGGCACTCGCGGTGGCCGTGGAGTCCAGTAAGTGGATCAAGGCGGGCTTCGCCCTCGAAAAGATCTGACACCCCGTCGCTGATTGGAAGACACTGATGCAGACCATCGATGAGTTCGCCTGCCTGGTCCGTGAGGAACTGGGCATCCCCCTGGCGGACGAGGACCTGGCGGCCGACCTCGACCGGCTCCCCGAGTGGGACTCCCTCTACATGCTCAAGCTGGTCACCGCCCTCGAGCGCAGCACCGGCCGGAAACTGGTGGTGGGGCGAGTGCTGGAGGCCCGCAGCCTGAACGCGATCTACGAGATGGCGGTCGCCCCGTGACGGCCGCCCCGCACCCCGAGCGCCGTCGACGGCACACCCTGTACTTCCTGGAGTACGCCGCCCGGCAGCGCCTGGTGCACCTGGACACCGAGATCGACATGACTCGCATCCAGCACCACCGCGCCGGGGCCCGGGAATCGGGGCGGCGCTTCTCGGTGGTCGCCTACCTGCTGCACGCCGCCGGCCGAGTGCTGGAACGCCACCCCGAGGCGAACGCCGTCATGGCCCCGGGCTGGCCCGGTCTGCGCGCTCCTCGGACGGTCCGCTTCACCGGCGTCACCGCGAAACTCGCGCTCGACCGCACCGCGGACGGCGAACGCACCGTACTCTCCGCCCTGCTGCCCGGTCTGGAGTGCGCCGACCTGGCCACCATCCAGGCGCGGATCGACCGCTACCGGAGCCCGGCCGCAAGCGGTCTCCCCGAATTCCGCGGCGTACGGATGCTGGACCGGCTGCCGGTCCCGCTGGGCCGGACGGCGTTCGCCACCGCACTGCGCAACCCGCGACGCCGCCCCGCCGTGCTGGGCACGGTCGCGGTCAGCTCGCTCGGGCACCGCCCTGTCGACGGCTTTCACGCCGGCGGCGGCACTGCGGTGACGCTCAACGCCGGACAGGTGGTCGACCGACCCGTCGTCCGCGACGGCCTGATCACGGCAGCCCCGCTGATGCGACTGGGCCTCACCTTCGACCACCGGGTCATCGACGGCGGAGCCGCCGCCGATGTCCTCGCCGATCTCAAACAGACCATGGAGTCCTTCGACGACGGCCCCGCCAGTCCTGGCACCGGAGGGCAGGCCGAGCTCCGGGTACCGGACGGGACGACCACCGCAGGGACGGCCTGAGCCCACCGGACCATCGTCGTGACGGACGCCGTACCGAAGTGCCCCGCACCCGGCACGGCCCCGTCCACCGGACCCGCCCGACACCCGCCCACTCGGAGACGGACGCAATGGACCATCTGGCAGAACTCAAGGAGTTCGCCCGGCTGCACGGACGCAGCCAAGGCCTGACGGAGCAGCACGTCCAGGCCGTACTGTCCCGGATCAGCGGCGACCGCCCCGGCGACCCCCACTCCTGGGCGCAGGTGTGGACCGCCGAGGGGGACGCACTGAGGCAAGGAGGCCACCCGCTCGACGCCTGCCGCCACTACGCGCTCGCGCGTTTCCCCCACCACGGCGACGAGGACCGGCAGCTGGCCCAGGACCGTTGCGTCGAGGCCTTCGACACCTGGCGGCGCAGCGGCCGGGCCGGCATCGAGCGGCTGGAGTTCGACCACCCGGACGGCACCATGGCCGCTTGGGCGGCCGGACTGTCCGCCGACCGGCCGCGACCCCTGCTCCTGATCATGGGAGGCATCGTCAGCGTCAAGGAGCAGTGGGCACCGCTGCTCCCGCTCTTCGCCCGGCTGGGCTTCGCGGCCGTGGCCACGGAGATGCCCGGGGTCGGCGAGAACACCCTCGCGTACCGGGCCGACTCCTGGCGTCTGCTGCCCCATCTGCTCGACCAGCTGGCGGGCCGGGCACGGGTCACGGAGACGGCGATGCTCGCCCTCAGCTTCAGCGGACACCTCGCCCTGGCAGCCGCCGCCGAAGACGCCCGCATCCGCAGCGTCCACACGGTCGGAGCCCCCGTCTCCGACTTCTTCACCGACCCTGCCTGGTGGCCCAAGGTCCCAGGGATCACCGTGGAGACACTGCGCCGCCTCACCCGCACCGAGGACGACGACGAACTGCGCGGTGTACTGGCCCAGTTCCCGCTCACGCCGCCCCGGCTCGGTTCGCTGGACATCGCCGTCGCCTACGTGGCCAGCTCGCGCGACGAGATCATCCCGCAGGCCGAACACCGTCGGCTCGCCCTGCTGCTGCCGCAGGCCCGGTTCAAGGTGTTCGACGATGTCCACGGCTCCCCGGAACACGTGGGTGCGATGCGCCGCTGGCTGGTCCTCTCCCTGCTGCGTGCCCGCCTCGGTGGACGCCGGGCGGTCCGGGCCGGCTGAGCGAAGGGCGCGGGCCGTGCGACGGGGAACCTGCCCCGCCGCACGGCCGGCCCGGGATCAGAGCCGCTGAGGGAGCCGCTGGGCCGGGACACCGACGGCGTGTTCCGCGGCGGCCGGGGCGAACGAAAGCCGGCTCGGAGCCAGCAGCCACATGCCCGGACCCACCTCCACGGCCGCCCCCCGGTCCTGGGCGGCGGTGATCCGTGCCGCCGCGCGGCGCGCGTACTCCGCCCAGCGGTGGTCACCGAGCAGCTGAGCCGTCCGCCCGCACTCCGCGAGCTGCCGCAAGGCGTCCTCGACCAGCCCCTGACTCAGGTCCACCATCGCCAGTCCGTTCAGCGCGGCCACGACCCCCCGCAGGTCGTGGCCGGCCGAGCAGATCGCCAGCGCTCTGCCGTATCTCCTGGCAGCGGTCGGCAGATGACCCTGGCCCAGCAGCACGTCGGCCTCCCCGATCGTGCAGCGTGCGGCACCGAGCTGGTCGCCCACCAGACTGAACAGCCGCCGGGCCTCGTCGTACCGGCCGAGCGCCAGGTCCGCCTCACTGCGCTGCCAGGCGAGATCACCCAGCGAACGGAGCACTGCCGCCGAGGCCGTCGGCGAGCCCGCCCGGCGTGCCGCGTCCAGCGCGCGCCGATGGGTCTCCTCCCACTCCTCCCAGGCCGCACACGTGTGGAAGTACCCGGCGGCACTGCTCGCCAGCTCCCACACGAAGGCCCCCAGCCCGGCCTCGTGCGCCAGGCGCACCGACGCCACCAGCCCCGCCGCCTCCTCCCGGAACCAGGCGAGCGACGAGTACCGGTCCAGTGCCGGATCCTCCACGTACGCCGAAAGCTCCGGCGACATCTCCCCGGTCCGCGGGATCCGCCCGGGTGCGAGCAGCGCGTCGGCCCGCCGCGACAGCGTCAGGAAGGCACCGCACAGGCGCTTCGTGGCCTCCTGCAGCGACTCCTCGCTCTCCTCCTGGCGCAGTTGTACGGACAGCACCCGCAACAGCTCATGGAAGCCGTAGCGGACCTGACGTCCCTCAGGCTGCGGCCTGGCCTCCAGCAGCTGCGCGCGGACCAGACCCTCCACCAGCTCCTCGGCGACGGGCAGGGACACGCCGAGGAGCGCTGCCGCCGTCCACAGCGCGAAGTCGGGCGCGGGCGACAGCCCCAGCAGCCGGAAGGCCCGCTGCTGCTCCGGTCTCGCCTCCAGATAGACCGTCATCAGGCACGCCCTCAGGTCCAGGTCGCCCTCGTGCAGCCGCTGCAGCCGGGTACGCTCGTCCCGCAGCCGGGCCGCCAGGCCCGCGGCGGTGGTGTGCGGACGGGCGACCAGCAGAGCGGACGCGACCCGCAGGGCCAGGGGCAGATAGCCGCAGAGCCCGGCGATCTCAGCGGTGGCCACCGGGTCGGCCGCCATCGGCTTGCCCCCGTTGGCGTGGAGCATCTCCATCGCCTCGTCCGGCAGCAGAGGCTCCAGGACGAGGTGTCTGGCACCGTCCAGGGCCGACAGCGTCCTGCGGCTGGTGATGATGACCGAACAGTCGCCGACCGCTGACAGCAGCGGCCGGACCTGGGACTCGGAACCGGCGTCGTCGAAGACCAGCAGCAGTCGCCTGCCCCGCACCGCTTCCCGCAAGGACGCGGTGAGCCGTCCGCGGTCGGCGGGAAGCGGACCCGCCGGGCTCTGGTCCTCCTGCGCACCGAGCAACCGCAGCAGCGCCGCCGCCGCCTCCTCGGTGGTCAGATGCCGGTCGAGAGCCCCACGCAGCCGGAGCATCACCTGCCCGTCGGGGAACGCGTCCGCCACCTGCCTGGTCAGATGCGTCGCCAGTGCCGTCTTGCCCACACCGGCATGCCCGGCCACGGTCAGCAGCTGCACCGGATGCTCTCCGGCCTCGCCGCGCAGCATGCGTTCGGCCGCGGCGGTCACCTCGTGGCGGCCGACGAACCCCGCCGCCCCGGCGGGCAGTTCCCGCAGCGGCACAGTGGACGGGGCGACGGCGGAACCGCCCGGTGCGAGCGGTTTCCAGTCCAGGGACGGGTCCGAGCGCAGGATCCGTTCCTGTAAACGCCTGACCCCGCGCCCGGGTTCCACGCCGAGGTCCTCGACCAGCGAGCGCCGCAGTCTGCCGTAGACGCGCAGAGCGTCCGACTGGCGGCCGGTGCGGTACAGCACCACCATGAGATGCCCGTGCAACGACTCCCGCAGAGGGTGCTCGGTGGCCAGGGCCATCAACTCCCCGGCGAGCGACTTGTGCCGACCCAGCCGCAGATCCGCCATGATGCGCTGCTCCAGGGTCTCCATCCGTAACTCGTCCAGTCGGATGGCAGAGCTCTCCAGACGTACACCGTGCGGCACCCCGGAGAGCGCCGGCCCGGTCCACACCTCCAAGGCGTCGTGCAGCAGTTCGGACGCGTTGGCGTACTCGCCCTTCTCGTAGAAGCCACGGCCCGCCGCGTTCAGCGCCTCGAAGCGCGCCAGGTCGAAGTCCCCCTCGGGCACGCGCAGCAGATAGCCCGGCGAGCGGGTGAGAAGGAGCCCTTCGGACGCCTGCTGAGGGGATTCGGCCTCGGCCAGGAGCTTGCGCAGTTGCGACACGTAGACCTGAAGGGTGGTGGTCGCGGTACGGGGCGGTTCGGTCCCCCAGAGTTCGTCGATCAGGCTGCTCGCGGAGATGACCTCCCCGGCTCGCACCAGGAGGGTGGCCAGCAGCGCGCGAGGTTTCGCGGCGGATGGCGTGCGGGGGGACACGGAGACCGGCCCCAGGATCCGGAAACGCATCAGATGGGTCCTCAGTAAAGCGGTTGGGGAAAACGGACGGTTCGTGGGCGGCCCGTTCCCGGAGCCGCCGGACGTACTCCCGGTCGCTCCGGGTGACTTCACGCCGTCGAGGTCCGGCGTCCCGGCACGTGCCTGAGCACACCGGCCGCAGCGGGTCAGCAGTCCTGCAGGAGCGATACGGAGGTGCTGGCCACGACCCGGCTGCCCTGGCTGAAGATGGCCCGCATCCGGGCAACAGGACGGCCGGCGGTGTCCCGGCTGGGGCGGCGAGAGGAGACGGTGCAGGTCAGCGGCAGGTTGGTGTCCCCAAGGCCGCGGTAGGAGGTCCGCCAGTGCGTCATGACGGCGTGGCCGGGTTCGAAGCCGTGCAGTTCCGAGGCCACCAGTACGGACGCCTGCCGGGACGCTTCGAGGAACAGCGACCCCGGAATGGGCCCTCCGGACGGCGAGTGGAAGACCTCGTGCCCCGGGGCCGGATCGACCGGCAGAATGTACTTCCCCTCCAATACCCGAAGCGGCGGCCCGACCAGCACATTGCGCGGGTCGTCGCGGCCGACGTGGGCCGGGGGCAGGGACCGGCCCCCGGCGGCGGGTGTGGTCGGGCAGGTCTCGTTCAGGCTTTCGCGCCTGCCCCGTGCGCGGTGACTCTGGAGGGTCCGCAGCATGACGAACACCAGCCGGGTCCGATTCAGCCCGCAGGTCATGCCGCCGATGGTCACCTTGGCCACCGACTCCAGAGAGCGTGGGATGCCGTTGACCACGTCACTCGGTGTGAGAGTGAGATCCATGGCCAGATGGGCGGCCCGCCCGGTACGGCGCCACGGGGTGAGGTCGAGGATGTCGGTGCTGGTGGAGGCAATCGCTCTGGGCCGGTGGGCGGGCACCCGGAAGTACTGCTGAGCGACGAAGTGCGCCGCCTGATGCATCGTTTCCACCGGGAAGAGCACGTCGTGGAAGATCCCCGGCCCGTCGGTGAACAGGTCGTGGTCGTCCGGCAGTTCCGTGGACAGGACGAAGCGCTGCTCCTCGGGCGCCGAGGTGTCCAGGACGAAACCCTCGGTGGTGGCCGGCCGGCGCAGCAGATGCAGCGGCGCCGGCACGCCCTTCGTGGTGGCATGGGCCGAGCTGTTGGAGAGCGGATGGTCGGAGGGGAACGGGAGCGCAAAATCCATGGAGTGGTCCTCAGACTGGCGGCGCTCGGAGCGTCGGATGGGGGGGGTGGGAGCGGGGGCTTGCCGCAGGTGCTACCGGCGAGGCACGGACACTGTCCGCAAGGCCGTGGAGGTGACCACGCGCAGAGCACGCGCGGCCTCGACCGACGCGCAGCCGGCCAGCCCGAGCGAGTCCCGCAGCTCCTCGGCCAGCATGCGCAGGACGCCCTCGACCCCCGCCTGACCACCCGTGGCGAGCCCCCAGAACACGGGACGTCCGACGAGCACACCGGAGGCGCCGAGCGCCACGGCCTTGACGATGTCGCTGCCGGTGCGCACCCCGCCGTCGACCAGGATCTCGCAGCGGCCGTCCACGACGTCCCGGATCTCCGGCAGCACCGCCATCGGCGGCACCGCGCCGTCGAGCTGCCGCCCCCCGTGGTTGGAGACGACGATCGCGTCGACCCCCCGGTCCGCCGCCTGCTGTGCGTCGGCGGGGTCCAGGACGCCCTTGAGGATCAACCGGAGACCGGTGCGCTCCCGGAGACGTTCGACGTGCTCCCAGGAGAGCGAGGCCGTCATGAACGACTTGGTGTGCTCCGCTACCGCGGACGTCCGGGACCCCGAGGCGTGGGCCAGCGACCCCGCGCCTTCGGCGAGGTGCGCCGCCTGGACGTCCAGGGGCAGCGAGAACCGGTTGCGCACGTCGCGCAGCCGGCGGCCCATCCACGGCAGGTCCACGGTCAGCATCAGCGCCTCGCAGCCCGCCGCCTCGGCCCGGTCCACGAGATCGAACAGGCGGGCCTCGTCGTTGAGCCAGTACAGCTGCAGCCACAGCCGGCCGCCCTGGGCCGCGATCTCCTCCAGCGGATAGCTGCTCAGCGTTCCGGTGACGAAGGGCACCCCGGCGTCCCGCGCCGCGCGGGCCACCGCGGGCTCGCCGTCGGGGTGGACGAGCCGGTGGTACGCCATCGGGGCGACGGCCAGCGGCGCGGACGCCTCCCGGCCCAGCAGCGTGGCCGCGGCCGTGCAGCCGGCGACGTCCCGCAGGACGCGCGGCACCAGGTGGATCTGCTCGAAGGAGGCGAGGTTGGCGCGCAGTGAGGACTCCGTACCGCTGCCGCCCGTGATGAAGTCCCAGACGTCGGGAGGCAGTACCGCGGCGGCGGCCCGCTCCAGGTCCTGCAGACAGGCGTGTTCGTACGGCGCCGGTGCGGCGGCCTCCCCCCGCGCCGGGGCGGGCACGGAGGAGTACGAGGGAGGTGCCGTCACTGTGTGCTACCACCCTGCTTGGACCGCTCCAGCTCGACCGCCTCGTACAGCGCCTTGATGTTGGAGCTGCCGAAGGTCTCCGCGCCCAGCCGCTCGATGATCTCGAAGAAGAGGGTGCGACGCGGGTGCGAGGAACGGGTGAATATCTGGAACAGCTGGCCGGCGTGGTCCTCGTCCACCAGGAGGTTCCAGGCGCGCAGGTCCTTCATCGGATGGTTCTTGGGCGACAGCCGCTCGCCGAGCAGGTCGTAGTAGGAGCCGGGCGTGGTCAGGAAGTCCACCCCGCGCGCGTCCAGGGCCCCGACGGAACGCACGGCGTCCTCCACGGAGAACGCGATGTGCTGCACCCCGGCGCCGCCGTGCCGGGCGAGGAACTCGTCGATCTGGCCGGGTTCCGCGGTGGTGTCGGGTTCGATGACGGTGAAGGTCACCGTTCCCGAGGAGCTCTGGACCACCTTGGAGTTCATCGCCTGGGCGCCGATGACGATGTGCTCCTCGAAGATCGCCTCGAAGCCGAGCACCTGGCAGTAGTGGTCCACGGTCGACTGCAGCTCGCCCGCGTCCACACAGACCGCGAAGTGGTCGATCTCCAGGAGACCGACGGGCTGGGTGTGTGCGCGCGCGACGGCAAGGGCGGACGGGTCGGCGACCAGACCCCAGGGCAGCGTCGGACCCGCGCCGCCGTGCTCCGGAACGAAGGTGTGCACGACGTCGCCGAAACCGCCGACGGTCGCCGTCTCCCCGCCCGCCGGGTGCGGCGCCGGGGCGGCCACCGGCCGGGCCCCGCGCCCGGTGGCCTCGGCGAAGGCCTTGCTCACGTCGGGGACCCGCAGGGCGATGTCGGCCACCCCGCTGCCGTGCCGCCGGGTGTACGCGCTGAGAGGGTGGTCCTCCGCGCCGCTCTCGGTGAGGACGAGCGTGATGTCGCCCTGGGCCAGCGCGACGCTCCTGAGGTCCTTTCCGGCGGACACCTCACGGGCCACCACCTGGAACGCGTACTGCTCGACCCAGGCAGCCGTGCTCTCGCCGAGGTCGTCCACATAAAGCTCGACGTACTCGATACCGAGATCGCCGTAGACCGGAAACCCACTCACGTGATGCTCTCCTAAGAAATGTCGCGGGACTGCGCCGGGTGCGAGGCCGACATGGCGGTGTGCGGTACGGACAGGGGCGCCGGGCTGTGGCGCCCCGGGCCCGGGGGCCGGCGCCCCGGGCGAGGAGACGGCGTTGCGCCGCCGGTCAGTCGGTGGCCATGGCGTCGACCAGGCTCTGGGGGCGCATGTCGGTCCAGTTGGTCTCCACGTACTCCAGGCACTTCGCGCGCTCGGCCTGACCGAAGACCGTCTCCCAGCCCTCGGGCACGTCCACGGACGCGGGCCACAGGGAGTGCTGCCCCTCGGCGTTGCGCAGCACGAAGTAGGGGGCGCTGTCGTTCTCGAACGGGTTCGTCACAGTGGTGTCCTTTGCGGTGTGTTGCGGTGTGCGACAACGGGCCGTGGGTTCGCGGACCGTCGGTTCAGGTGGCAGCGGGTACCCCGACGCGGGAGAGCAGGTCCCGCATGAGGGCGGTGCCGTGGTCGGTGAGGTAGAAGTGCCCGCCGGGGAAGGACCGTGCGGTGAAGGAGGCACGGGTGGTGGCCGCCCATGCCGCCGCCGAGTCGGCGTCGACATCCGGGTCCTCGTCGCCGTAGTACGCGACGACGGGCGCGTCCAGGACGCCGTCGGTCTGTCCGGCCTGGTACCGCTCGACGATGCCGTAGTCGGCGCGGATGGCGGGCAGTATCAGCTCCAGCAGATCGGGGTGGTCGAACGTGGCCGTGTCCGTACCGCCCAACTCACGCAAGTGCTCGACGAGTTCGGCGTCGGGTGCGGACGAGAGGGACTGCTCGGGCAGCGACTCCCACCCGGGCCCGGAGCGCCCCGAGACGAACAGACCGGTGATCCGGGCGCCGTGCACCTCCTGCAGCCGCCTGGCGACCTCGAAAGCGACCGACGCGCCCATGCTGTGCCCGAACAGCGTCAACGGCCGGTCCAGCAGCGCCGAACACTCCGCGACCGCCGGCGCCACCAGCGCCTCCATCGTCTGTGCGAGCGGATCGAGCAGCCGGTCCTCCCGCCCGGGATAGCGCACCGCGCGCAGCTCCACGTCGTCGGGGGCCAGGGGCCCCCACGCCTGGTAGAAGCTCGCCGCGCCCCCCGCGTGCGGGAAGCAGACGACGCGCGTCCTGGGGTTCGCCGACGGCTTCACTACTCTCAGCCACTGCTGTGCTGGGCGCACTTCTTTCCTCTCAGCCTCGGTGTGTCGATGTCTCCCGGCGCGCACGGTCGGCCCATGACGCGGCCGGCTTCACGGCCCGGAGACCGCAGCCTGTTCACGGACGAAACGGGCGAGCCGGTCCAGCCCTTCCTCGATCTCCGCCGGAAGCAGGTGACTGAAGGACAGCCGCATCACGCTGCGGGGCTCGGAGCCCGTGCAGAAGTGGTGCAGCGGCGTCCACAGCACACGGTGCTTTCCGCCGCTGAGCTCCAGCAGCTCGTCGCTCGTGGCGAACGGCACGGTCAGCAGCAGGAAGAACCCGCCGCTCGGGGTGTTCCAGGACACGCCCGGCACCTGCCCGTCGCCGAAGCGTGCGGCAAGCCCCGCCAGCATCAGCCGCAGGTTCTCCAGGTACGTCTCCCGCTCCCGCACGTTGGCCGCCCGCAGACTGTGCCCGTGCTCCAGCAGCTTCCCCGCGATGACGGCCTGGGCGATCGGCGAGGTGTTCACCGTCGTCATGCTCTTGATCTTCGCCAGCTCGTCGGCCAGCAGACCGCTGCCGCCCCCGGGACCGGTGAGGGGCTGGTCGGCGACCGCGTACCCCACCCGCGCGCCGGCCAGCCCGGTCTTGGCGAACGATCCGAGGTAGACGACGCGTTGCTCCGTGTCGAGGGCCTTCATCGTCGGCGGCCCCTCGGGGTCGCCGAGCAGACCGTAGGGATTGTCCTCCAGCACCAGCAGCCCGAGCTCGGACGCGGCCCGCAGGGTCCGCAACCGGTCCTCCCGGCTCATCCGCACCCCGGTGGGGTTGGCGAAGTCCGGCACCAGATACAGGGCACGCGGACGCAGACCCGACTCCCGTGCCCCCCGCACCACGGCCGCCAGGTCGTCCAGATCGACGCCCGCCGGGGAGTCCCGCACGGGCAGCAGCTCCATGTCGACCAGCTGCGCCGCCCCGTGCACCCCGACGTAACAGGGGGTCACCGCGAGCAGCACGTCCTCGGGGGTGGCGCGGAGGGCCCGCAGGGTCAGGTACAGCGCCTCCTGGCAGCCCACCGTGACCACGACGGACTCCGGATCCACGGTAATGCCCTCGTCGACGGCCAGGTGGGCGGCGATCAGCTCGTGTATCACACCCTTGGTGCGCCCGTACTGCATCACGGTGCGGCGGACCTTTGCCTCGTCACCGTCGAACCGCTCGGACAAGTACGTCCGGTAGATGTCGAGATAACGGTGTACGTCGTCCAGGTCGAAGTAGCCCTCGAAGGGGCGGCCCGCAGCGAAGGACACGGCGTCCGGATAGTCCTGCGCCACCTCGTTGAGGAAGTTCATGGACATGCTCACGGGGGAGCTCAGCGACGAGTGCAGGTCCCGTACGTCCAGCGGCAGCGACGAGCCCGCCGAACGGTCCGACGTGTGTGACCGTCCCCGAGACAGGTTGTTCACGGTGTGTTCCTCGTTCCCTTCTGACGACATCCCGTCAGCCCACCGGAAGGAGGGCGGACGGCCCGCTGCCGGACGCGAAGGCGTCCAGCACCCGCAACGCGACCTCGTCGGGGGAGTGGGGCTTCCCCACGATCCAGGCCGCCGGCTGCCGCGCCGTGGCCTCGGCGGCGAGATCGGCGCCCAGCCTCTTGCGCCCGCCACCGGTCACATTGAGCAGACACGTCGTGTCGGGCGAGATCCGCTTCTCCCGGACGGCGTTGCGCAGCGCCGCCGCGGCGACCGCGGCGGGCCGCTCGATGTCGATGCCCTCCAGCTCCTCGAACATCACACGTGTGGCCTCCGCCTCCGCCGGGTCGGCGATCAGCATGTCGCCCGCGCTGGACCGCAGGATGTCGCGGACACCGCCGTTGACGAGGTAGGGCGGGGTCGCGTTCGCCAGCTCGGGTGCGTAAAGGTCGAGCGGCGCCTCCGCGTTGGCCAGATAAGGCTCCTGACGCCACGTCCGGTACAGCGGGGCGTAGTCAGCGTTCTGACACAGGAACATCCGGGGAACCGACTGTCCGTCGGCCGAACCGGAGGCGATCAGCCGCTCGGAGGCCTCATGGGCCGCGATCGCTCCGGCGCCGCTCCCCACGGCCTGAAAGTAGACCTCGGGAAGCGCCCCCATTTCCTCGAAGGCGGCCAGCGCGACCACGCCGAGACCGTCACGGCGGCCGACGTTGCGGACACCGCCCTCGGCGAAGAAGCCGGGAGTGGAGGCGACGAGCTTCTTACTGAACTCGATCACGTCGTTGTACGTCGCGTCCTCAAGTGCCACCACTTGCAGGTCGGTTGAGGGGCCGGCCGCACCGATGGCCGCGGCCACCACGGGCAGCGCCCGGGCCGGAATCACAATCAGCCGGGGGACGCCCTCGCCCCCGGCAGCCGCGAAGGCCGCAGCCGTGTTGCCCGCCGACGCGATCACCATGACACCGGACTGCGGGGGAGTGCGCCCCAGCACGGTGAAGGCCTCCAACTCCTTGAAGGAGCCGGACGTCATCCGGCAGCCCCGGTCGGGCCAGTAGCCGCTGAAGGAGATCCACAGATCCGTCAGCCCCAGCGCCTTTGCGAACCCTTTGCCCCGGTACACCGCCGGTCGGCTGGATCCCTCGATCTCACGCCGGGTCGGAAGCCATCCGTAGCGGAAGATGCCGGACTTCTCCGGCGTGGTGGTGAACTGCTTCGCCGCATATTCGGTGCCCAGTAAGGTGTCGCCCTGGCAGCGGGGGCAGCTCATGGCGAGACCGTCGTCGGGAATCCGCCAATCACAGCCGGTGCACACGAGCAAATAGGGACAAGCAGGATCCACGGGGCGCATTCCTCTCGTAATGAACGATGTCCTCAGCAAGTGATGCACATCTGGCCGCAGTAATCGAGCGGATTTACCATTACTCATTTCGGCGGTCCGTGCACCCACTTATTTCGCATCGCACCACGGTGGCGCGAGTGGGCGGGCATGCCGAATTCCGATGCGCAGCAACGTGCCACCGGTTCCAGTAAAGGAAGAATAAAGGCCTGGAGGTCCGGAGGCCCGGAGGGATGACTTCTCGGGCCCTGTGGTGAGTGCGGACCGGGTCCGCGGCAACGGCGCTCCAGCGCGTATCATCGCGCGTAGCATGCCCACGCCAGCAGGCAGTTCGCTCTCAGCGTGTGCCGCTCGTCGTCGGCGTCGTGTCAGTGCAGCTCGGGGCGCATGCCCGGCGGAGAAACCACGAAAAGAGCACCCGGTGTGGACCTTGGTGAAGTGGTGGAAAAAGTGTTCATGCCCCCGTTGTCCCCCCGCTTGTGATGCAAGTGCGTATCGCGTGCAGCAAGTCTCAGTATAGACACCCGCCCCAGGAGCTCCGCTGTGACCGGGAACACATTGCACCGGCCTCGGGGGTCAACTTAACTGAAGTTGACGCCTGCTCAGAAGCCACCAGAATCTGGTCATTCCCGTCGACGGCGAGCGATAGAGGGCTATCGTCGCAGGTCGCGTGGGGCACGCCTTCTATGTGGTGAACACGTCGGTTATGCGGGGGAAATTATGCATGTACGGGTGAAAGAGGGACAGTTCGCCGGTGCCCTGAAACAGGGGCCTTCGCCAGGGGGCGGGGAAGTGTGATTGAATCCGCTGCTCCGCCCCGTCGCTAGTGCGAAGGGCAGCCCTCTAGGGGCGCAGCGGAACGGGGGCGGACGAGGACGGGAGGGGGAGCGGAACGGGAGGGGTCCCGTCGTCCGAGGCCCTCAACTCCCTTCCTGCGGAGGCTTGTTCCGGCATGCCATGGCCGGGCTGGACCGGTCGGCCCGTCAGCTGACCTCCCTGTCGACGAACGAACACCATCTCAGGGCCCGGCGGCCCGGTCGTGCCGCCCCGCCCTCGCGCACACTGCGCACCCCTGCGAGCCGGACGGTCCCGGCAACCGGACAGGCCGGGCCGGCCGGTCACAGGGTTGTCCGGCCGCAGGGCTGTCCGGTCGGTGGTCGTCTGGACGCCGCCAACACCCCCTCGGCAGCCTCTCTTTCTCCAACGGCCACACCCTTGTCCACACACCTGCGAGAACGTTTCCAACGGGATGATGGAGTGGTATGAGCACGTCAGAAGCCGGCGTTGTGTACACCGAACTCTCCGCCGCACAGCAGGGCATCTGGAACGCTCAGCAACTCGACCCGGACAACCCCATTTACAGCGTCGCCCAGTACCTGGAGATCACCGGCGACCTGGACACCCGACTGTTCGAGGACGCCCTGCGGCAGGTCTTCAACCGGATCGAACCCTTCCATGTGCGCTTCTCCGGTTCCGGGTCCTCGCTTCGCCAGTACGTGGCGCTGTCCGCCGACTGGCCCCTGCACGCCTTCGACTTCACCGGTGAGAGCGCCCCCGTCGCCGCCGCCGAAGCCTGGATGAAGGCCGACATGGCCCGGCCCATCCGGCTGGATGGCGAAGTCCTCTTCCGCCACGCCCTGATCCGCGTCGCCGCCGACCGCTACTTCTGGTACCAGCGCGCCCATCACATCGCCGCCGACGGATTCAGCGGGGCGATATGCACCGCCCGTGTGGCCGCTCTCTACACCGCTCTCGCCACCGGCGCCCCCACGCCCGAACCCGTGACCGTACCGCTGGCCACTTGGGTGGACACCGACGCCGAGTACCGTGCCTCGGAGAGCTTCACCGAGGACCGCGCGTACTGGTCCGAGGCACTGGCGAACCGGGCGGACGTGCCGAGCCTCAGCGGCCGCCGCCCGCCCACGAGCACCCCCTACTCCCTGGCCCGGCACGCGGAGACGGTCGACGCCGAAACCTCCGCCCAGCTCCGCGCGGCCGCCCGAAGGCTGCGGACCACCGTGTCGGGTCTCACCATCGCCGGCGCCGTGCTGTCCTTCCACCGCCTGACCGGTGCCGAGGACGTCGTCATCGGCGTCCCCGTCCTGGGCCGTGCCCGAAGGCAACTCAACGTCCCCGGCATGGCGGCCAACATCCTGCCGATCCGGGTGGCCGTCTCGGACGACCTCTCCCTTCAGGACCTCGTCCGGCGCGTCGGCGCGTCCATCAAGTCCGCTCTGCGCCATCAGCGATTCCGCTACGAGGACATCCTCAGGGACCTCAAGCTCATCGGCCGCGGCAATCTCTTCAGCCTCGTCGTGAGCGCCATGCCGTTCGACTACGACCTCTCCCTCGGGGAGTGCTCCGTCCGGCTGAAGCCCCTGGCGGGCGGGCACTTCAACGACTTCTCCCTGTCGCTCTACGACAACTCTTCCGACGGCCTCATCGGCATCGCCTCGGACGTCAACCCCGAGCTCTACGACGCCGACACCAACCGCGCCAAGGTCGAGCTGTTCCGCAACACCCTGATCGCGATGGCCTCGGCCACCCCCGACACCCTTGTCCGCCAGGTCGATGTGTTGGGGGAGCGGGAGCGGGAGTTGGTGTTGTGCACGTGGAATGACACGGCGCGTGAGGTGCCGGGTGTGTCGTTGCCGGGGTTGTTCGAGGCGCAGGTGGTGCGGACGCCGGATGCGGTGGCGGTGGGTGATGCGCGGGAGAGTGTGTCGTATGCGGAGTTGAATGCGCGGGCGAACCGGTTGGCGCATGTGCTGGTGGGTGCGGGGGTGGGTCCGGAGGATCTGGTCGCGGTGTGTCTGCCGCGGTCGGTGGACCTGGTGGTCTCGCTGCTGGCTGTGGGTAAGGCGGGTGCCGCGTATCTGCCGCTGGATCCGGATTATCCGGCGGAGCGGTTGGCGGCGACGGTGGCGGACAGTGGTCCGGTTGCTCTGATCACCAGTGGTGTGGCGGGGGGCGCTGGGCTGGCGGCGGAGGGGGTTGTCCGGCGGATTGTGCTGGATGACCCGGACATGGCCGGTTTGTTGTCCCGGCAGTCGGTGTCGGATCCGGTGCGGGTGGGTCATGTGCCGTCTCATCCTGCGTATGTCATTTACACCTCGGGGTCGACGGGTCGGCCGAAGGGTGTGGTGGTGACGCAGGCGGGGTTGGTGAATTACGTGGTGCGTTGTGTGGAGGCGTATCCGGAGGTTGCGGGTCTGTCGGTGTTGCATGCGTCGGTGTCGTTCGATGCGGGTGTGACGGGCTTGTACGGGGCGTTGGTGTGTGGTGGTGAGGTGGTGGTGGCTGCTTTGGACGAGGGGCTGCCGGGGGTGTTGGGGGGGCGGCGTCCTTCGTTCATGAAGGTGACGCCGAGTGCGTTGGCGGTGTTGGACTCGTTGGGTGGTGGGGTGAGTCCTTCGGGCCGTTTGATGGTGGGTGGTGAGGCGGTTCAGTCGGTGGCGGTGGCGGAGTGGCGTCGTCGTCATGCGGGTGTGGCGGTGGTGGATCATTACGGGCCGACCGAGGTGACGGTGGGTTGTACTGATTTTGTGCTGCCGGCTGATGTGGGTGGGTCGGAGGTGGTGCCGATCGGGCGTCCGATGTGGAATACGCGGGCGTATGTGCTGGATGGTGGGTTGCGTCCGGTGCCGGTGGGTGTGGCGGGTGAGTTGTATTTTGCGGGCGTGCAGTTGGCCCGGGGGTATCTGGGGCGTCCGGGGCTGACGGCGGAGCGTTTCGTGGCGTGTCCGTTCGGGTCGTCGGGTGAGCGGATGTACCGGACGGGCGATCTGGCGCGGTGGCGTGCGGACGGGACGCTGGACTATCTGGGCCGTACGGATGATCAGGTGAAGGTCCGCGGTTTCCGTATCGAGCTGGGTGAGATCGAGGCGGCGCTTCTGGGGCGGCCCGGTGTCGCGCAGGCGGTGGTGGTGGTCCGCGAGGACGTTCCGGGTGACCAGCGGCTGACCGCCTACGTGGTGGCCGCTGAAGGTGTGGCGGTGGAGGTATCGCAGGTCAGGGCCGGTGTGGGGGCGGTGCTGCCGGAGTACATGGTGCCCTCCGCGATCGTGCTCCTGGAGGCGCTGCCGCTGACCGTCAACGGGAAGCTGGACCGGCGTGCCCTGCCTGCCCCGGACCGCACCGCCGAACTGGAAGCGTCCTACCGCGCTCCGCGCACACCGGACGAGCAACTGCTGTGCGAAGCGTTCGCCGAAATTCTGGGCCTGGACCGGGTCGGGATCGACGACAACTTCTTCGACCTCGGCGGGCACTCCCTGCTCGCCACCCGGCTGGTCAGCCGCATTCGCTCGACCCTGAAGGTCGAGCTGCCCCTTCGGGCGATCTTCGAGAATCCCACGGTGGGAGGCCTTTCCTCCCACGTCACACGTCCCAAGCGAACCAGGCCTGCCCTGCGTCCTCGCTCCAGGCAGGAGGAGATCTGATGATCCCGTTGTCGTACGCTCAGCAGCGACTGTGGTTCCTCGGGCAGTTGGAGGGACCGAGCGACACCTACAACATCGCACTCCCCCTCCGACTGCGAGGCGCCCTTGACCGGGAGGCGCTGCGTCAGGCGCTGGAAGACGTGGTGGAGCGCCACGAGGTGCTGCGCACCGTGTTCCCGGCCAAGGACGGCAAGCCGTACCAGAAGATCCTCTCCCCGGGCGCGGTCCGGATCGACCTGCCGGTGACGGAGGTGGAGAGCGCCGGCCTGCCCGCGGCGTTGGCCCAGGCGTCCAGGCACACCTTCGACCTGGAACACGACATCCCCCTGCGCGCCCAGCTGTTCGCGGTGGCGCCCGACGACCACGCACTGGTCGTCGTGGTGCACCACATAGCGAGCGACGGATGGTCGAAGGGGCCGCTGGCGCGCGACCTCTCGCTGGCCTACGGGGCCCGCACCGGCGGCCGGCCGCCGCAGTGGCAGCCCCTGGAGGTGCAGTACGCCGACTACACCCTGTGGCAGCGCGACCTGCTGGGCGAGGACGACGACCCGGACAGCCTCGTCCGGGAGCAGCTGACGTACTGGCGCCAGGCACTCGCCGCCATGCCGCAGGAGCTCGAACTCCCCTTTGACCGGCCGCGTCCGCTGCACGCCACCCATGTGGGCGGCGTGGTGGACCTGACTGTTCCGGCCGACCTCCACGAGCAGCTCGCACGGACCGCCAAGGCCGAGGGCGTCACCGTGTTCATGGTGGCGCAGGCCGCCCTGGCCGTGTTGCTGTCGCGGCTCGGAGCAGGCGACGACATCCCGATCGGTGTGCCCATCGCCGGACGACTGGACGAGGGCCTGCACGACCTGGTGGGGCTGTTCGTCAATACCCTGGTGCTTCGCACCCGGGTGAGCGACGAGCTCACCTTCAAGGAACTCCTGAAGCAGGTCAGGGAGACGTCGCTGGAGGCGTTCTCGAACCAGGACCTGCCGTTCGAGCGGCTGGTGGAAGACCTGGCACCCACCAGGTCGATGGCCCGCCACCCCCTCTTCCAGGTCACTCTGAGCCTGCAGAACAACGCCGAAGCGGTACTGGAACTCACCGGCCTGGACGTCGAACTGCCCACCGGGGACCAGCGACCCGCCAAGTTCGACCTCGACGTACAGCTCAGCGAGCAGTTCGACGACCAGGGCCGGCCCGCCGGCCTGTCCGGCAGCGTCACCTACGCCACCGACCTGTTCGACGAGGCGACCGTCGCGGACCTGGCGGAGCGTTTCGTCCGGGTGCTCGACATGGTGCTCTCCCACCCGGAGCAGCGTATCGGCCGGCTGGAGGTGACCGGCCGGGATGAGCGCCGGCGCCTTCTGGACGAATGGCACACGCCCGCCCGCAGCGCCCGGCCCGCCACCACCCTGCCGGCCCTCTTCAAGGCCCAGGTGGAGCGCACCCCGGACGCCGTCGCCGCGGTCTGCGGCGACCAGCAGCTCAGCTACACGGACCTCGCGCAGCGTTCCGACACCCTGGCCGCCCTCCTCGTCAGGCACGGCGCCGGCCCGGAGACCACGGTCGCCGTCTGCCTCGAACGATCCCTCGACCTCGTCGTCACCCTGCTGGCCGTGCTGAAGGCCGGCAGCGCCTACCTCCCCGTCGACCCCGCCTCACCGTCGGACCGCATCAGCTTCGTGTTCGCGGACTGCGCCCCGTCCCTGGTGGTCACCTCCACCGCGACGAAGGACGCGGTGGCGATCGACGACCTTGAGGGGACCGTCCACCGCGTGGTCCTGGACGACCCGCAAACGCAGGCCGAGCTGGCCAACGGCGCGACCGGCGGACCGCTGCCTGCCGATCTCCCCGGTGCGCTGTCCCCGGCGAACGCCGCGTACATCATCTACACATCGGGCTCCACCGGGCGCCCCAAGGGCGTCGTCGTCCCGCACCAGAACGTCGTGCGCCTGCTCGACGAGACGAGGCACTGGTTCGACTTCGGCGCGGACGATGTGTGGACCTGGTTCCACTCGTTCGCCTTCGACTTCTCCGTGTGGGAACTGTGGGGACCGCTGCTGCACGGCGGCCGCCTGGTCGTCGTACCCGTGGAGGTCTCCCGGTCACCGGTCGAGTTCCTGCGCCTGCTGACGCGGGAGGGAGTGACGGTTCTCAACCAGACACCGTCCGCCTTCTACCAGCTGGCCCAGGCGGAGATCCAGAACCCGGACCTCGGGGGGCAACTTCGCCTGCGCACAGTGGTGTTCGGCGGCGAGGCGCTCGACACCGGACGGCTGCGGGAGTGGTACGCCCGGCACGGGGACGACGCCCCCACGCTCGTCAACATGTACGGCATCACCGAGACGACCGTGCACGTCAGCTACCTTCGCCTGGACGAGACCCTGGTGGCCGGCATCTCCCTGGGCAGCCCGATCGGGCAGGGCATCCCCGGACTGCGGGTGTACGTGCTGGACGCCGCGCTGCGCCCGCTGCCGGTGGGCGTGCCCGGCGAGATGTACGTCGCCGGCGGCCAGCTGGCGCGCGGCTATCTGAACCGTCCGGGGCTGACGGCGGAGCGCTTCGTGGCGTGTCCGTTCGGGTCCTCGGGCGAGCGGATGTACCGCACGGGTGACTTGGCGCGGTGGCGTGCGGACGGCACGCTCGACTACCTGGGCCGCACTGACGACCAGGTGAAGATACGCGGCTACCGCATCGAGCTCGGCGAGATCGAGGCAGCACTGCTGGAGCAGCCCGGTGTCGCGCAGGCAGCGGTGCTGGTCCGCGAGGACGCCCCCGGCGACAAGCGGCTCACCGCCTACGTGGTGGCCGCGGCGGGCGCGACCGTCGAGACGCCGGACGTCAAGACCGGTGTGGGCGCGGTGCTGCCGGAGTACATGGTTCCCTCCGCGATCGTGCTCCTGGACGGGCTGCCGCTGACCGCGAACGGGAAGCTGGACCGCCGTGCCCTGCCCGCTCCCGACCGCACCGCCGAACTGGAAGCGTCCTACCGCGCTCCGCGCACACCGGACGAACAGGTGACCTGCGAGGTCTTCGCCGAGGTCCTCGGCCTCGACCGGGTGGGCATTGACGACAACTTCTTCGAGCTCGGCGGGCACTCGCTCCTGGCGGTCACCCTCGTGGAACGCCTGCGGGCACGTGGTGCGGCGGTATCGGTGAAGGCGCTGTTCCAGGCGCCGACTCCGGCCGGGCTCGCCTCGGCCGCCGGTGACACGGGTGCGTCGTTCGTGGTGCCGGCGAACGGTATTCCGGCGGACGCGACCGTGCTCACGCCGGAGATGGTGACACTCGCTGAGGTCACCGAGGGTGATCTTGAGCGGATCGTCGAGGCCGTTCCGGGTGGCGCGGCGAACATCGCGGACATCTATCCGCTCGCACCCTTGCAGGAAGGCATCTTCTTCCACCACCTGCTCGACGCCGACGAGGGCCGTGATGTCTACGTTCTGCCGGTGGTGCTGGGCTTTGACTCCCGGCAGCGGGTCGACGCGTTCCTTGGTGCGCTGCAGCAAGTGATTGACCGGCACGACATTCTGCGTACGGCTGTGCTGTGGGAGAACCTGCCGCAGCCGTTGCAGGTTGTCCTGCGGCAGGTGACCCTTCCGGTGCACGAGGTGGCCCTGCCTTCGGACACCGCTGGTGACGATGCGGTGTCCGCGCTGCTGACCGGCTGTCCGGTGGCGATCGACATCAGGCGTGCGCCGATGGTCGACATCACCCTGGCGCAGGACCCCGGGCGGGACCGTTGGCTGGTGGCGTTGCGCAGCCACCATCTGATCCGTGACCACCAGGCGTTGGAGATCCTGCTGGAGGAGGTGCGTGCGCATCTGGAGCAGGAAGAGGCCCGGCTGCCGGAGCCTGCGCCGTACCGTGACTTCGTCGCTCACGCGCGTCTTGCCGTGTCCGCGGAGCAGCACCAGGCTTATTTCGCGCGCGAGCTGGGCGAGGTCGAGGAGCCGACCGCACCCTACGGGGTGCTCGACACCCACGGCGACGGCAGCGGTACCGGCGAGGCCGTGGTGGAGTTGGCGGCGGAGGCCGCCGAGCGCCTCCGGGTGCAGGCGCGGCGTCACGGGGTGAGTGCGGCGGCGTTCTTCCACCTGGCGTGGGCGCGGGTCGC
>NZ_JAAGNI010000223.1 GCF_010550605.1 Streptomyces sp. SID9727
CGACGAGACCTGGCGCGACACCGTGCACCGCCCGCACGACACGGTCCTGGTCAGCCCGGCCGAGATGTGCCCCGACGACGTGACGGTGGTCTCCGGTCTGCACGGGGCGCTGACCCCCGCCGCCTGGCCGGTCGCCGTCGCCCGGTTCCCGGACACCGCCCGCTGCGCCGCCCGCCACGCCCGTACGCTCGACGTCCTCACCGCGCTCGGCGCCTCCGTCGCCGGACCGGTCGCGGCGGCCGCCGCCCACGCCCTGCGC
>NZ_JAAGNI010000329.1 GCF_010550605.1 Streptomyces sp. SID9727
CGCTCGCGGCGAACAGCACCACGGCCAGCGCGGCGGGCAGCAGCGCGACCGCCGTCGCCCTGCCGCGGATGCGCAGCAGGACGAGCGCCCGGGCCCGCGCAGCCCGCGCACCCGGCTCCTCACCCGTACCGGTACCGGACACGGCTGGACCTCACCCCCTCTGCCCCCACGGCGGTGTTGCTCACTCCCCCACCATGGCACCCGCCACTGACATCGCAATGCCGGTGGGCCAAGTGCCGGAACGCTTGCGCCGCACCCTAGTTGGGGGTGCGGCGGGCGTCATCCGGATGGCTCAGCCGTCACTCGATGGAATGGCTTTGGTCAAAGGTGTTGAGGGGGAACGGGTCATCGGGGTACGGGCCGGAACCGCCACGCGTCAGGCCCCGGTGGCCGCCGCTTCCTCCGCGGCCTTCTTCGCGATGTCCGTGCGGAGCTGCGAGCCGTCGAGCCGGATCCGCGCCGCCGCCGCGTAGGCACGCTCGCGGGCGCCCGCCAGGTCATCGGCCGTCGCCGTCACGGACAGGACGCGGCCGCCCGCGCTGACGATGGCGTCACCGTCGCGCTTGGTGCCGGCGTGCAGCACGTACGCGTGCGGGGCGTCCTGCGCCGCGACCTCGTCCAGCCCCTCGATGGGGTCACCCGTGCGCGGGGTGTCCGGGTAGTTGTGCGAGGCGATGACCACCGTGACGGCCGCCTCGTCGCGCCACGCCAGGGGCGGCAGCTGGTCCAGGGTGCCGTTGGCGGCGCCGAGCAGCACACCGGCCAGCGGCGTCCGCAGGCGCGCCAGGACGACCTGGGTCTCCGGGTCGCCGAACCGGGCGTTGAACTCGATGACCCGCACACCGCGCGAGGTGATCGCGAGGCCCGCGTACAGCAGCCCCGAGAAGGGCGTACCGCGCCGGCGCAGCTCGTCCACGGTCGGCTGGAGCACCGATTCCATGACCTCGTCGACCAGCTTGGGGTCGGCCCACGGCAGGGGGGAGTACGCGCCCATGCCGCCGGTGTTCGGGCCCTCGTCGCCGTCGAGGGCGCGCTTGAAGTCCTGGGCGGGCTGGAGCGGCAGCACGGTCGTGCCGTCGGTGATCGCGAAGAGGCTCACCTCGGGGCCGTCGAGGAACTCCTCGATGACCACCCGGTCGCAGGCCAGCGCGTGGGCGCGGGCGACCTCCACGTCCTCGGTCACGACGACGCCCTTGCCCGCGGCCAGACCGTCGTCCTTGACCACGTACGGCGCGCCGAACGCGTCGAGGGCGCTGTCGATCTCGGCGGGCGTGGTGCACACATAGCTGCGGGCGGTGGGCACGCCCGCCCCGGCCATGACGTCCTTGGCGAACGCCTTCGAGCCCTCCAGCTGCGCGGCGGCGGCGGTGGGGCCGAAGCACGGAATGCCCGCGGCGCGCACCGAGTCGGCGACGCCGGCGACGAGCGGCGCCTCCGGGCCGACGACCACCAGCCCGGCGCCCAGCTCGGCGGCGAGGCGCGCGACGGCGGCGCCGTTGAGGGCGTCGACCGGGTGCAGTTCGGCCACCTCTGCGATGCCGGCGTTGCCGGGGGCGCAGTACAGATCGGTGACGTCGGGGTCGAGGGACAGAGAGCGGCACAGGGCGTGTTCGCGGGCGCCGCCGCCGATGACGAGGACCTTCACGGGGTGCAGCCTAGCCGCCGGGGCACGGCGCCCTTGACGGCCGCCGGTCCGTGGACAGGGCGGCGGCCCCCACCGGCGCGCCTACTCGTTGGTGTACTCCTCGACCACCGTGGCACCCAGCTCGCGGACGATCAGCTCGTGCCCGGAGAGGGCGGAGTCGACGAGGTCGGGGTCGTCGGCCTCCGGGATGTCGTCCTCCGGCGCGACCGGCTTCGGCGCCTCGGGGGCCGCGTAGGAGGCGGGCGGCGGCCCGGCCGGGGAGCCGGAGCCGGGGCCCGGCTGCTGCGGAGCGGGCGCG
>NZ_JAAGNI010000491.1 GCF_010550605.1 Streptomyces sp. SID9727
CGAGCGCGGCGAGTCGCTGCGTCCGTGCACGGAGCTGCCGCACGCGTTCACGCACCTGGTGGCCTCGGACCCGGTCCGGATGCGGGAGTTCGCCCAGGCGCTGGGCGGCGAGGTGAAGCGGCGGGCCGAGCTGCTCGGCGAGCTCGATTTCGCCGAGTGGCACAGCCGTCACGAGGACGGGCCCGCGGCCGTGCCCATCCCCGAGCAGCGCGGCGAGGTGGAGGCCCCCCTCAGCGGCACCCTGCGCCTGCGCCCGGGTGCGGGCCGCCCCGCGGACCCCGGCCCCTCGCCGCTCCCCCGCCTGGTGGTGCTCGTGGACGACTACGACGCGCTCATAGCCCCGGCGCTCGGGAGCCCGGGCC
>NZ_JAAGNI010000026.1 GCF_010550605.1 Streptomyces sp. SID9727
GGGCCGCTCGGCGCCCCTCGGTCAGCAGCAGCCCTCGGCGCTCCGCGCCGGCTCGCGGCTCGCCGGCGCCCGGCCCGCCGCCCTGCGCTCCGGCATCAGGCGCGAGCCGCTGATCTTCTCGCCGTTGACGTCGTCAGGGTTGGACAGGACGCAGGTCTCCAGCGAGAGGCAGCCGCAGCCGATGCAGTCGGTGAGGTGGTCGCGGAGCCGGCCCAGCTGCTTGATCCGGTCGTCCAGTTCGGAGCGCCAGGCGTGCGAGAGGCGCGCCCAGTCGTCGCGGTTCGGGGTGCGCTCCTCGGGGAGTTCGGCCAGTGCCTCGCGGATGGTGGCCAGCGGGATGCCCACCCGCTGGGCCGCGCGGACGAAGGCGACCCGGCGCAGGGTGTCCCTGCTGTAGCGGCGTTGGTTGCCGCTGGTGCGGCGGCTGCTGATCAGGCCCTTGGCCTCGTAGAAGTGCAGGGCCGACACGGCGGCGCCGCTGCGCGCGGAGAGCTGGCCGACGGTGAGTTCATGGAGTGTCTGCGGGATCTGGGGCACCCGTCGAAGCCTACGTGGCCGGTGCCCGGGCGGTCCGTCGTTGACAGGAACGCACCCGCCAAGGATGCTGAGCAAGCGCTTAGACAGCGTGGACGATGGACGGCAGAGCGGGAAGGCAGGGACCAGGGACATGGCTGAGCCGAGGATCTTCGACTCCGCGCAGGAGCTGCGGGACGGCGTGGGCGAGCAGCTGGGGTACAGCGACTGGCTGGAGGTCGACCAGAAGCGCGTCGACCTGTTCGCCGACGCCACCGGCGACCACCAGTGGATCCATGTGGACCCGGAGAAGGCGGCGTCCGGACCGTTCGGGAAGACCATCGCGCACGGCTATCTGACGCTGTCGCTGCTGCCGGTGCTCGTCCCGCAGGTCATGGCGGTCGAGGGCGCGAAGATGGGCATCAACTACGGCACCAACAAGGTGCGCTTCCCCTCCCCCGTGCCCGTCGGCTCGCGGGTGCGCGCGACGGCCGTCCTGAAGAGCGTCGAGGAGGCGGGCGGCGGCGTGCAGATCACCGCCGTCGTGACGGTCGAGCGCGAGGGCGGCGACAAGCCGGCGTGCGTCGCCGAATCGGTGTCGCGCTACTACTTCTGAGCCCGCGCCCGCGTGCGTACGCGCACGCCCCCGGCCGCACGAGGAGGCCGGGGGCGTGACCGAACTCAGCGCCCGGCGGCGACCATCCGCAGCACCAGGCCGGCGTACAGCTCGGCGACCTCGTCGGGCGTCCGGCTGCCCTGCGCGTTGAACCAGCGCGCCACGTCGATGCAGAGCGACAGCACCGCGAGCGTGGTGCCCGGCACGTCCGGTACGTCGAACTCGCCGGAGGCGACGCCCTCACCGATGATCCGGCGCACCACCGCGTCGGTCCTGCGGCGCAGCGCGATGATCTCGGTGCGGTGCTCCTCGCCGAGCGCGTCCAGTTCGTACTGGACCACGCGGGCGGTGGTGTGCCTCTCGGCGTGCCAGCGGACGAAGGAGCGGACGGCGGTGGCGAGCCGTTCGGCGGCCGTGCCGTCGCTGTCGGCGGCGGCCTCCAGCACGGCCAGGGCCCGGTCGTGGCCGATCCGGCTGATCCGGTGGAGCAGCTCTTCCTTCGTCTTGTAGTGGATGTAGAGCGCGGCGGGGCTCATTCCGGCGCGGCCCGCGATGTCCCGGGTGGTGGTCGCGTGGTACCCGCGCTCGGCGAATGCGTCGACGGCCGCGACCAGGAGCCGCCGGGCGGCCTCGGGCGTCACCTCGGCCCACGGCGGGTCCTCGGCGTCGGTCTCCTGCGCCGTGCTCATCGTCGCTCGCCCCTCTCAGTCATCAGGACGCACACCATACCCCGATCCTGAGCAAGCGCTTAGGGCAACCTCGGTGGGACTCAGAGCTTCTGGAAGGGGTCGTGCTCGGCGAGGATCTTCTCCAGCCGGGCCTGGTCGACCCGGCTGACCAGCTGGCCCGCCTCCTGCCGGTCCCGGACAACCTTGGCCAGGGTGAAGCAGGACGTGACCAGGTAGAGGACGCCGATGGCGAGGAAAGCGCGCACCCAGGCGTCGGCGTCGAGGAAGTAGATCCCGAGGGTGACCGCGGCCATCGCGATCCCGAAGGACGCGACGGCCTGCCCGAAGTAGGCGGAGGTGGTCTGCTGTTTGACCGGTGTCGTCTCACTCATGGGGCCCAGCATCCGGCGGTATGATCCACGCCACATCCGTACGGATACTCATACGGTACTTAGAACGCGGAGACGCCGGTCAGGGCCCGGCCGATGATCAGCTTCTGGATCTGGCTGGTGCCCTCGTAGAGCGTCATCACGCGGGCGTCCCGGAGCAGCTTGCCGACCGGGTACTCGTCGATGTAGCCGTAGCCGCCGAAGACCTGGAGGGCGTTGTTGGCGGCGCGGACGGCGGCCTCGGAGGCGAACAGCTTGGCCCGGGACGCGGCGGTGGCGAAGTCCTGGCCCCGGTCGACGAGGTCGGCGACCCGCCAGGTGAGCAGGCGCGCGGCCTCGACGTCCACGGAGATGTCGCTGATGAGTTCCTGGACGAGCTGGTAGCCCGCGATGGGCTTCCCGAACTGCTCGCGTTCGCCCGCGTATCCGACGGCCGCGTCCAGGGCCGCCTGGGCGATGCCGACACAGCCGGCCGCCACCGACATCCGGCCCTTGGCCAGGGCGGACATGGCGATGGAGAAGCCCTTGCCCTCGGGGCCCATCAGGGCGCTCGCGGGCACCCGGACGTCCTCCAGGACCAGTTCGGCGGTGGCCTGGCCGCGCAGGCCGAGCTTGCCGTGGATGGTGCGGCGGGTGAGGCCGGGAGTGTCGGCGGGGACCAGGAAGGCGGAGACGCCCTTGTGGCCGGGGGTGTCGTTGGTGCGGGCGAAGAGGAGCACCACGTCGGCCCAGGTGCCGTTGGTGATGAACATCTTGCTGCCGTTGATCACGTAGTCCGCGCCGTCCCGCACGGCCCGGGTCGCCAGGCTGCCCGCGTCCGAGCCGGTGCCGGGTTCGGTGAGCCCGAAGCAGCCGACCGCGTCGCCCGAGGTCAGCCGGGGCAGCCACTGCCGCTTCTGCTCCTCGTCGCCCCAGGCGGCGACGGTCTTGGCGACCAGGCCGAGGGAGACCGAGACGATCCCGCGCACCGAGGAGTCGCCCCGGCCCAGCTCCTCGGTCACCAGGCAGTACGCGAGGTGGTCGCCTCCCGAGCCGCCGTACTCCTCGGGGACGGTCAGGCCGAGGAAGCCGAGGTCGCCCAGCTTCTTCACGATCGACTTGTCGACGTTCTCGGACCGGTCCCACTCGGCCGCGTACGGGGCGACATCGCGGGTGACGAAGTCCTTCGCGAGCTGCCGTACGGCTTCCTGCTCCTCGCTCAGCTCCAGGTTCATCGGCCGCACCCTCCGCTTTAATTAGCACTGCTAGTTTTCAGATCGCAGGGCCTACTATGTGCCGCATGGCCCGCCCGCGCAAGCCCCTCCTGAGCAGAGAACGCATCGTCGAGACGGCGAGCGCCCTCGTGGACGCCGAAGGGCTCGACGCGGTGTCGACCCGCCGCCTGGCGGCCGAGCTGGGGGTCAGCGGGCCCTCGCTGTACAACCACTTCCGCAACAAGGACGAGATCCTGGACGCGGTCGCCGACGCCGTCTCGGCACAGGTCGACCTGTCGATGTTCGAGGAGTCCGATCCCCGGGACTGGCGGGCCGCGCTGCACGACTGGGCGCTCTCCTACCGGGCGGCGCTCGCCGCGCATCCGCACATCGTCCCGGTCCTCGCGCAGGGGCCCGGGCGCCGGCCGGCCGGTCTTCGGGTGGCGGACGCCGTGTTCGGGGCGATGGTGCGCGCGGGGTGGCCGCCGGCCCAGGCCACGTACATCGGCGCGCTGATGCGCTACTTCATCACCGGCTCGGCGCTCGGCTCCTTCGCCCGGGGCTTCGTGGACGACGAGACGGCGTACGACCCCGCCGACTACCCGCACCTGGGCCAGGCGCACCTGCTGGCCGAGCGGCGGCAGCAGGTGGACGAGGGGGCCTTCGAGACCGGGCTGCGGGCGCTGGTGGACGGGCTCGAACTGCAGTACGCGCAGCTGGAGCCCGCCCGCCGTGGAGCGCGGGGCTAGAAGACGACCAGGGCCCGGCCGCCCTTGCCCGCGATCATGTGGTCGAAGGCGGTGGGGATGCCGTCCAGGCCGATGCGCTCGGTGACCATCATGGAGAGGTCGAAGCGGCCCGCCCGGATGTGGTCCGCCAGCACCGGGAGGTCGCGGACCGGGTCGCTGTTGCCGTAGACGCAGCCGGTCAGGGACCGCCCCCAGTGGAAGATCTCCAGGGCGTTGAAGGTGACCTGCTGGTCCTTGCCGCCGATCCCGACGACCGTGGTGCGGCCGCCCCGCCGGGTGGACTCCCAGGCGCTCCGGATGGTGGCCGCCCGCCCCACGCACTCGACGGCCACGTCCGCGCCCTGGCCCCCGGTGAGTTTCCGGACGTCCCGGGGCGTGGTCTCCGAGGCGACGACGAAGTCCGTGGCGCCGGCGCGGCGGGCCAGCTCCTCCTTCTCCGGGGAGACGTCCACCGCGACGACCTGCGAGGCGCCCGCGATCCGGGCGGACTGGAGCACGGCGAGACCGACGCCGCCGATGCCGAACACCACCACGGACTCCCCCGCACGGACCCGGGCGCTGTGGTGGACCGCGCCGTACCCGGTGAGCACCGCGCAGCCCAGGAGCGCCGCGTCGGTGAGCGGGATGCCGTCCGGGGCGGGCAGCACGCAGTTCCCGGCGACGACGGTCTCCTCGGCGAAGGCGGCGACGTTCAGCCCGGGGCGCAGGCCGGTGCCGTCGGCCGTGCGGGCGTGCAGGTTCGCCGCGCCGGCCAGGGCGGCCGCGCAGAGCCACACCTCGCCGATCCCGCAGTGGTGGCAGCTGCCGCAGGAGGGCGCCCAGTTGAGGACGACGCCGTCGCCCGGGGCGACATGGGTGACGCCCTCGCCGACCGAGACGACGGTGCCGGCGCCCTCGTGGCCCAGGACCGCGGGGACGGGCACCCTCATCGTGCCGTTGGACAGCGAGAGGTCGGAGTGGCAGACCCCGGCGGCGGCCAGGCGGACGCGCACCCGGCCGGGGCCGGGTTCCGGCAGGAGGATGTCGGTGATCTCCAGCGGAGCTCCGACGGCGGGCAGTACGGCGGCGCGGACCACGGACTTGCTCCTTGCTGATCGATGGGCGCGATCGGTGGGCGTACGGGCTTTCGGGCTGAGGTGCTCAGAACTGGAGGGACTTGGTCTGGAGGTACTCGGACAGGCCGTGCGCGCCGAGTTCGCGGCCGACGCCGGACTGCTTGTAGCCGCCGAAGGGCGCGAGCGGATTGAAGCGGCCGCCGTTGATGTCGACCTGGCCGGTGTCCATCCGGCGGGCGAAGGCCGCGGCCGTCTCGTCGTCGGCGGCCCAGACGGCGCCCGCCAGCCCGTAGACGGTGCCGTTGGCGATGCGGAGCGCGTCGTCCTCGTCCTCGTACCGCAGGATCGAGACGACGGGGCCGAAGATCTCCTCCTGGGCGATCGTCATCTCCGGGGTGACGTCGGCGAACACCGTGGGGCGCACGTAGTAGCCGGTGGGCAGCGGGGCGTCGGGGCCGCCGGCGACGAGGCGGGCGCCCTCCTCGACGCCCTTCTGGATGTAACCGCGCACCCGGGCCCGCTGCTTGGCGTTGACGAGCGGGCCGACCCGGTCCCCGGGCACGTACTTGGCGACGGCCGCCGCCGCCAGCGCCACGGCCTCCTCGTACCGCTCCGCGTCGACCAGCATCCGGGTCCAGGCGCTGCAGGTCTGGCCGGAGTTGGACATCACGTTGGCGACGCCCACGTTGACCGCCTTGGCGAGGTCCGCGCCGGGCAGGATCACGTTGGCGGACTTGCCGCCCAGTTCCAGCGCGACGCGCTTGACCGCGCCGCCGGCCGTGGCACCGATCCGCCGGCCGACCGCGGTGGACCCGGTGAAGGAGACGAGGTCGACGTCCTCGTGCGCGGCGAGGGCCTGCCCGGCGACCGGGCCGAGGCCGGTGACCAGGTTGAACATACCCGCGGGCAGCCCGGCCTCCGCGACCGCCTCGGCGAAGAGCTGGGCGGTGAGCGGGGTGTCCTCGGCGGGCTTGAGGACGACCGTGCAGCCGGCGGCCAGCGCGGGGGCCACCTTGGCGACGATCTGGTGCAGCGGGTAGTTCCACGGGGTGATCGCGCCGACGACGCCCACGGGCTCCAGGTACACCGTGGAGTTGCCGTGCCGCTCCTCGAAGGCGTACGTGGCGGCGAGCTCGGCGTACGTCCCGGCGACCATGACCGGGAGGCCCGCGTGCACGGAGGCGGCCAGTGCGGGCGGGGCTCCCAGCTCGGCGGTGACCGTCTCGGCGATCTCCTCCGCGCGGACGCCCAGCACGTCGCGGAGCGCGGCGATGCGGGCGGCGCGCTCGGCGGGCGGGGTAGCGGCCCAGCCGGGGAAGGCGGCGCGGGCGGCGCGTACCGCCGCGTCGACGTCCTCGGCGGTGCCGGCCGGGACGTGGCCGATGATCTGCTCGTCCGCCGGGTTCACGACCGCGATCGTGTCCGTTCCCGCGGCGGGCCGCCAGGCGCCGCCGATGTACATACCGTCGTGGGCCTTCATCGCTGTTCCTCCCGGGCACGGTGACGGACGGGATCGTCCGGAGCCCAAACTAGCGCTGTTAGTTTTCCGGCGCCAGAGACCCTCCGGAGACCCCCGTCACGTGCCGTGCCCGGCACCGTCCTACATGTCCAGGCCGGGGACGTCCTTCGGCAGCGGGCAGATGCGCCGGCCCTGGTGGTCGAAGACGTACAGGTGCGCGAGGTCGACCAGGAGGGGCACCTGGCCGCCGGTGCGCAGCATCATGTCGGGCCCGGTCCGCACGACGAGGTCGCTGGCGGTGACGGCGGGGCGGTCCGGGCTGCGCATGCCCGGCGGCAGGTCGTCGGTCTCCGGCGCGTCCAGGACGGCGACGGACCCTCCGACGTAGGAGCTGGCCCGCTCCTTGATCCGCTCCAGCACCCCCGCGCCGCCCTGGCCGCCCCGGCGCCTGCGCGCCGGGCCGCGGTCGGTGCGGGCCGACTCCAGCTCGGGGACCACGGCGGGCCGGGAGCCGGTGTTGAGGTGGACCAGCGCCTCGTGGCCCTGGTACTCCACGTGCTCCACGATGCCGCTGAGCGCGACCTCGCCGGGGCGGGCGTGGCTGGGCGGGGCGATCCGGACCGCCTCCGAGCGCAGGCCGACGATGATCGGGCGGCCCTGCTGGATGCGCAGGAGCTGGTGGTCGGGGCTGAGCGGTTCGGGCAGCGGGAGCCGCTGGCGGCCCAGGTCGATGGACATCCGGCCCTCCAGGGGCGCGTGCACCACGGCCTGGAGGAGGTTGATCCGGGGCGTCCCGATGAACGCGGCGACGAACACGTTCTCCGGCAGGGCGTACACCTCGCGCGGCGGGCTGACCTGCTGGAGGATCCCGCCGCGCATGACGGCGACCCGGTGGCCCAGGGACATGGCCTCGGCCTGGTCGTGGGTCACGTAGACGGTGGTGACGCCGAGTTCCTTGGTGAGCTGGGCTATCTCGGCGCGCAGGTGGTTGCGGAGCTTCGCGTCGAGGTTGGACAGCGGCTCGTCCATGAGGAAGGCGGAGGGCTGGCGCGAGATGGCCCGCCCCATGGCGACCCGCTGGCGCTCGCCGCCGGAGAGCTGGCCGGGGCGGCGGTCCAGGATGCGCTCGATGCCGAGCATCCTGGCCGTGTTCTCGATGCGTTCGGTGTGGTCCAGGCGCGGGTTCTCCAGCTTCAGCGGGAAGCCGATGTTGTCCCGGTTGGTCATGGTCGGGTAGAGCGCGAAGTTCTGGAAGACCATGGCCATCCCGCGTTCGCGCGGGGTGAGGTGGTTGGCCGGTTCGCCGTCGAGCAGGATCTCGCCCTCGGTGGTGTCCTCCAGGCCGGCGATCATGCGGAGCACGGTCGACTTGCCGCAGCCCGAGGGGCCCAGCAGGACGACGAATTCGCCCGGGTCTATGGAGAGCGAGAGCTGGTCGACGGCGCGCTGGGACCGTCCGTATGCCTTGCTGACGTTGTGCAGGGTGATGGCGCGAGTCATGTGGTTCCGCCCGGGAGGGTTCGTGATGGAGCGGTGGGGAGCGGCAGCAGTGGCCCGAAATTAGCCCACCGCGCCCGGTGAGGGAATGACTCGCGCAAATTTGGGTACGCCCCGGGCCTATTCACAGCCGGGGAGCGCTCAGTCGAGCCTCCGGGCCAGGTAGGCGTGGATGAGTTCCCGGGTCTCGGCGACGAGCGCGTCGTCGCCGGACGGATCGGTGCGGAAGGCGAGTTTGAGCAGGGCGTCGGCCGCCTCGACGCAGACCAGGATCGCGCGCAGCAGGTCCGCGTCGGCCTCCCGGCCGAGCTGGCCGGCGAGGAGTCCGGCGAGCCGGGACGCGACCCGCTGGTTGGCGTCGTCGGCCGGGTCCTCGTCGGGTGCGGGGGCGCCGAAGTCCACGAGGGCGAATCCGGGGACGGTGCGCTTCATCGCCAGGTACTCGTCCAGCACGGCGTCGATCGCGCCGCGCCAGTCGGCCGCTTCGACGGCGGTCAGCCGGGCGGTGATGCGCTCGGCGTAGCTGTCCAGGTTGCGGCGGGCCAGCGCGTCGGCCAGGGACCGCTTGTTGGAGAAGAAGCGGTAGACGGAGCCGATGGGCACCCCCGCCCGCTGGGCCACGGCCCGGGTGGACAGCTGCTCGTAGCCGATCTCGTCGAGGAGTCCGGCGCAGGCGTCGAGGATCCGGGTGAGGCGTTCGGCGCTGCGCCGCTGCACCGGGGCGCGGCGGAGGTTGGTCGTGTCGGGCACGTCTTCCATCATGCCGTGGACTTCCTGCGGCGGTGGCGGGAGCCCGGGCTCAGGCGATGAGCAGGGCGAGACCTCCCACGGTGTACGCGATCATCAGGACGAGCAGCGGGAGTTGACCGATGACGGCGCGCCGGGGCGGCATGAGCCGTACGGACCTGTCGTGCGCGGCGATGACGCCGAGGACGTGCCCGGTGACGATCGCGACGACCTGGAGGGTGGCGACGCCGCCCGGCCCCAGGGGCGGTTCGGGCGGGGCGGGCCGGTCGGCGCCGAACGCCAGCGCGAGGGTGCGGGGGCCCTCGGTGGCGAAGAGCGTGAAGTAGTGGGCGACGAGGTAGCCGAGGGCGATCGGCACCAGGGAGTGGGCGAACGCGGTGAGCGGGCGGGGCGGCGTGCCGCAGACGAGCCGGGTGGCTCCCGCGCAGAGCCCGTACAGGGTGGCGACCAGGACGACGGCGCCGAGCAGCCCCAGGGTGGCGGTGGTGGTACGGCCCAGCTCCGAGGTCTGCACGGTGGTGATCCAGCGCGGCGCGTCGGAGAAGCCGTCGTACGCGGTGGAGCCGAGCATCACGCAGACGGTGGCGACGAGTCCGGGGAGCCGGGGCGTGGCGTCGAGCCCGTTGAACGGGGACCGGACGACGAGGCGGCCGTCGGCGGGGCGGCGGCCGAACGGGGAGAGCCGGCCGAGGAGGCCGGAGTACACCTCGAAGGCGTCGGCGTGGTCGAACCAGTGGGCGCCGTACACCGCCGCGCCCGCGAGGTGGACGGCCGCGTAGCCGCCGAGGAACACCAGCAGGGCGGTGGGCGAGGCGGGGTCGGGGGCGACGAGTTCCAGCCAGGTGAAGGCGAGGAGTCCGGCCGCGGCGGGCCGCATGCCCAGGCGTACGGGGAGAGGGCGGCCCGCCCCCGGGTCGCGGTGGAGCACCCGGCAGGCGAGGAGGTGCACGGTGCGCAGCGGGTTGAGCGGCCGCCAGACGGGCCCCAGGAGCAGCGAGGCGGGGACGAGCCCGACCCACAGGAGGACGTACACCGCGCCGGGTGCCGGGTTGCGGTCCGGGTCGGCCGGCCCGAGGAGCAGCCACAGCACGACGGCGAGCGCGGCGGCCAGGCCGAGCACGCGGGCGGTGAGCCGGGTGGCACGGGCGTCGGCCGCGCGCTGGACGGCGGCCGGGAGCGGGCGGCCCGCGCGCTCGCCCGTGAACCGCGAGTCGGACCAGAGGAGCCCCAGCGCGAGGAAGGAGACGAAGAGCGCGGCGAAAGCCCCGGCGAACGCGTAGAAGGGCGAGAGGGGCAGGTCGTGCTGGGCCCCGATGCCGTGGGCGAGGACGCGCACGGCACCGGGGGCGGGGGTGCCCGTCACCGGACGGCGAGCTGGGTCAGCAGGAGGTCCGACTCATGGGTCTCGACCTCGAACAGCCCCGTGCGGTCGGCGGTGAACGCGACCGTGACGGTCCGTCCGGCGGGGAGCTCCGCCTCCTTGTCGTACCCGTGGACGTGCAGGACGTCGTCGCGGTCGCTGCGGACCCGCAGGCGCACGGTGCGGCCCTTCTCGATCGCGGTGCGGCCGGGCGCGGGGCTCACCTTGCCGCCCTTGATCGCGATGTCCACGGTGGTGGTGTCGTCGGGGCTCGGGGAGGCGGGGCTCGCGGAGGCGTCGCCGAGCGTGGCGGCGGCCCGGACCGGGGCGGATCCGACGGCCCAGGCGGTGTGGTCGTCGGCGTACAGGCCCGCGGTGAGCCGGGTGCCGCCTCCGGCCGCGCGGAGCAGCGATGCGGGCAGGTGGAACCAGGCGCCGTAGACCCGGGCGAGCGGGTGGCCGTCCAGGAAGAGCCGGGCGTGGCCGCGTCCGGCGAGCGCGCCGCCGCCCACGCTGTCCGGGGTGAAACGGAAGTTGCGGACGATGAGGTGGACGTTCCAGCCGTCCTCCGAGTCGGGCCGGACGGCGAGTTCCACCTCGGGGGCGCCGGCGGCGTCGACCTGGCGGAGCCGGTGGCCGTTGCCGTCGTCGGCCTTCAGGAGGCGGCCGTTGCTGCCGGTGTCCTCGGCGTGGCTGGTGCCGGGCTTGTGGTGGGTGGTCGCCCTGCCCCCGCAGGCGCCCGCGCCGAGGACGAGGACGGCCGCGGTGAGCAGGGCGAGGGCGGGGCGGGCGGGGCGGATGGGGCGGGCGGGGCGGGCGCGGCGGATGGGGCG
>NZ_JAAGNI010000276.1 GCF_010550605.1 Streptomyces sp. SID9727
GCCCCCGGCGCAGATCAGGGTGTGCAGGGCGCCCCGGCCGCGATGGTCGCGCCAGAGCCGGTCCTCGACGGCCGCGGCGGCCCGCCCGAAGGCGGCGACCGGGTGCCCCCTGCGGGGGTCACCGAGCAGCAGGTCGGCGATCAGGCCGGCGGTGGCGCCGTACGCGTAGATGCGATCGGCACGCACGGTTCAGCCGACCGCGCCCGGGGCTGCCGACGGGGGGCGTGGGGAGAAGGTCGCACGGCAGCCGGGCATGGCGATATGTCCTCACTCAGGGTCCGCGCCCTGGTTCGACGTGACGGCGACGAGAGTCTCCTGGCTTCCGGATCGGCGGGCTCCCCGGTCTTCCAGCCCGCTCGCGCGGGCCGTGACGTGCGGTGGGGGACCGCTCCCCGGTGACAGTGGCGGGACCGCGCCGGATTCGCACCGGCTTCCTCTGCTGTCGCCGTAATGGCTCCGGCAGTCCACCACGCCCCGCGAACGCCCGTCAACTCGCCGTTGACCTGCGGTGGCACGGTGTGGGCGGACGCACACCGGGCCGGACGCGCACGAGGTGCGTCCGGCCCGGGGGAGGGTGGTGCGTCAGGCGACGATCAGATAGATGCCGTACGCGACCGCCGCCGCGCACAGCCCGAAGCAGACGTACGCGCCGGCGCGCGCCAGCAGGAGCGACGAGCCCGCCTGACCGCCCCCGGCGGCCGGCTCCGGCTGCTTGGAGAGGCCGACGATGCCGAGCGTGAAGAGGCCCACCAGGGCGACGGTGGTGACGAGGGAGACGCCGAAGACGGTGCCCAGAGCTGCCCAGTCGATGTTCATACGGGGTGTCCTTACCGGAGTACCGGGGTCTGTCAGACCGTGGCGGGTCGGGCCGGGTCGGCGGCGACGGGACCGGCGGGCGCCGGAATGGTGGCGGCGAGGTCGTGCGCCTGGGCCGCCGTGGGCGGCGGGCTCACGGCCGCGATGGCCTGGGTGACGACACCCGCGGGCTCGGCCGGGGCCGCGGCCTCGGTGCCGGGCGCGACATCGCCGTGGCCGACGGGCTTGCGGCGCGAGAGCATCCAGATCGCCCCGGATCCGGCGATCAGGAGGGCCGCGACGACCACGACGCCCCAGGTGCCCTGCTTCGTCAGGAACTCGGCACCGGCGCCGACCAGGCCGGCGGCCGGCAGGGTCAGGCCCCAGGCGACGAACATCCGGGTGGCGGTGGACCAGCGGACCACACCCCCGGACCGGCCGAGGCCCGCGCCCATCACGGCCCCGGAGCAGGACTGCGTGGTGGAGAGGGAGAAGCCGAGGTGCGAGGACGCCAGGATGACGGTGGCCGCGCTGGTCTGGGCGGCGAAGCCCTGCGGGGGCTTCAGCTCGGTCAGGCCGCTGCCCATGGTGCGGATGATGCGCCAGCCGCCGAGGTACGTGCCGAGCGCGATGGCCAGGCCGGCGCTGACGATGACCCAGACCGGCGGGTTGGAGCCGGGGGAGAGGACGCCGCCGGTGACCAGGGCGAGGGTGATGATGCCCATCGTCTTCTGGGCGTCGTTCGTGCCGTGCGCGAGCGAGACGAGCCCGGCCGAGGCGATCTGGCCCGCCCGGTAGCCCTTGGCGGTGGCCTTCTCCTGGGCGTCGTTCCGGATCTTCTTGCCGATCCGGTACGTGAGCCGGGTGGCCAGGAGCGCGGCGACACCGGCCACGATCGGGGCGGCGACGGCGGGCAGCAGCACCTTGGTGACGACGGTGCCGCCGTTGACCGACGACCAGCCGGCGGACATCACCGCGGCGCCGATGAGGCCGCCGAACAGTGCGTGGGAGGAGCTGGACGGCAGCCCGACCAGCCAGGTCAGAAGATTCCACAGGATGGCGCCGACGAGCGCCGCGAAGATGACCTCGGTTCTGAGGCCGTCCTCGTTGACGATCCCGCCGGAGATCGTCTTGGCGACCTCCACGGACAGGAACGCGCCGACCAGATTGAGAACGGCGGACATCGCGACCGCCGTCTTGGGTTTGAGTGCGCCGGTCGAGATGGTGGTGGCCATCGCGTTGGCGGTGTCGTGGAAACCGTTCGTGAAATCGAACACTAGAGCTGTCACGATCACTATCGCGAGCAGCAGCGTGATGTGTTCCATTTACCCAGGCAATCGTTCGACGTCATTGGCACGTGGAACGTAGGCAACTTGAGTGAACGGAAGATGAACTGAGCAGGGCGCTGCGGTGACCCCCGGAGCGGTGGCCGGGCGGCGCTTGGGGCGGGGCCGGAAAGGATCTTCGAATGAGTGACCGAGAGCACGGGGCGATCGCCCGGGGATGGGAGGCCGTCGTCGCTGCGGCGCGCCGCACGGCGGCCGAGGGACTGGTCGTCGGAACCTCCGGAAACGTCTCGCTGCGGGTCGGTGACACGGTGCTGGTCACCCCCAGCGGAGTGCCGTACGACCGGCTGGGCCCCGAGGAGCTGACCGGCGTCGATCCGGAAGGCAACCAGACCCTCGGGACACTTGCCCCCACCAGCGAACTTCCCCTCCACCTGGCCGTCTACCGGAACACCGACGCAAGGGCCGTCGTGCACACCCACGCGGTCCACGCCACGGCCGTCTCCACCCTCGTCACGGAGGTCCCCCCGGTCCATTACGCCGCGGCGATGCTCGGCGGCACGGTCCGCGTCGCCCCCTACGCCCGCTACGGCACCCCCGAACTGGCCGCGAACATGCTCACCGCCCTCCGCGGCCGCACCGGCTGCCTCCTCGCCAACCACGGCACCGTCACCTACGGCGCCACCCTCGATGAGGCCTACGACCGCACCGCCCAGCTCGAATGGCTGTGCCACGTCTGGCTCACCGCGAGCGCCGTGCCCGGCCGCACCCCGGCCCTGCTCTCGGAGGACCGGCTGAGCGAGGTCGTGGAGGCGCTGAAGGGGTACGGGCAGCGCCGAGGCGGCACCGGAACGCGCTGAAGGGGTCCGGGCGAAAGCACCGGGACCGCATCGGACGGCCCTGCCCACTGGCATTGCGCCGCCCCGGCCCCGACACTGTGGGGGTGCGCCCGGTTACCGCGACGGCAGCGGCCGTCACCACACTCATCGGCGCCGGCGCGGCAGCGGTCGCGGCCGGCCGGTTCGCGGGCGACGTCGCCCTCAAGACGCCGCCCGGACGACCGCTCCCCGCCGACCGCGAACTCACCGTCCACGCGACGGCCGCCGGGCAGGTCACCCTGACGCGGTCCCTCACCTCGCTGCGGCCCGGCACGTACGGGCTGACCGGCAAGGACGTCCACGCCGTCGTCGGCCCCGTGCTCGACCGCGCCCACCAGGCCGCCGACACCGTCGTGCGCCGGCTGGAACGCGTCGACCACGGCGTCCTCGCCCCCGGCGACAAGGTCCGCCTGACGCCCCAGGTGCACACCGGCGACCCCGGCAGCGCGCTCGGCCTGGCCTTCCGGGAGGTACGGATCCCCGGCGAGCTGGGCGAACTGCCCGCCTGGTACGTCCCGGCTCCCCGCCGCGTCTGGGTCATCACCGTGCACGGCATCGGCGCCACCCGCGAGCACCCCCTCAACCTCCTGGAGTTCCTGCACGGCCGGCAGCTGCCCGTGCTCGACCTCGCCTACCGCGGCGACCCGGGCGCCCCCCGCTCCCCGGACGGTCTCGGCCACCTCGGCGAGTCCGAGTGGCGCGACCTGGACGCGGCGATCCGCTTCGCCGTCCGCAACGGCGCCGAGCAGGTCATCCTGTACGGCTGGTCCACCGGCGCGTCGATGGCGCTGCACGCCTGCGCGGGCTCCGCGCTCCGCGACCGGATCTCCGGCCTCGTCCTCGACTCGCCCGTCCTGGACTGGACCGACACCCTGCGCGGCCTAGCCGCCGCACGCGGGGTCCCCGCCGCGCTGCTGCCGCTGGCCGTCCGGGCCGCCCAGGGGCAGACGGGACTGCACGGCACCGGACTCCTGGACACCTCGGTCCCGGTGACCCTGCACGTCCCGACGCTCGTCTTCCACGGCCCCGACGACACCCTGGCCCCCTGGATCCACTCCCGCCGGCTCGCCGCCGCCCGCCCCGACCTCGTCTCCCTGCACACCGTGGACCGGGCTCCGCATGCGGCGATGTGGAACGCCGACCCGGCCCACTACGAGGAGACCCTTCGCCGCTTCCTCACGCCCCTGATGTGAGGTGATGCGCCGGTTCGGCCGATTGGTCCCGGCCGGTGCGGGGGTCCGTCAACGCCGGTGACCCGGGTTCCGTTTGGGCTTTCGGGCCGTCAGGGGCAAGACTGCTCCCGTGACGTCCCGTACCCCGCGCGACTCCAGGCTGCGTCTTGTCCGCCCGCGACCCCTCGCCACCGCCCGAAGGGCTGTGACCACCCGGCGCACCAGGCCCGCGCCGCGCCCGCCCGAGGGCACCCCGCCCCGGGCGGAGTTGGCCCGCCAGGCCAGGACGGTCCTCGCCGACGCCGTACGGATCGCCCGCTGGGCGGCCGACGGGGCGGCCCCCGGCACCACGCCCCCGGCCGCCCTCGAACACGCCGCGGCCGCGCTGGACATCTCCCCGGAGCAGGTGCGCTCCGGCTGGGACCGGGCCCGGCTCGCCGGACTGGTCGAACTCCACGGCGACACCGCACGGCCCGGGTGGCGGCTGCGCGCCTGGGACCGGGACGACTCCGCGGTGCTGCGCGGCTGGGTGGCCCTCTTCGACGCCTGGTCGCTCGTCCACCCCGCGCCCCGGGGCGTCGAGTCCACCGCCGTCGCCGAGGCCGTCGAGGCCGTGCCCCAGGTCCTCTCGCTGCTCCAGCTCTCGGCCGGCCCGGTCACCGTGCCCGCCCTCCTCGACCTCCTCGGCCAGCGCGTCGCGGAACTCCACGAGGAGCGCTGCGAGGTGCCGTACGGCCCCGAGCCGCTGCCCGGCCCCGCCGGACCGGCGCCCATCGCCCACCCGCCGGCCCTCGTCGCCCGCCTGCTCGACTGGGCCCTGGAGGGCCTGGCCGACGTCGGGGCGCTCACCCTCGGCGCGGGCCAGGCCACGCTGACGCCGCTCGGCAACTGGGCGGTCTGGGTCAAGCTGGAACAGATCTGCGTCGCCGCCCAGAGCCCCGCCGGCAACATCGAGCAGGCCGCCGCCGACATGCTCCTCGGCTGCGCCCGCCTCACCCCCGGCCCCGCCCGCGCCGAATACCGTGCCTGGCTGGCCGCCCGCCCCGTCGGCAGCGCCGTCGCCGAACTCCTCGACGTCGCCCGCGGCGAGGACGCCCTCCTGCGCGGCCTGGCCTTCGAGGCGCTGCGCGTCGTCGGCGCCCCCGCCGAGCCCGAGGTCCGGGCCGTCCTGGCCGACCCGTCACTGCGCCCGTACGCGCTGCTCTGGCTCGCCGAGTACGACGGCACGGACCCCGAGGACGCCCAGGAGGTCCTCAGCCGCGAGGAGGCCACCTGGCTCTGGGTCGACACGGCGGCGGCGGTCGCGGACCACGGCGAGACGGGCCTCCTAATCCGCCACCTCGACTCGGCGGTCCAGGGCACGGTCCCGGCCCTCCTGGACGAGGTCCGGGCCGTCGGCCACCCCCGCACGGTCCAGGTCCTGGTGGCCCTGGCCGCGGCCCACCCGGACCCGGCGCTGGCGAAGGCGGTCCGCAAGGCGGCGTTCCAGGTCCACACGGGCGGCTCGTGACCCGGGGGCGGAGCCCCGGAAAAGTCGTTGGACACCGCCAGTAGACTGGTTTCCATGGCAGTTCTCCTTGTGCGTGTGCGTGAGTAGCGGCGTCGATCCGTCACCACCCGTCGTTCCTCCGCCCTTCCTTCCGCCCAGGAGTACCTCCCCGTGATCACCGCCTCCGGCATCGAGCTGCGCGCCGGCGCCCGTCTGCTCATCGAATCCGCCAGCTTCCGCATCGCCAAGGGCGACCGCATCGGCCTCGTCGGCCGCAACGGAGCGGGCAAGACCACCCTCACCAAGTGCCTCGCGGGCGAGGGGACCCCGGCTGCCGGCACCATCACCCGCTCCGGTGAGGTGGGCTACCTCCCGCAGGACCCGCGCACCGGCGACCTCGACGTCCTGGCCAGGGACCGGGTGCTGTCCGCGCGCGGCCTGGACGAGATCCTGCGCAAGATGCGGGAGAACGAGGACCGGATGGCGAACGGCAAGGGCGCCACCCGCGAGAAGGCGATGAAGAAGTACGAGCGCCTGGAGACGGAGTTCCTCACCAAGGGCGGTTACGCCGCCGAGGCCGAGGCCGCCACCATCGCCGCCGCGCTCAGCCTGCCCGACCGCGTGCTCGGCCAGCCGCTGCACACGCTCTCCGGCGGTCAGCGGCGCCGCGTCGAGCTGGCCCGCATCCTCTTCTCGGACGCCGACACGCTGCTCCTGGACGAGCCGACCAACCACCTCGACGCGGACTCGATCGTCTGGCTGCGCGACTACCTCAAGACCTACCGCGGCGGCTTCGTCGTGATCTCCCACGACGTGGAGCTGGTCGAGACGGTCGTCAACAAGGTCTTCTACCTCGACGCCAACCGCTCGCAGATCGACGTCTACAACATGGGCTGGAAGCTCTACCAGCAGCAGCGCGAGGCCGACGAGAAGCGCCGCAAGCGCGAGCGCCAGAACGCCGAGAAGAAGGCCGCCGCCCTCAACGCGCAGGCGGACAAGATGCGCGCCAAGGCGACCAAGACGGTCGCCGCGCAGAACATGGCCAAGCGCGCCGACCGGCTGCTGTCCGGCCTCGACGAGGTCCGGGCCGCCGACAAGGTCGCCAAGCTGCGCTTCCCCGACCCCTCGCCGTGCGGCAAGACGCCCCTGATGGCGGAAGGGCTCTCCAAGTCCTACGGCTCGCTGGAGATCTTCACCGACGTCGACCTGGCCATCGACAAGGGCTCCCGCGTCGTCATCCTCGGCCTCAACGGCGCCGGCAAGACCACGCTGCTGCGGCTGCTCGGCGGCGCCGAGCAGCCCGACACCGGCCGCGTCGTGGAGGGCCACGGCCTCAAGCTGGGCTACTACGCCCAGGAGCACGAGACCCTGGACCCCGACCGCACGGTCCTGGAGAACATGCGCTCCGCCGCGCCCGACCTGGACCTCGTCGCCGTCCGCAAGACGCTCGGCTCGTTCCTCTTCTCCGGTGACGACGTGGACAAGCCGGCCGGGGTGCTCTCCGGCGGTGAGAAGACCCGTCTGGCCCTGGCGACGCTGGTCGTCTCCTCCGCCAACGTGCTCCTGCTCGACGAGCCCACCAACAACCTGGACCCGGCCAGCCGCGAGGAGATCCTCGGGGCGCTGCGCACGTACAAGGGCGCGGTCGTCCTGGTCACGCACGACGAGGGCGCGGTCGAGGCCCTTCAGCCCGAGCGGATCATCCTGCTCCCGGACGGGATCGAGGACCTGTGGGGCGCGGACTACCGGGACCTGGTCGCGCTGGCCTGATCCCCGGGACCGGATCATTCGGCCTACTCGTGCTCCGTCATCTGTGTGAGTGGGTCTCGTACCTCGGCGCGGCGCCCGGCAGATAGCTGCCGGGCGCACCCATATCCGCCCTTCAGCCCGTGCGCGCCCTGACCTGGACGTTCCTTTCCGGGCACCCGCACGACACCCCGTACGACCTGTTGGAATGAGGCATTCCGGTCGCACCGGCGCACTCCCGGGGCGCGAATCCGGTCGCAGAGACCTTGCCGAATGGGTGGCCAGGAAGCGCCCGAGGGGTGATCATGAGAGTCCAGAGCGCACTTCCCATGAGGAGGCACGGGTGGCCGAGACTCTGAAGAAGGGCAGCCGGGTGACCGGCGCCGCGCGCGACAAGCTCGCGGCAGACCTGAAGAAGAAGTACGACTCCGGTGCGAGCATCCGGGCGCTGGCCGAGGAAACGGGCCGCTCCTACGGATTCGTCCACCGGATGCTCAGCGAATCCGGAGTGACGCTCCGCGGACGCGGCGGCGCCACACGAGGCAAGAAGGCCGCGGCGGCCTGACGGCCGGCAGCGGATCGGAGCTCGTCACGGGGCGGCTCCGGGAGGTCCCTGGTCCGGGTGCGCCCACCCGGTCGGCCGCAGGGTCGATCCGGTGGTTACTGTTCAGTCACTTAGCTTCATGTGCTGACTGCACCCGAACCGGAGGCCCCGTATGACCTCGCTCGACTCCGTGCTCGACCAGGACGGCGTACGACTCACCGTCGACGACGCGGTTGCCACGGTGACCCTCACCAATCCGGCGAAGCGCAACGCCCAGTCTCCCGCTCTGTGGCGGGCGTTGACCGAGGCCGGACGGGCTCTGCCCGGCAGCGTGCGGGTCGTCGTGCTGCGCGCCGAAGGCGTGTCGTTCTCCGCCGGACTCGACCGCCAGGCGTTCACCCCCGAGGGATTCGACGGCGAGCCGTCGTTCCTCGACATGGGGCGCGGCCCGGAGGCCGAGCTCGACGCGCTGATCGCCGAGTACCAGGAGGCGTTCACCTGGTGGCGCCGCAACGACATCGTGTCGATCGCGGCCGTCCAGGGCCACGCCATCGGCGCGGGCTTCCAGCTCGCCCTCGCCTGTGACCTGCGCATCGTCGCCGACGACGTCCAGTTCGCCATGCGCGAGACCAGCCTCGGCCTGGTGCCCGACCTCACCGGTACGCACCCTCTGGTGCACCTCGTCGGGTACGCCCGCGCGCTGGAGATCTGCGCCACCGGCCGCTACGTCCACGCCGAGGAGGCGGAGCGCACCGGCCTGGCCAACCTCGTCGTGCCCGCCGCCGAGCTCGACGGCGCCGCGCGCGACCTGGCGGGCGCCCTGCTGGCCGCCCCGCGCGACGCCGTCATCGAGACCAAGGCGCTGCTGGGCGGCGCCGTCTCGCGTACGTACGAGGAGCAGCGCGCCGCCGAGCGGGCCGCTCAGGGCCGCCGCCTCCGCGACCTGGCGGGCGCCCTCGGCTGACATACGGGCGGGCCGGCCGGAGCCGTGGCCGTCCCCCGCCGGCCCGCACCCGTTCCGAAGCTCAGCCCGCCGATCCGCCCTCCGAGACCCCCGTGACCAGCACCGCGACCGGTGGCCGCCCCTCGGCCGCCGCCGTCACCGCTTCCCGCACGGCCAGGGCGACGTCCAGCGCGCGGTGACCGCTCTCCGTCGCCAGCTCGACGCGCACATGGTCCTCGCCCGTCCGCACCGCCGGGCCCAGCACCCCGGTCAGCGCCGCCACCCCGGCCACCGAGGCGGCGGCCCGCCCCGCGGCGTTCTCCGCGTCCACCGGGCGCACCTCCGCCGGCTCCGGCTCCACCCGTTCGGGCGAGCCGTCGAGCAGCCCCGTCACTCTCAGGTCCACCTCGGACACCACCAGGCCGAGCCGGCGCGCGGCGGCCGACAGAAGGGCCGCGCGCAACGTGTCAGCGGCTGCGGGCAGGGGCCGGTCGGCCGTCGCGGTCATCGTCGCCTCGATTCGTAGGGGACCCGGCGGCAGGGCGCTCGGGGGTGGGGGGACCTGCGCGGCGGGAGCCGACTCCGGGTCGGCCACGGCGATCCGCAGCTCACCGAGGACCGGACCGGGGTCCGGACCCGCCACCGCCCGGCGCAGCACCGCGACCGCCGCCCGCTCCGCGATCCAGGCGCCGTCCGCCGGGCCGCCCAAAGGGAGTAGTCGGCCCAGCGAGAGCCGTTGCCGTACCGCAGCCGTCCACGCATGGGCCCTGTGCGGGCCGTCAGCCGTCGTCATGGCCACCAGACTGCCGTATCCACGGCGCGAGTCGGGGCAAGCGCCCTTAATGTGGGCAAAGTAGTCAAATCTGCCCCGAAGGGAAGAGCGGCGATGACCGAGACCCCACAGCGGAACCGGCCCGAGAACTCCGACAGCAACGCCTCGGGCGGCAGCAGCCTGACCAAGCGCGGCGGAGGCGACCCCGGCACCCGCGGCCGTACGACGATCGCCGACGGAGTGGTCGAGAAGATCGCCGGAATGGCGGCACGCGACGTCGTCGGAGTGCACGCCATGGGCAGCGGCCTGTCCCGCACCTTCGGCGCGGTCCGCGACCGGGTCCCCGGCGGCTCCAAGTCCGTCACCCGGGGCGTCAAGGCGGAGGTCGGCGAGACCCAGACCGCGCTGGACCTGGAGATCGTCGTGGACTACGGCGTGTCGATCTCCGACGTCGCCCGCGACGTACGGGAGAACGTCGTCGCGGCCGTCGAGCGCATGACGGGCCTCGAAGTGGTCGAGGTCAACATCGCCGTCAGCGACGTGAAGCTGCCCGACGAGGACGACGATGACGACGAGTCAGAGTCCCGCGTCCAGTAGTCCCGGCGTCCCCGAGCGGTTGAGGAGCACACGATGAGCATGGCTGTGGCCGGTCTGCTGGCCGGCATGGCGCTCGGTTTCGCCGGGTATTTCGGCGGGTTCGGAGCCTTTGTTCTGGTGGCCGCCCTCGGAGCGGTCGGCTTCGTCGCCGGCCGGTTCTTCGACGGCGACCTGGAACCCGGCGACTTCTTCCGTAGTCGCGAGCGCGGCGACCGACGGCGGTGACGGCGGTGTCGGGGGCGAGCGGCCCGGTCTCGGCCGGGGAACGGGGAGAGACGCGGATCGCCGACCGGGTGGTCGCGAAGATCGCCGCGCAGGCGGCCAAGGAGGCGGTCGACGCGACCCCGAAGGAGGCGGCGTCGCCGCGTGCCACGGTCACCGTGCACCGCGACACCGCCCGCGTTCGGGTGAGCCTGGAGCTGGGATATCCCGCTGACATCGGCCACCAGTGCGGTGCCGTGCGTCGGCGGGTCGCCGAGCGGGTAAAGGCGTTGGCGGGGATGGAGGTGCCCGAAGTGGCCGTCCAGGTCGAACGCCTGCATCCCACCGGAGCGAGCCTGGCGGCACAGGGGAGGATTCGATGACCGAGCCCCACGATCCGGACGACGGCACGCGGCGACCGCCCGAGCCCGGGGCGGCGGAACACGGCAGTGTCCTCGCCCTCGACCAGTCGGCCTCCTCCGCGGCCTACGAACCCACGCCCGACAAGGAACGGCCCGAAGGCGGCGCGGGGCGCTTCTGGGCCGCCCGCCGCATCCCCGCCGGCATCGTCGCCGCCGTGGTCCTCGGCGCGAGCGGCCTGCTCCTCTACGACGTGGCGGCGGTCCGCGCCGGACACTCCGCGATGCAGTGGCGCCGCTCCCTGGCGGACGAGCTCGCGACGCGGAAGCTCGACGACGTCTGGGTGCTCACCGGCGCGTCGATCGCGGCCGCCCTCGGGCTCTGGCTGCTGCTCCTCGCGCTCACCCCCGGACTGCGCGACCTGCTGCCGATGCGCCGCGAACACACCGACGTGCGCGCCGCGCTCGACCGGACGGCGGCGGCCATGGTGCTGCGCGACCGGGCCGTCGAAGTGGCCGGCGTCCAGTCGGTCCGGGTCCGCATGGGCCGGAGAAAGGTGGGGGTGCGTGCCGTGTCGCACTTCCGTGAACTCGACGACGTACGGGCCGACCTGGACACCGTGCTCTCCACAGGCATCCGGGAACTCGGACTCGCCAGGCAGCCGAGCCTGTCGGTCCATGTCCGCCGGCCGGCGAAGAAGGGGTGAGCGGCGTGCTCAGGACCGTCAACCGGGTACTGCTGGCCCTGGCCGGACTGGTGCTGCTCTGCGTGGGCGGCGGGGTGCTCGCCGCGGCGACGGGCCTCTCCGTGCCGTCCTGGTGGCCCTGGTACGGCAAGAACGACGTGCTGCTCAGCGAGGCGGACCGGGACCGCTGGCGCTCCGAGGGCTGGTGGTGGCCGACGGTCATCGCGGTCCTCGCCGTCCTCGTGGTCCTCGCCCTGTGGTGGCTGCTGGCCCAGTTCCGCCGCTCCCGCCTGAACGAGGTGCTGGTCGACAGCGGCGACGGCGAGGGCGCCCTGCTGCGCGGCCGGGCCCTGGAGGGCGTGCTCTCCGATGAGGCGGGCGCCCTGGACGGCGTCGCCCGCGCCCAGGTCACCCTGACCGGCAAGCGCTCCACCCCGGCCGCCCGGGTCCGGCTGCTGATGGAGCCGCACGCCGCGCCGGACGAGGCGCTGGGCAGGCTGAGCGACGAGGCGCTGGCCCATGCCAGGGACTCCGCGGGGCTGGCCCGGCTGCCCGCCGAGGTCCGGCTCAAGGCCGTCAAGCACCGGGCGGCGCGGGTGAGCTGAGGACGGGATGGTGGCGCGGACCCCCGCGCCACCGCCCGCGGCTCAGAATCCGTGCCGGTGTCCGCCGTCGACCGGCACCATGATGCCCGTCAGGTACGAGGCGGCGGGGGACAGCAGGAACGCGGCCGTGCGGCCGAACTCCTCCGGGGTGCCGTAGCGGCGCAGCGGGATGTTCGCCTCGTTGGCGGTACGCGCCTTCTCCGCGTCGCCCGACAGCGCGTCCAGCTCCCGCACCCGGTCCGTGTCGATCCGGGCCGGCAGCAGACCCACGACCCGGATGCCGCGCGGGCCCAGCTCGTCGGCCATCGACTTGGCGACGCCGGCCAGGCCGGGGCGCAGCCCGTTGGAGACGGTCAGCCCGGGAATCGGCTCGTGGACGGAGCCGGAGAGCACGAAGCCGATGGCCCCGCCCTCGCCGAGCGCCGCGGCGGCGGCCCTGGCCAGCCGTACCGCACCCAGGAACACCGAATCGAAAGCGGTCTGCCACTGCTCGTCGGTGTTGTCCGCGATCCCGCCCGGCGGCGGGCCGCCGACGCTGATGAGGATGCCGTCGAGCCGGCCCAGGCCCTCCTGGGCGGCCTCCACCAGTCGCTCGGCCGCCGCCGGGTCGGCGTTGTCGGCGGCGAGACCGACGGCGTCCGGGCCCAGGTCGGCGGCGGCCTGCTGGGCGCGCTTCTCGTCCCGGCCGGTGATGATCACCTTCGCGCCGTCCGCCACCAGGGCCCGAGCGGTGGCGTAGCCGAGCCCGCGCGTCGCTCCGGTGACGATGTACACACGGTCCTTCAGTCCAAGATCCATGGCCCTATCCTGCCGTGCCGCCCGGGTCCGTGTCCTCGGCGGCCCGCTCCTCCACGGGCCGCGCCTCGGCCAGCGCCACCGCCGTACCGACCAGGCCGATATGGCTGAACGCCTGCGGGAAGTTGCCGAGCTGGCGCCCCGCCGCCGTGTCGTACTCCTCGGCCAGCAGGCCCACGTCGTTGCGCAGGGCGAGCAGCCGCTCGAAGAGCTCGGTCGCCTCCCCGGTGCGCCCGGTCAGCCGCAGGGCGTCCGCCAGCCAGAACGAGCAGGCCAGGAACGCGCCCTCGCCGCCCGGCAGCCCGTCGATCGAGACGCCGTCCGTGCTGTAGCGGCGCACCAGACCGCCGCTGCCCAGCTCCGCGCGCACCGCGTCCACCGTGCCGATCACCCGGGGGTCGTCCGGCGGCAGGAAGCCGGTCCGGGCGATGAGGAGCGTCGAGGCGTCCAGTTCCCGGGAGCCGTACGACTGGGTGAAGGTGTTGCGCACCGGGTCGTAGCCCTTCTCGCACACCTCCCGGTGCACGGCGTCCCGCATTGCCCGCCAGCGGTCCGCGTCCCCGGCCAGGGACGGGTCGTCCTCCAGGCTGCGCACCGCCCGGTCGGCCGCGACCCAGGCCATCACCTTGGAGTGCACGAAGTGGCGCCGCTGCCCGCGGATCTCCCACAGGCCCTCGTCCGGTTCGCGCCAGGTGGACTCCAGGAACCCGAGCAGGCTGAGCTGGAGGCTCCAGGCGTGCGGCTTGTCGTCCAGGCCCGCGTCACGGGCCAGCCGGAGCGAGTCGATGACCTCCCCGTACACGTCCAGCTGACGCTGGCGCACCGCCGCGTTGCCGATCCTGACCGGGGCGGAGTTCTCGTAGCCGCGCAGCCACGGCAGTTCGGACTCGGGGAGTCTGCGCTCGCCGGCCAGCCCGTACATGATCTGGAGGTCGGCCGGGTCCCCGGCGACCGCGCGCAGCAGCCAGTCCCGCCAGGCGGCGGCCTCCTCCACGTAGCCGGCCGAGATCAGCGCGCCGAGGGTGAGCGTGGAGTCCCGCAGCCAGCAGAAGCGGTAGTCCCAGTTCCGTACGCCGCCGATCTCCTCCGGGAGCGAGGTGGTCGGGGCCGCCACGATGCCGCCGGTCGGGCCGAAGGTCAGCGCTTTGAGGGTGATCAGTGAGCGGATCACGGCGTCCCGGTACGGTCCCTGGTACTCGCAGCGGGCGGACCACTCGGCCCAGTCGGTCAGGGCGTTCTCCAGCGCCTCGTAGGGGTCGACGCGCTTGGGCCGCGGCGAGTGCGAGGGGTGCCAGGTCAGGACGAAGGCCACCTTCTCGCCCTCGGAGACCGTGAAGGACGAACAGGTGGAGAACTGCTGGCCCCACGTCTTGACCGGCGGTTCGCTGCGCAGCCAGGCGGAGTCCGGCCCGGCGACGGCGACCCGGTGGCCGTCCGAGCGGCGCATCCACGGCACGATGGAGCCGAAGTCGAAGCGCAGCCGGATCACCGACGACATCTCGACGGTGCCGCTGACCCCCTCGACGATCCGCATCACGTCCGGCTCCTTGTCGCGCTGCGGCATGAAGTCGATCACCTTGACGGTGCCGGTGCGCGTCTCCCAGTACGTCTCCAGGACGAGGGAGTCGCCCGCGTAGCCGCGCCGGGTGCAGGTGTCCGCGCCCTTCGGCGCGATCCGCCAGTGGCCGTTCTCCTCGTCGCCGAGCAGGGCGGCGAAGCAGGCGCCCGAGTCGAAGCGGGGCAGGCACAACCAGTCGACAGAACCGTTTTTGCCGACCAGCGCCGCGGTCTGGAGATCGCCGATGAGGGCGTAGTCCTCGATGCGTGGGGTCACGTCCAGGCGTCTTCCCGAACCCGGCCACCGTTAAGCAGACCGGGTGTCGGGAGAGGCGGGAGTCACCCGTGGGCGGGCTCGGGCTCCGGCGTCGCGTCCTCGTCGTCGGCGGCGGCCGCCTCCGCGGCGGCGACCCGGTCGCGCTTCTCGCGCCGGGCCAGGACCACGAAGCCCACCGGGACCCCGGCGGCGAACAGCCACCACTGCACGGCGTACGCCATGTGCGGGCCGATGGAGCTGTCGTCGGGGGCCTCGATCGGCTCGGGCGAGCCGTTCTGCGGCGCCGGGGCGGTCAGCTCGATGTAGCCGCCGAGCACCGGGCGGTCGAGCAGCCGGGCCTGCTGGGCGCTGCTGATCAGCATCACCTGGCGGTCCGGAAGGTCCGAGATGTCCTTGATGCCGCTCGCACCGGTCGTCTCGTCGGCCTTGAGCCGCCCGGTGATGGTCACCTCGCCCTTCGGGGCGGCCGGTACGTCGGGGAAGGCGTGCTGGTCGTCGGCGGAGGGCACCCAGCCCCGGTTGACCATCACCGTGCCGCCGCCCTTGAGGTCGAACGGGGCCAGCACATGGACACCGATGGAGCCGTCGGTGGCGGTCCTGCGGCGGACGACGACCTCGTGCTTCTCGTCAAAGGTCCCGGTGGCCGTCACGGTGCGCCAGTAGTCCGAGCGCGGAACGGTGTGGCCGGGTGAGGTGAGCGTGGACACGGCGACCGGGTCCGCCTTGAGATTGCGCGAGATCAGGGCGTTCTGCGCGACCTTGTGCTCGTGCCGGTGAAGCTGCCAGAAACCCAGCTCGATCATCGTGGGGATGAGCACGAGCGAGAGGAGGGCGAGGATCAGCCACTGCCGGGTCATCAGGAAGCGGTACACCCCACGACGGTACAACCGGCCGTGGGGTGTCTCGCGCACGGGGTGGCCGAAGGGGTGGCCGCCCCATGTCCTCAGACGCGGTCCACGATGCCCACCTTCCCCTCCGCGCGGGCGCAGTGCCCGCCGCAGAACCAGTGCCCGTCGACCTCGACGCCCTGGCCGATGACCTGGACCCGGCAGTGCTCGCAGATGGGCGCCATGCGGTGGATGGCGCAGGCGAAGCAGTCGAAGACATGCACCGCGCCCTGCGCGTGCACCTCGAAGGACATCCCGTAGTCGTTTCCGCAGACCTCACAACGTGCCATGCGCCACAGGGTGGGACGCGGAAGCGGCGACGGGCGGCCGGCGGGCGGCGAGTCGCCCCCGGTTCACTCCGATGACGGCGTGGGCGCCGGCACCTTCGCGACGGCCGGGGCGACGTCGCGCAGGAGGTGCGTGAAGGCGCTCTCGTCGAGGACCGGGGTGCCGTACGCCTTCGCCTTCACCGTCTTCGACGTCGCCGAGTCCGGGTCGTTGGTGACGAGCAGGCTGGTCAGCCGGGAGACGCTGGTCGCCACGTGCAGCCCGGCCTCCACCGCGCGGTCCTCCAGCAGTTCGCGGTCGATCGAGGTGTCCCCGGAGAACGCCACCCGCATGCCCTGCATGAGTGGTTTGTCCTTCTCGTACCGTCCCGGGTTCGGGTACGGGCAGGCCGGTCGCTTCCGCGAGGCACGCCAGGTCGTGTGTCCCCCGTACGAGGGAGAGGAGCCGGACCGCGGGGTCACCGGCGAGTGCGACCACTCGGTCAGCGGCCGGCACTCCAGCAGCGGCAGCCGCACCCCGTCGCGCGCCGCCGCGTGCAGGCTCGGACGGAACGCCTCCGCCAGCACCCGCGCGTCGTCCAGCGCGTGGTGCGCGCGCTGCTGGACCACGCCGAAGTGCTCCGCGAGGGACGCCAGCTTGTGGTTGGCCAGCGGCAGCCGGAGCTCCTTGGCCAGCGCGATGGTGCACAGCCGCTGCCGGACCGGCGCGGTGACCGAGGCGCGCGCGTACTCCCGCGCCAGCATCGACCAGTCGAAGGCGGCGTTGTGCGCCACGAGCACCCGGTCCGCGAGCCGTTCGGACAGCTCGGCGGCGATCTCCGGGAAGAGCGGCGCCCCCTCCAGCACGTCGCTCGTCAGCCCGTGGATCCAGACCGGCCCCGGATCGCGCTCCGGATTGACCAGCGTGTACCAGTGGTCCTCGACGTCGCCGCGCGCGTCCAGGCGGTAGACGGCAGCGGACACTATCCGGTCGTCCCGGGCGAGTCCGGTGGTCTCCACGTCGACGACCGCGTACCCCTGCGGGTAGGCGGCCGGCCATGGTGCTGCGGTCTGCGGGTCGTCGAGCATGGTCACAGAGAATACGGGCCGACTCGGACAGTCCCCTATTCGGTGCGCGTCCGTGCCCCGGGGCGCCGCGAGGTGAGACCATCCCGGGATGACGCGACCGCCGGAGCACGACGAACCCCACGCCGCCGGCCTGGGCACCCGGCTCAACTGGCTGCGGGCCGCCGTGCTCGGGGCGAATGACGGCGTGGTGTCCACCGCCGGGCTCGTCGTCGGCGTCGCCGGAGCGACCGACGACCGGGGCGCCCTGCTGACGGCCGGGCTGGCCGGACTGCTCGCCGGGTCGCTCTCGATGGCGGCCGGGGAGTACGTCTCGGTGTCCACCCAGCGCGACTCGGAGAAGGCCGCGCTGGCCACCGAGAGGCGGGAGCTCCAGGAGACCCCGGAGGCGGAACTCGCCGAGCTGACCGGCTTGTTGGAGGGCAAGGGGCTGAGCCGTGACGTGGCCCGCGAGGCCGCCGTCCAGCTCACCGAGCGCGATGCGCTGCGCGCCCACGCGGAGGTCGAGCTGGGCATCGACCCGGACGACCTCACCAACCCCTGGCACGCGGCGGGCGCCAGCTTCCTCGCGTTCACCGTCGGCGCGCTGCTGCCGTTGCTCGCGATCGTGCTGCCCCCGGCCACCGCCCGGGTCCCGGTCACCGTGCTCGCCGTCCTCGCGGTGCTGGCCGTGACGGGCTGGTGGAGCGCCCGCCTGGGCGAGGCGGCGGCGGGCCCGGCGGTGCTGCGGAACATGGGCGGGGGAGCGGTGGCCATGGCGGTGACGTATGCGGCGGGGCATCTGCTGGGGGCGGCGGGGGTCTGAGTCTTCAGCGCATTCGGTTGATCCGTTCGGACGGGAAGAGTTCGGCGCCGACGACCGGCGTGTCGCTGCCGAGCGTGATGGTCAGACCGTCGAGGCCGGCCAGCGGTGACAGGTCGTAGACCTCACCGTCGCCGAGGTCCTTCGGTAAGACGTAGAGCGAAAGCGTCTTCAGCCCAGGCAGGTCGATCAGCGGCTCCAGCCCTCGGGGCAGCCGGCAGTGGTAGAGATCGAGTGAGCCGAGGGAGGATGCGCCGCCCAGCGAGGCCAGGTCGAGGTCGTCCAGGTTTTGCAGGGTGAGCCGCCGGAGCTTCCGGATGGTTTCGGAGGCGGACAGATACCGGACCTGGGCCCGTCCGTCGATGCGGAGGCTCCTCAGCTCGGCCCACTGCTCGATTCCTTCCAGACTCAGCTCATTGGCTTGTCCGGTCATGGACAGGAACGTGAGACGGCGGGTCAGCGGCAGCTCGCCGACGCTTCCGACGGGGAAGCGGTGCGCCAGATGGACGTGCGACAGCTCGGTGAACGGCTCCAGTTGGCCGACCGGCAGGTCCGGATGCAGTTGCACCAGTGACAGCCCGGTGAGGGCAGGAGAGTGCAGAGGGCTCAGATCACGAACCCCGGGACACGTGCTGAACCCCACGTCCGTGAGCTCACGCAACTCGGCCAGCGGTGAGAGGTCGGCCAGCTCCTTGTTGTCGAGGACGAAGAGCCGCGCCATGTCTGGGCGGGAAGCCAGTGCGGACAGGTCCGGGTGCGCCCCCTGCAACCGGATCGCGCGAGCGTGGGGGACATGGCTGAGCGCCACCAGCTGCTCCGGCGTGGTCGCGGCAAGGTAGGGGCCGTTCGCATCCCATGACCGCGCCGCCAGGATCTCCCGGGCGTACGCAACGGTGTCGAAACAGCCCCACGCGTCGGACATCTGGGCCCGCACCCAGTCGCGCCCGTCCTCGCGATATCGCCGGATGACCTCATAAGCCGCATCCCCGCCCACCAGCCCCGCCGTCATCACCACGTACCCCGCCGCATCGCTGGCCAGCGCCTCCTCCGGCCCCGGCAGCAGCTCCAGCACCAGCTCCCCCACCGCCGCCAGCGCCTCCGCCTCCTCCCGGCTGCGCGGCGGCAGCAGCGCCTCCGTCCGGTCGCGGATGTCGGCCCGCAACGCGGGCGCCAGCTCCGGTGCGTGCTCCGCGCTCGCCGCCACCAGGAGCACCAGGCGGTGGCGGTGCCGGGGTGCCCGGTCCGCGCGCCTCAGCAACTGCCGCAGCAGCCGCTCCCGTTCGTCCGGCCGGGCGTGGCCCACCGCCATCTGGATCACGTCGTGCCACTGGTCGTCGTGCGCGTTCTTCACGAGCACGCCCAGGTCGCGGGCCTCCACCGCGGCCTTGGCGCCCAGATAGTCCTGGAAGGTGCGGTGCACGAACCCGACCGCCCCTGGCGCGGGTTCGCGGAGCAGGCCGCTCCTGATGAGGAGGTGGGAGAAGACGTCCTCCGGGGTCGCCCGGATCTGGGACATCGCCGTCAGCCACTCGGTCACCAGCTCCAGGGCCTCGCCCCGGTCCGCCTCCGCCAGGCCGTTGCGGATCAGCCAGTAGGCCAGCCGCTGCAGCAGCGCGGTCTGCTCCTCCCGGGTCAGGTCGACCCCCTCCACGCCCGTGATCTCGCGCTCCGTGTCGCGGCGGACGAGGAGCATGTCCAGCGCGGCGTCGTACAGCTCCTTCCGGGCCCTCGGCAGCTGCATGCGCCGGTCGCGGTTGAGCGCGCACAGCAGGGCGCACATCAGCGGGTTGGTGGCCAGCCGGCCCAGATCGCGCCGGGTGACCACCGCCTGCCGCAGCGTCTCCTCGTACGTGTCCAGCCGGGCGCGCTCCCCGTCGGACGCGCACTCCAGGCGGGCGGCCCGGTGCCAGTGCTCGATGAAGGCGCGGATGTCCTTCCCGCGCATCGGCAGCAGCGAGTGCGCCTCGAAGCCGGAGCCGGACAGCCACCCGTCCGGCACCGCGGACGGCCGCGTCGTCACCACGTACCGGGAGCGGGGGTACGCGGTGATCAGGTCCTTCAGCCACCGCTCCGTGCGCTGCCGCAGGCGTGCCGGGACCTCGTCCACCCCGTCCACCAGGACCAGGCCACGCCCCTCCGACAGCAGCCGGTCCGCCCAGCCGGCGGGCGCCGCGCCGTGCAGCGGGACGCCCGCCGCGCGCAGGAAGTCCTCCGGGCCCGGAAGCCTCTCGTCCGAGGTGAACGCGCGCAGGCGCAGGACGAACGGCACGCAGCGGTTCCAGTCCGCCAGCTCGGCGCCGAACGACTGCCGGGCGGCGTTCACCGCGAGCCACTGCACCAGGGTGCTCTTGCCGGACCCGGCCGGCCCCCGCAGCAGCAGCCGCTCGCTCCCCGCGAGGCACTGCTCCACCTTGACCGTCACCCGCTCCGGCCCGCCGGCCTCCCACCACTCCGGCCCGCTGTCCTGCGAGCTGACCGCCAGGCTGATGTAGGCCGTCTCCAGCGGCCAGTCACCGGCCGAGCGGCCCAGGGTCAGCCCGAACAGCTCCATCCGGCTGTGCGCCCGGGCCACGAAGGCGGCGTACCGCTCCTCGAACTCCAGGGCGGCGGCGTCCGGCGCCGGGCCGAGCCGTCGGCGTACGTCCTCCACCAGCTCCCGGGTGCGCTCCGTGGCGCGGGTCTGCTCGACCGCCGCGCGCGCCATGAACGACGGTTCGGCGGTCAGCTGTTCCACGACATGCGCGCAGCACCGGCCCAGCAGCTCCCCGTACAGGCTCCTCGCCCGCTCGGAGAGCCCCGGGTCCGGCGCCGGGAGCGCCGCCGCGAGCCGTGCCGGGTCGAGCCCCGCGGCGAACAGCCGGTCCGCCGTCACCCCGTCCCCGGCCGCGAAGGCGTCCCGTACCGCGTCCACGGCGGCCAGGCGCTCGTGCCCGGGCACATCGGCGTACGCGTCCGCCAGCCGCCCGCCCAGCACCTTCGCCAGCCGGTCCGGCTTCGCGGGGCGGGGGAGCGGGCGGACCGGGTCGGAGACGAGACCGGCGCCGGGCTTGGGTGCCAGCAGCGACCTGGCCACCGCACCGATCACCGTCGTCGCCAGCCTCAGTAACGCAACTTCCAGACCCTGCACGGTAGTTCCTCCCCCAAGTCGCGCCGGTGCGGCGATCGTACGACGCCCGCCCTGTCGGAAGGTGCCAAAGAGTGCTGACAGCGGGTCTCACATACTTGTTGGTAACAACATCTGGCCCCCGGCCGACCCCGGCCCTACCGTGCAGGCATGCCGACGAACCTGCCCGATGTAGTGCTCTGGTCCATACCGGCCTTCGTCCTGCTCACCGTCCTGGAGATGGCGCTGCACCACTTCCATCCCGACGAGGACGCCGCCGGCTACGAGGCGAAGGACGCCGCCACCAGCATCACCATGGGGCTGGGCAGCCTGGTCTTCGACCTGCTGTGGAAAGTGCCCATCGTCGCCGTCTACACCGCGGTGTACGAGCTGACGCCGCTGCGCGTCCCGGTCCTGTGGTGGACGGTCCTGCTGATGCTGCTCGCCCAGGACTTCTTCTACTACTGGTCCCACCGGGGCCACCACGTCATCCGCATCCTGTGGGCCTGCCACGTGGTCCACCACTCCAGCGAGAAGTTCAACCTCTCCACCGCGCTGCGCCAGCCCTGGACCTCGCTGACCTCGTGGCCGTTCTATCTGCCGCTCATCGCCTGCGGGGTGCACCCGGCGGCGCTCGCCTTCTGCTCCTCGGCCAATCTCGTCTACCAGTTCTGGGTGCACACCGAGCGGATCGACAAGCTGCCCCGGCCCTTCGAGTACGTGCTCAACACGCCCTCCCACCACCGGGTGCACCACGCCTCGCAGGGCGGCTACCTCGACCGCAACTTCGGCGGCATCCTCATCGTGTGGGACCGCTGGTTCGGCTCGTTCGCCCAGGAGACGGTGCGGCCGGTCTACGGGCTCACCAAGAACATCCGCACGTACAACCCGCTGCGCGTCGCCACCCACGAGTACGCCGCCATCGCCCGGGACGTGCGCGCGGCGAGGGGCTGGGGCGAGCGGGCCGGGCGGATCTTCCGCGGCCCGGGCTGGCAGCCGGCCGGAGCCGCGCCCCGTACCGCGTCCGCCCCCGCCGCGGCCCCCGCCCCGGAGGGCACCGCGTGAGCGGGCGGTACGCGAGGCCCCTGCTCGTCGCCTTCCTCGTCGCGTGCGCCGTCGACCTCGTCGGCGTACTCACCGGACCCGACTGGCTCCAGCTCGGCGCCAAGCCGCTCCTGATGCCGCTGCTCGCCGGATACGCCCTCGCCCGGCGCGGGCCCCGGCTGCTGATCGCGGCCCTGCTGTGCGGCTGGGCGGGCGATGTGCTCCTGCTGGCCGACTCCGACCTCGCCTTCCTCGTCGGGATGGCCGGGTTCGCCGCCGGGCACGTCTGCTACCTGGTGCTCTTCGGCCGGGCGCGCGGGGCACTGCTCCCGGCGCTCGCGTACGCCGTGGTGCTCACCGTGTTCGTCGCGCTCCTCTGGGACGGGCTGCCGGCCGGGCTGCGCGTCCCGATGGCCGGCTACAGCCTGCTGCTGACCGCCATGGCGTACCGCTCCGGCGTCCTCGGCCGGTACGCGGCGGCCGGCGGGGCCCTCTTCCTGCTCTCCGACGCGCTCATCGCCACCGGCATCGCGGACTGGCCGCAGCTCCCGGCCCCCGGCTTCTGGGTGATGCTCACCTATGTCGCCGCGCAGCTCCTGCTCACCCTGGGTGTGCTCGCCCCGGCCCGGGAGGATGCCGGCCCGGGGGCGTACCGTGAAAGGAGTATCAGCATCTGAGATCAGCGAGGACCCCCACGCATGCGCGCCACCGTTATCCACGCCCCCCACGACATCCGCGTGGAAGAGGTGCCCGACCCGGTGATCCAGCAGCCCACCGACGTGGTGCTGAGGGTCCTGCGGGCCTGCATCTGCGGCAGCGACCTGTGGGCCTACCGGGGTGAGTCCGCCCGGCAGCCCGGCCAGCGCATCGGCCACGAGTTCCTCGGGATCGTCGAGGAGGCCGGGGCCGGGGTGCGCGGCTTCGCCGTCGGGGACCTGGTCGTCGCGCCGTTCGTCTGGTCCGACGGCACCTGCGCGTACTGCGCCGAAGGGCTCACCACCTCCTGCCCGCAGGGCGGCTTCTGGGGCTCGGTGGGCTCCGACGGCGGGCAGGGCGAGGCCGTCCGCGTCCCGCACGCCGACGGCACCCTGGTCGCCCTGCCCGCCGCAGCGGCCTCCGACGACCGGCTGCTCACCGCGCTGCTGGCCCTCTCCGACGTGCTCGGCACCGGCCACCACGCGGCGGTCGGAGCGGGCGTACGGGCCGGCGCGACCGTCGCCGTCGTCGGGGACGGGGCGGTCGGGCTGTGCGGGGTGATGGCCGCCAAGCGGCTCGGCGCGGAGCGGATCATCGCGCTCGGCCGGCACACGGCGCGCACGGACATCGCCCGGGACTTCGGCGCCACCGACATCGTCGCCGAGCGTGGCGACGCGGCGGTCGCGGCCGTACGCGAGCTGCTCGGCGGCGAGGGCGCGCAGTGCGTGATCGAGGCCGTGGGCACCGAGCAGTCGATGCGCACCGCCGTCGGCATCACCCGGGACGGCGGGGCGATCGGCTACGTCGGCGTCCCGCACGGCAGCGGCACCGGGCTCGACCTCGGCGACATGTTCAACCGGAACATCGCCCTGCGCGGCGGCGTCGCCCCCGTGCGCACGTACATCCCGGAGCTGCTGCCCGACGTGCTGGACGGCACCATCGACCCCTCGCCCGTCTTCGACCTGTCCGTCGGGCTCGACGACGTGCCGGCCGGTTACAAGGCGATGGACGGGCGCACGGCGCTCAAGGTCCTCATCACGCCGTGATCCGGCGGTCCGGGGGCCGCCGCGCGCAGCCCCCGGACCCCGATGTCACCAGCGCACGGCGTCCAGCGCGTCCACCACTCCGGCTCCGTAGAAGCCGTTGCGGTTCTTGCCGCCCTCGCATACCGCGTCGGCCGTGCCGTCACCGTCGATGTCGTACGGCTTGTCGCACGCCTTCGCGTCCGCCTCCAGCGTCAGCAGCGCCTTGACCGCGGCGGGCGTCGCGTACGGGTGCTTCGACTTGATCAGGGCCACGACGCCGGCGACGTGCGGGGACGCCATCGACGTGCCGGCCTTGTAGCCGTACTTGCCGCCCGGCAGGGTCGAGAGGATCAGACCGCTCGTCGCGGGGGGCTCGGGCGTCTGGTAGATGGTCGAGTCCCCGCCGGGCGCGGCGACGTCGATGACCCCGTTCCCGTAGTTCGAGTACGACGCCTTCAGGCCCTTCGCGCCCGTCGCCGAGACCGTGACGACGCCCGGGAGCATCGTCGGGATGTCCAGGCACTGGCGCGGGTCGACGGTCCGGCCGCCCGGGGTGGTGTCGTTCGGGCTGGTCGTGTCCTCGATGGAGTCCGCCGCGAGGTCCTCGGCGGAGTTCCCGGCCGCCGCGACGTTGACCGCGCCCTTCCGCTCGGCATACCGGGTGGCCCGGTACACGGCCTCGACCAGGGCGCCCTGGTCCGGGTCGTTCTTGCAGTTGTACATCCACGGGTCGGTGTAATAGCTGTTGTTGGTGACGTCGACCCCGTGGTCGGCGGCCCAGACGAAGCCGCAGACGACGGACTCGGTGTAGAAGAAGCCGTCCGGGTTGGCGACCTTGATGCCGGACACCTTCACGCCCGGCGCCACGCCCGTCACGCCGACGCCGTTCTTGGCCGCCGCGATGGTGCCGGCGACGTGGGTGCCGTGGTCGCTCTCGCCGGGGTTGGGACGCCAGGCGCCCTCCGTGGTGTCCGGGGCGCCCGACACGCAGTTCGCGGAGGCCGCGCGGTCGAAGTTGGGCGCGAGGTCCGGGTGGGTGTCGTCCACCCCGGTGTCGATGACCGCGACCGTCACCCGGGAACTGCCCAGCGACTTCTGGTGGGCCTTGTCCGCCTTGATGGCCGGCAGGTCCCACTGCAACGGCTCCATCGGGTCCTGGTCCGCCGTCGCCTGCGCCGCCGCGGCCTTCTCCTGCGCGGCCGTCAGGGGCTGCTCGACCCCGATGTCCTTGGTGGCCTGGGGCACGATCGGGTTGGTGCGCGTGGCCCCCGCCGACTGGACGCCCCTGACCTTGCGGACCGTCTTCGCGAAGTCCGGGTTCTTCGAGTGGACGACGATGACACCGATCCGGTCGTAGGCGATCACCACCGTGCCGCCGGCCCGTTCTATCGCCTTGCGCACCTGCTTGACGGTCCCGGGACCGCCCTGGGTGTTGACCACGTACGACAGTTCCGGTCCGTCCGCGGGCACCGCCGCGGCGGGGGCACCGTGCCCCGCCGGTGCGGCGGAGGCCACCCCCGCCGGCAGGAAGCCGAGCGAGGCGGTGAGGGCCAATCCGACGGGCAGCGTCAGTGCGCGCGTCCGTCCGGATACCAGATGAGCCATGGGGTCTCCACTTCATCCGTGTCAGCCGACCGGACACACGGCGTGCCCGGTCGCGTACATGACCAGTGAAGCTAGCGCCGATCATCCCGGCACATCAATCGATTCGCACGAACACGTGCTCATCGGTCCCCCCGAAGGGGTGACGGAGAGCGGGGGCGAACCCAAGTGAACCGCTTCGCCGCGGGCTGCGTGCCGTTGTCAGGGGAAGCGCACCACCACCCCGAATACGAGGTCCCCCGTGCAACCGACCGTCCCCACCACCGCACCCGCGTCGCGAGGAGAATCCGTGGCTACCGATGCACCGCCGCCCGAGGGCAATACGGAGAAGAGCCCTGCCCAGCCCACGACCGAGGCGTTCCTCGCGGAGCAGGCCAGTGCGGAGTTCGGCGAACTGCGCCGCTCCCACCGTTCGTTCGCCTTCCCGCTGACCATCGCCTTCGTCCTCTGGTACCTGCTGTACGTGCTGCTCTCCAACTACGCGGGCGGCTTCATGGGCACCAAGGTCTTCAGCGACATCAACGTGGCCTTCGTCTTCGGCCTCGCCCAGTTCGCCACCACCTTCCTCATCGCCTGGTTCTACTCGCGCCACGCCAACGCGAAGCTGGACCCGAAGGCCGAGGCCATCAAGAACCGCATGGAGGCCGACGCATGAGCGCCGCGTACCACTCCCACACCGCCGTGACCCTCGCCGCCTCGTCCACCAGCGAGCACCGGCCGCTCATCATCACGCTGTTCGCGGTCTTCGTCGCCGCCACCCTCGGCATCACCGTCTGGGCCGGCCGCCAGACCCGCAGCGCCGCCGACTTCTACGCGGGCGGGCGCCAGTTCACCGCCTTCCAGAACGGACTCGCGGTCTCCGGCGACTACATGTCCGCCGCGTCCTTCCTCGGCATCGCCGGCGCCATCGCCCTCTTCGGTTACGACGGCTTCCTCTACTCCATCGGCTTCCTCGTCGCCTGGCTGGTGGCGCTCCTGCTCGTCGCCGAACCCCTGCGCAACTCGGGCCGTTACACCATGGGCGACGTCCTCGCCTACCGGATGCGCCAGCGCCCGGTGCGCACCGCGGCGGGCGTCTCCACCATCATCGTGTCGATCTTCTACCTGCTGGCACAGATGGCGGGCGCCGGAGCACTGGTCACCCTGCTCCTCGGCATCAGCAGCGACGGCGGAAAGATCCTCATCGTTGCGCTGGTCGGCGTACTGATGATCGTCTACGTCACCATCGGCGGGATGAAGGGCACCACCTGGGTCCAGATGGTCAAGGCCGTCCTGCTCATCGCCGGCGCCCTCCTGATGACCCTCATGGTGCTGTGGAAGTTCGACTTCAACGTCTCCGACCTGCTGGGCACCGCCGCCGAGAAGAGCGGCCACGGCTCCGCGTTCCTGGAGCCCGGACTGAAGTACGGGGCCACCGGCACCTCGAAGCTCGACTTCCTCTCCCTCGGCCTGGCCCTGGTCCTCGGCACCGCGGGACTGCCGCACATCCTGATCCGCTTCTACACGGTGCCCACCGCCAAGGCCGCCCGTAAGTCCGTCAACTGGGCCATCGGCATCATCGGCGCCTTCTACCTGATGACCATCGCCCTGGGCTTCGGCGCCGCCGCGCTGATCGGTCCGAAGAACATCGAGGCGCCGGGCAACACCGCCGCACCGCAGCTCGCCGAATACCTCGGCGGGACCGGCACCACCGGCGGCGCGATCATGCTCGCCGTCATCTCCGCCGTCGCCTTCGCCACCATCCTCGCCGTCGTCGCCGGACTGACCCTCGCCTCCTCGTCCTCCTTCGCGCACGACATCTACGCCAACGTCATCCGCAAGGGGCAGGCCACCGAGAAGGAGGAGATGAAGGCCGCCCGCTGGTCCACCGTCTTCATCGGCGCCGCCGCGATCGTCCTCGGCGTCTTCGCCCGCGACATGAACGTCGCCGGACTCGTCGCCCTCGCCTTCGCCGTCGCGGCCTCCGCCAACCTGCCGACGATCCTCTACAGCCTCTTCTGGAAGCGCTTCACCACCCGGGGCGCGCTCTGGTCGATCTACGGCGGCCTGGCGTCCTCCGTGATCCTGGTGCTGTTCTCGCCGGTCGTCTCCGGCAACGAGAAGTCCTCGATGTTCAAGGGCGTCGACTTCTCCTGGTTCCCGCTGGAGAACCCCGGCCTGATCTCCATCCCGCTCGGCTTCCTGCTCGGCTGGATCGGCTCGCTCCTGTCCAAGGAGGAGCCGGACAAGGGCAAGTACGCGGAACTGGAGGTCAAGTCCCTCACCGGCATCGGGGCCCACTGACCACGCCCGTACGAGGTCGCGTCGTAGGGTCCTACGACGCGACCTCGCCGCGCCTCGTGCAAACGGGCCCCCTCCGCCCCCACCGGTCTCGCGTAGGCTCGAAGGAGTCAGATACCGCGACCGGGACACCACCGGGGGAGGGGGCCACCGTGCTCATCGACACCTACGGCCGGGTCGCCACCGACCTGCGCGTCTCGCTGACCGACCGGTGCAACCTGCGCTGCACGTACTGCATGCCCGAGGAGGGTCTGCAGTGGCTGGCCAAGCCCGATCTCCTCACCGACGACGAGATCGTCCGGCTCGTCCGCATCGCCGTCACCACGCTCGGCGTCACCGAGGTCCGCTTCACCGGCGGCGAACCGCTGCTGCGCCCCGGCCTCGTCTCCATCGTCCAGCAGTGCGCGGCCCTGGAACCCCGTCCGAGGATGTCCCTCACCACCAACGGCATCGGGCTGAAGCGGACCGCCGCGGCCCTGAAGGACGCCGGCCTCGACCGGGTCAACGTCTCGCTCGACACCCTGCGGCCCGAGGTGTTCAAGACCCTCACCCGCCGCGACCGCCACCACGACGTGCTGGCCGGCCTGGAGGCCGCCCGCGACGCCGGGCTCACCCCCGTCAAGGTCAACACCGTCCTGATGCCGGGGCTCAACGACGACGAGGCCCCCGACCTGCTCGCCTGGGCCGTCGAGCACGGTTACGAGCTCCGCTTCATCGAGCAGATGCCGCTGGACGCCCAGCACGGCTGGAAGCGCGACGGCATGATCACCGCGGGCGACATCCTCGCCTCCCTGCGCACCCGCTTCGACCTCACCCCCGAGGACGACGGCGAGCGCGGCTCCGCCCCCGCCGAGCGCTGGACCGTCGACGGCGGACCGCACCGGGTCGGCGTCATCGCCTCCGTCACCCGCCCCTTCTGCCGGGCCTGCGACCGCACCCGGCTCACCGCCGACGGACAGGTCCGCACCTGCCTGTTCGCCCGCGAGGAGACCGACCTGCGCGGGGCGCTGCGCTCGGAGGCGCCCGACGAGGAGATCGCCCGCGTCTGGAAGCAGGCGATGTGGGGCAAGAAGGCCGGATCCGGCCTTGACGACCCGAGCTTCCTCCAGCCCGACCGCCCGATGTCCGCGATCGGCGGCTGAGCCCGTCCCGTCACGGGGACGCGGGGCGCGACTCCCACTCCGCCAGCGTCACCACGTCCTTGAGGAAGCCCCGCATCCCGAGGAACGAGGACAGGTGCTCCCGGTGCTCCTCGCAGGCCAGCCACGTCTTGCGGCGCTCCGGCGTGTGCAGCTTCGGGTTGTTCCAGGCCAGCACCCAGACGGCGTCGGCCCGGCAGCCCTTGGCCGAACAGATGGGGGCCGTGGAGTTCTCGGCGGATTCCGGGGAGTTCACGGACTCAACCCTAGAGGGTGCCGGACGCGTACCCGGACGCGGGAATGGCGACGCCGGGCAGCCACGGGGGGAGCTGCCCGGCGTCGGTCCGTCGCTCCGACGGGGGATGCGGAGCGCTTTCAAAGTATGTCACGCACACCCTGCCGCGGTGCACCGGAACTTCATGATTGATCTGAGCTTTTCTTGAGCTTGGCTCCGCCGTGGGCTCAGCCGTGCTCCGCCGCATCCGAAGACCGGAAACCGCGTCCGGACTGCGGTGAGGGCGCCGCCGCACCGGCTTCCAGCGCCGGGTACGACTGGGGCGGCAGTACGAACGTGGACGGCAGCGCCGGGCTGGTCTCGCGGCCCGCGTTGGCGATGACGACGGCCACGTACGGCAGCAGCACCCCGAGACCGAGTGCCACGAACGCGATGTGCCGTTCCACGTTCCACAGGACCGCGGCGGCCACCACCGACACCGTGCGCACGCTCATCGAGATCACATAGCGGCGCTGTCTGCCGCGCACGTCCTCGGCGAGCCCCTGCCGGGCCCCCGTGATCCGGAAGACCTCCGCATCACCTTGTTTGCGCACCACGTCCCCACCAACCTTCCCCGGACCCGGACCGGCCGCTCCTACGCTACGCCCGGCATCCGGCGCGCACGAGACCGGGGCACGCCGTATGCGTACATTCCGCCCCCGTCCGCACGGACCCGCCCGACGTGCGGCGGGCCGCCGCAGCGCCGAGACTGGGCGGGACATGCGCGACACCGCGTCGCTCAAGGAGGCAGCATGGGCTGGTTGTGGGCAATCATCGTGGGCCTGGTGCTCGGACTGATCGCCAAGGCGATCCTGCCGGGCAAGCAGCAGATCCCCCTCTGGCTGACGGTCATCTTCGGCATGATCGGCAGCGTCCTCGGAAATGCCGTCGCCACTTGGATCGGCGTCAACGACACCAAGGGCATCGACTGGACGCGCCATGTGCTCCAGCTCATCGGCGCGGTGGTGGTGGTCGGTGTCGGCGACATGCTGTACGCCTCGCTCCGGGGCAACAGGCAGCGCACCTGAAACCGCGGGAACCGACGACAGCGGCCGGGCACGCACCACGCGCGCCCGGCCGCTGTCCTGCGGTAGGGATACGGCTCAGCCGGCCGTGACCTCGATCGCCGCCAGGTTCTTCTTGCCCCGGCGCAGCACCAGCCAGCGCCCGTGCAGCAGCTCCTCGCGGGCCGGGGCCGCCTCGCCGTCGACGGCCTTGACGTTGTTTACGTACGCGCCGCCCTCCTTGACCGTGCGCCGCGCCCCCGACTTGCTCGGTGCCAGACCGGCCTCCACCAGCAGGTCCACCAGCGGGCCCAGCTCGGTGACCCGGGCGTGCGGCACCTCGGACAGGGCGGCGCTCAGCGTCGCCTCGTCCAGCTCGCCGAGCTCACCCTGGCCGAACAGGGCCTTCGAGGCGGCGACGACCGCGGCGCACTGGTCCGCCCCGTGCACGAGCGTCGTCAGCTCCTCGGCCAGCGCGCGCTGCGCCGTCCGTGCCTGCGGGCGCTCCTCCGTGACCTTCTCCAGCTCCTCCAGCTCGGCCGGGGTCCGGAAGCTGAGGATGCGCATGTAGCGCGAGATGTCCCGGTCGTCCACGTTCAGCCAGAATTGGTAGAACGCGTACGGCGTCGTCATCCCGGCGTCGAGCCAGACGGCCCCGCCCTCCGACTTGCCGAACTTGGTGCCGTCCGCCTTCGTCATCAGCGGCGTCGCCAGCGCGTGCACCTCGGCTCCCGGCTCCAGGCGGTGGATGAGGTCCAGACCGGCCGTGAGGTTGCCCCACTGGTCGCTGCCGCCCTGCTGGAGGGTGCAGCCGTAGCGGCGGTACAGCTCCAGGAAGTCCATGCTCTGGAGCAGCTGGTAGCTGAACTCGGTGTAGCTGATGCCCTCGTCGGACTCCAGCCGGCGCGCGATGGACTCCTTGGTCAGCATCTTGTTGACCCGGAAGTGCTTGCCGATGTCCCGCAGGAACTCGATCGCGGACAGGCCCGCGGTCCAGTCCAGGTTGTTGACCATGACCGCGGCGTTCTCGCCCTCGAAGGACAGGAACGGCTCGATCTGCGCACGCAGCCGGGTCACCCACTGGCCGACGGTCTCCGGGTCGTTCAGCGTGCGCTCGGCGGTCGGCCGGGGGTCACCGATCTGACCGGTGGCCCCGCCGACCAGGGCGAGCGGCCGCAGCCCGGCCTGCTGGAGCCGGCGCATCGTGAGCACCTGCACCAGATGGCCGACGTGCAGGCTCGCCGCGGTGGGGTCGTAGCCGCAATAGAAGGTGACGGGACCGTCCGCGAGAGCCTTGCGCAATGCGTCCTCGTCGGTGGACTGGGCGAACAGCCCGCGCCACTTCAGCTCGTCGACGATGTCCGTCACGGTTCCAGTGCTCCTTAGGGCGATACGTTTGACGGTTCAGTCTAGGCGGGTCAGACGCCCCGGCTGACCGAGCTCATGTTGAAGTCCGGGACGCGCAGCGCGGGCATCGCGGCCCGGGTGAACCAGTCGCCCCACTCGCGCGGCAGCGTCTTCTCGGTGCGGCCCGCCTCGGTGGCCCGGGACAGCAGGTCGACGGGGGACTCGTTGAACCGGAAGTTGTTCACCTCGCCGACCACCTCGCCGTCGTCCACCAGGTAGACCCCGTCCCGGGTCAGCCCGGTCAGCAGCAGCGTGGCCGGGTCCACCTCGCGGATGTACCAGAGGCAGGTCAGCAGCAGCGCGCGGCCGGTCGTGGCGGCGGCCATCTCCTCCAGCGACCTCTCGCCCCCGCCCTCCAGGATGAGGTTGTCGACCGCCGGGGCGAGCGGCAGCCCGGTCAGGGCCGCGGTGTGCCGGGTCGTCGTCAGCCGCTCCAGGCGGCCGTCGGCGATCCAGTCGGTCCGGGCCAGCGGCAGCCCGTTGTCGAAGACCGAGGCCCCGTCCCCGGAGGAGTGCGCGAGGACGAAGGGCGCCGACTCCAGGCCCGGCGCGTGCGGGTCGCTGCGCAGGGTCAGCGGCAGCGGGGACAGCGTCTCGCCGAGCCGGGTACCGCCCCCCGGCTTGGAGAACACCGTCCGGCCCTCCGCCGCGTCCCGTGCCGTGGAGGACCAGAGCTGGTAGATCAGCAGGTCGGCGACCGCGGTCGGCGGCAGCAGCGTCTCGTACCGCCCGGCGGGCAGCTCGATCCGGCGCTCCGCCCAGCCGAGCCGCCGCGCCAGCTCCGCGTCCATCCCGGCCGGGTCCACGTCCTGGAAGTCCCGCGTGGAGCGGCCCGCCCAGGCGGACCGGGTGCGGTCGGGCGACTTGGCGTTCAGCTCCAGCGTGCCGTTCGGCTGGTCGTGGCGCAGCCGCAGCCCCGTGGAGGTGCCGAGGTACGTGGAGGTCATCTGGTGGTGGGCGAAGCCGTACAGCTCGCGCCCCCCGGCCCGGGCCCGGGCGAAGGCGTCCCCGAGAGCCGGCGCGAACGCGGCGAACACCTCGGAGCCCGTCTCGGCGGGAGCGTCCGTGAAGTCGGGCGACGCGGGCACCCCGGTGACCAGCGGCTGGGCGTCCTCGGCCGGTCCCGCGGCGCGCGCGGCGGCCTCGGCGGCCCGGACGAGCGGCTCCAGGTCGTCCGTCGTGACGGCGGCCCGGGACACCACCCCGGAGGCGGACCCCTCGGCGCCGTCGACCGTGGCGACGACGGTCAGGGTCCGGCCCCGGGTGACCCCGTTGGTGGTCAGGGTGTTGCCGGCCCAGCGCAGATTGGCCGACGACTTCTCGTCCGCGATGACCACACAGCCGTCGGCGTTCGACAGCCCGAGCGCCCGCTCGACGATCTCGTACGGCTTGCTGACGCGGCTCATCGCCCGGCCTCCTGCGTCGTGTTGAGACTGTGCTCTCCCGGGGGACGACCCCCGGGCCCCCGGCCGGCTCCGTGGTTGCCGCTCATCGCCCGGCCTCCTGCGTCGTATTCAGAATGTTCACGCCCCGGAACAGGGCCGACGGGCAGCCGTGGGACACCGCCGCGACCTGGCCCGGCTGGGCCTTGCCGCAGTTGAAGGCGCCGCCCAGCACGTACGTCTGCGGGCCGCCGACCTTCTCCATCGAGCCCCAGAAGTCCGTCGTCGTCGCCTGGTACGCGACATCGCGCAGCTGCCCGGCCAGGCGGCCGTTCTCGATGCGGAAGAACCGCTGCCCGGTGAACTGGAAGTTGTACCGCTGCATGTCGATGGACCACGACCGGTCCCCGACCACGTAGATCCCGCGCTCCACCCCGCCGATCAGGTCCTCCGTGGAGAGCCCGCCCGGGTCGGGCCGCAACGACACGTTCGCCATGCGCTGCACGGGGACGTGGCCGGGGGAGTCCGCGTAGGCGCAGCCGTTGGACCGGCCGAGACCCGTGAGCCTCGCGATCCGGCGGTCCGTCTGGTAGCCCACCAGCGTCCCGTCCTTCACCAGGTCCCAGGACTGCGCCTTGACGCCCTCGTCGTCGTAGCCGATCGTCGCGAGCCCGTGCTCGGCGGTGCGGTCGCCCGTCACGTTCATCACGGGCGAGCCGTACGCCAGCTTCCCCAGCTGGTCGAACGTCGCGAACGACGTCCCCGCGTAGGCCGCCTCGTAACCCAGCGCCCGGTCCAGCTCCGTGGCGTGTCCGATCGACTCGTGGATCGTCAGCCACAGGTTGGACGGGTCCACGACCAGGTCGTACGTCCCCGCCTCCACGCTCGGCGCCCGCATCTTCTCGGCCAGCAGCCCCGGGATGCGCTCCAGTTCGCCGGCCCAGTCCCAGCCGGTCCCGGTCAGGTACTCCCAGCCGCGCCCCACCGGCGGCGCGATGGTGCGCATCGAGTCGAACTCGCCGGTCGCGGAGTCCACCGCCACGGCCGTGAACTCCGGATGCACCCGGACCCGCTGCTGTGTGGTGACCGTGCCCGCCGTGTCCGCGTAGAACTTGTTCTCGTGCACGGCCATCAGTGAGGCGTCCACATGCGCCACGCCCTCGGCCGCCAGCAGCCTCGCACTCCACTCGGCGAGCAGCCCGGCCTTCTCCCCGGCGGGTACGTCGAAGGGGTCGACCTCGTACGCCGAGACCCAGGTGCGCTCCCCGTGCGAGGGCTCGTCCGCCAGCTCCACCCTCTCGTCCGAGCCCGCCGCCGCGATCACCTTCGCCGACAGCTTGGCCATCGCGACGGCCTGCGAGGCCACCCGGGCCGCCGCGTCCATCGTCAGGTCGACGCCCGAGGCGAACCCCCAGGCCCCGCCGTGCACGACCCGGACCGCGTACCCGAGGTCGGTGGTGTCGGAACCCCCGGCGGGCCGGGCGTCCCGCAGCCGCCAGGTGGCACTGCGCACCCGCTCGAACCGGAAGTCGGCGTGCGCCGCCCCGAGCGCCCGCGCCCGGGCGAGCGCCGCGTCGGCGAGGGCCCGTAGCGGAAGCGCCAGGAACGACTGATCTACCTCATGGGGCACGGGGCGGCCTCTCCTTCGCGGTCACATACCCTCGGATCGTTTACGAGGCAGTGAAGCACGGCCCGCGGCCCCGGCGCGGAGGAATTGTCCCGGCACGACCCGGGCCCCGGACTGTAGGAACCCGACAGTGCCCGGCCGGAGGCGCTGTCAGGGGCCGATTCTCCGCCGCGCGGACGGTACCGATAGGTTTCCGAGGTACCAGACCGCTAACGAAAGGGTGATCCGTTGAGCCGCTCGGTTCTCGTCACCGGAGGAAACCGGGGCATCGGCCTCGCCATCGCCCGCGCTTTCGCCGACAACGGTGACAAGGTCGCGATCACCTATCGTTCCGGCGAGCCGCCCGCCGAGCTCATCGAAGCCGGTGTCCTCGCGGTCCGCTGCGACATCACGGACCCGGAGCAGGTCGAGCAGGGCTACAAGGAGATCGAGGAGAAGCACGGCAACGTGGAGGTGCTGGTCGCCAACGCCGGCATCACCAAGGACCAGTTGCTGATGCGGATGTCCGAGGAGGACTTCACGTCCGTACTCGACACCAACCTCACCGGCACCTTCCGGGTCGTCAAGCGCGCCAACCGCGGCATGCTGCGCGCCAAGAAGGGCCGCGTCGTCCTGATCTCCTCCGTCGTCGGCCTCCTCGGCTCGGCGGGCCAGGCCAACTACGCCGCCTCCAAGGCCGGTCTGGTCGGATTCGCCCGGTCCCTGGCGCGCGAGCTGGGTTCGCGGAACATCACCTTCAACGTCGTCGCGCCCGGCTTCGTCGACACCGACATGACGCAGGTGCTCACCGAGGAGCAGCGCAAGGGCATCGTGGCCCAGGTGCCGCTCGCGCGTTACGCGCAGCCCGAGGAGATCGCCGCCGCGGTGCGCTTCCTCGCCTCCGACGACGCGTCGTACATCACTGGAGCCGTCATCCCCGTTGACGGCGGATTGGGCATGGGTCACTGATCACCATGAGCGGAATTCTCGACGGCAAGCGCATCCTCATCACCGGGGTGCTGATGGAGTCGTCCATCGCGTTCCACGCAGCCAAGGTGGCCCAGGAGCAGGGCGCGGAGGTCATCCTGACCGCCTTCCCGCGGCCGACCCTGACCGAGCGCATCGCCAAGAAGCTCCCCAAGCCCGCCAAGGTCATCGAGCTCGACGTGACCGACCAGGAGCACCTGGACCGCCTCGCCGGACTGGTCCGCGACGAGCTGGGCTCGCTGGACGGTGTGGTGCACTCCATCGGCTTCGCGCCGCAGGACGCGCTTGGCGGCAACTTCCTCAACACCCCGTTCGAGTCGGTCTCCACGGCGATGCACGTCTCGGCGTTCTCGCTGAAGTCGCTCGCCATGGCGTGCAAGCCGCTGATGAGCGAGGGCGGCTCGATCGTCGGCCTCACCTTCGACGCGCAGTTCGCCTGGCCGCAGTACGACTGGATGGGCCCGGCCAAGGCCGCCCTGGAGGCCACCTCCCGCTACCTGGCCCGCGACTTGGGCCCGGACGGCATCCGCTGCAACCTGATCTCGGCCGGGCCGCTCGGCTCCATGGCCGCGAAGTCCATCCCGGGCTTCGACGGGCTCGCCGACGTGTGGAACACCCGCGCGCCGCTGGCCTGGGACATGAAGGACCCGGAGCCGGCCGGTCGCGGCATCGTCGCGCTGCTGTCCGACTTCTTCCCGAGGACCACCGGCGAGATCATCCACGTCGACAGCGGCGTGCACATGATGGGCGCCTGACCCCTCGGGCCCGTACGTTCCGACCGCGCACCGTCCCCGGCGTCCTCCGGAGGCGGTGCGCGGTCGTTTCCCCGCTGCGCACGCCCTTGCCCCGCTCAGGTCGAAAAGCCGGACGATCCACCGCAGAATGTGGAGGAACCGGACTTCCGGCCAGGCGTGGGGAGGAGATCGCTGTGCGTCGCACACCTCACCGAACCCGGTCCTTGCTGGCCTCCGGCGCGGTCGTCGCCGCGCTGCTCGTCCCGGTCGGCCTGTACGCCGCCGGGCACGTCGGAGCCGCCGGGGCGGCCGCACCGCCCGCGCCCAGCCCCGAACCGGCCGGCTCCGAGTGCCGTACGTCCGTCGAGGGCTCCCGGGTCGTCGCCCACTGCCACAACCCGTACCCCTCGGCCGACCGCGTCCAGCTGCACACCGAGTGCGCCCGCTGGTGGGACGTGGACGCGGACTCCGCGCCGCTCACCGTCGCACCGGGCCGGACGGTGCGCCTGGCCGACCGCTGCTGGAAGGAAGTCGCCTCCGCCTGGGTCACCCACAGCACGGCGCCCAGAGCCTAGAGACCAGGGCTAGACCCGGTCCGCCAGGCAGTTGAACGCGTGGCTCGCGGCCTCCGTCGCCGCCGTCTCCGCGTCGCCCGCCCGGACCGCCTCGACCAGGCGGCTGTGGTCCATGTGGTTCTCCGGCCGCAGCTCCTGGCCGACGTCGCCGCGCAGATAGTCCCGCAGCAGGTCGCCCAGGTCCGCGTAGAGCCCCGTCAGCACGTCGTTGTGGGAAGCGGCCACCACGGCCAGGTGCAGCGTCGCGTCGGCGGCCACGAACGCCTCGGCGTCACCGGCCGCCCAGGTCTCCTCGCGCCGCCGCATCAGCGCGTCCAGCTGCTTCAGGTCCCGGTCGGTGCGCCGGACCGCGGCGAGGCGCGCCGCCGAGGACTCCAGGGTCGACCGGAGCTCGGCGATGTGGCGTGGGTCCGCCGCGGCGAACCGGCGGTGCATCACCCCGGCCAGCTCGCTGGTGGCGACCACATAGGTGCCCGAGCCCTGCCGGATGTCCAGCAGTCCGTTGTGCGCGAGCGCCCGGACCGCCTCCCGGACCGTGTTGCGGGCCACCCCCAGCTGCTCGACCAGCTCGGGTTCGGTCGGGATGCGGGAGCCCACCGGCCACTCGCCCGTGGTGATCTGGTTCCTCAGCTGGGCAATCACCTGGTCGGCGAGAGCCGAACGCCTCGGGGACGTCAGCGCCATGGTGCTCCTCGGTCGCAACTGCTCATGAGCCCCGATCCTCTCAGGGTCCGGTGGGCGGACGGAATGGACAACCAATCATCCCATGATTCTATGATGGCCTCATGCGTGACGAAGAGACGACTCCCCAGACCGCGACCGGGACCCTGAGCCCCGGCGCCCCGGCAGCCACCCGAGCCGACGCCGCCGCACCGCGGTCCGGCCCCGCGCCGTGGACGCTGCGCCTGGTCGCCATCGGGCTCGTCCTCACCGCGCTCAACCTCCGCCCCGCCATCACGAGCCTCGGCGCCCTCCTCGAAGAGGTCCGGGACGGGCTGCACATGAGCGGCAGCGTCGCGGGGGTACTCACCTCCGTGCCCCCGCTCTGCTTCGCGGTCTTCGGCGTCATGGCACCGCGCCTCGCCCGCCGCTTCGGCCCCGGTGCGGTGGTCTGCGCGGGCATGGTCGCGATCACGGCGGGCCTGGTGATCCGGCCCCTGGTCGGCGGCACGGCCGGCTTCCTGGCCGCCAGCGCCCTGGCCCTCATGGGCATCGCCGTCAGCAACGTCCTGATGCCGGTGATCGTCAAGCGCTGGTTCCCCGACCGTGTCGGCTCCATGACCGGCCTCTACTCCATGGCCCTGGCCCTCGGCACCTCGCTCGCCGCCGCCGTGACCGTGCCCCTGACCGACGCGATGGGCGGCAGCTGGGAGGCCGGCCTGGGCATCTGGGCCGTCCTGGCCGCCGCCGCGATCCTGCCCTGGCTCCCGCTCGTCCGGAGCCGGGCCACCGCGCACGAGCCCTCCGCCGCCGCGCAGCCGCAGGCCCCGGAGATCCGGATCACCCGCAGCCGGACCGCCTGGGCCCTCGCCTGCTTCTTCGGCCTCCAGGCCACCGCCGCGTACATCACCATGGGCTGGATGCCGCAGATCTTCCGGGACGCCGGGGTCTCCGCCGGTACCGCCGGCGTCCTGCTCGCGGTCACCATGGCCATGGGCGTCCCGCTCGCCTTCGTCATCCCGCGCGTCGCCGCCCGGATGCGCACCCAGGGCCCGATCGTCGTCTTCCTCGGCGCCTGCGGCCTGACCGGCTACGCGGGCCTCTACCTGGCCCCCTCCGGCGGCGCCTGGGCCTGGGCGCTGCTGCTGGGCATCTCGAACTGCGCGTTCCCGCTCGCCCTCACGATGATCGGCATGCGGGCCCGCAGCGGTGCCGGAGTGGTCCGGCTGTCCGCGTTCGCCCAGTCCACCGGCTACCTGATCTCCATCCCCGGGCCGCTCCTGGTCGGCGTGCTCTACCAGCACAGCGGCGGCTGGGGGGTGCCGATCGCGCTGATGGCCGCCCTGATGGTGCCGCAGATGGCCATGGGCGTCCTGGCCGGCCGGGACCGGACGATCGAGGACGAATCCTGAGATGCGAGACTGGGACCATGTCACCTGTGCTCGATCCGAACCCCCAGAACGGTCAGAAGAAGCTGCTCCTCGTCTTCGGGGCCATGCTGCTGATCACGGTCGTCGTCGGCGTCATCGCCGCCATCGCGTCCCCGTGACGCCCCGGCCCCGGCAGGGGTGGTGCTAGCACCCCCATCCCCTAGGGGGCCAGGGTCAGGGTGAAGTGGGTGGGTCACCGGATGGGAGCGACGCCCTCGCCTCCGTAGGTTCTGAGTACCAGAACCGACCACCCACGGAGGCGGACATGCCGGCCCGTACGCACACCACCCGTCCGGAGCCGAGCGGCGTCGGCGTGCGGCTGCCGTGGTGGGCGGTCGCGCTGCCCGCCGCCGCCTTCGCCGCGCTCCTGCTGCTGGTCGCCGGACCGGGCCAGGCGCAGGCCGCCACCGGCGAATCGGCGGCCGGCCAGTTGCTGCGGCACCTGGTGGAGCTGCTGACCCGCTGACCTCCGCGCCCGGGGGCACGAAGCCTCCAACACCCTGCGCCAGCTGGCGCGTTTCATGCGAAGCTGAAGTGTATGAGCGCCGATACACCTCGCAGGATCGTCCTTCTCAGGCATGCCAAGGCGGAATGGTCGCAGGAGTCCGACCACGAGCGGCCGCTGGCCGAGCGCGGCCGCATGGAGGCCCCCATGGTCGGCCGCAGGCTGGCCGATTCCGGGATCGTCTTCGACCTGGCCCTCTGCTCGACCGCCGTCAGAACGCGTGAGACGTGGAAACTGGCCGTGCACGAGATGCCCGAGCGCCCGAGGACCGTGTACGAGGAGCGGCTCTACGAGGCATCGCTCGGCGAGCTGATCGCCCTGGTGAACGAGACCCCGGACGACGTCGCCGACCTGCTGGTCATCGGCCACAACCCCGGCATGCACGCGCTCGCCGACGCCCTCTCCGGAAGCGGCGAGGGCGATGCGCTCTCCCGGATGGCGCGCGGCGGCTTCCCGACCGCCGCCTTCGCCGTGGTCGGGTTCACCGGCCCCTGGAAGACCGTCGAGCACGGCGTCGGCCGGCTCGCCGAGTACTGGACCCCCAACGACTGACCCGCCGCCCGCAGGGGAAGGGCCCCGGCACACACCGTGAGGTGCGCGCCGGGGCCCTTCCCGTACAGGAGCGGCGCGACCTACTCCACGAGGCCGTCGGCCGCCTCGACCTCCTCGCGGGTGACGCCTAGCAAATAGAGCACGGTGTCCAGGAACGGCACGTTCACCGCCGTGTGCGCGGCCTCGCGGACCACCGGCTTCGCGTTGAACGCGACCCCGAGCCCCGCCGTGTTCAGCATGTCCAGGTCATTGGCCCCGTCACCGATCGCCACCGTCTGCGCCAGCGGCACCCCCGCCTCGGCGGCGAAGCTCCGCAGCAGCCGGGCCTTGCCCGCCCGGTCCACGATGTCCCCGGTCACCCGGCCCGTGAGCTTCCCGTCCACGACCTCCAGCGTGTTGGCGGAGGCGAAGTCGAGCCCCAGGCGCTCCTTCAGGTCGTCGGTCACCTGCGTGAAACCGCCGGAGACCACGCCCACTTGGTAGCCGAGCCGCTTCAGCGTGCGGATCAGCGTCCGGGCCCCCGGGGTCAGCCGTACCTCGGAGCGGACCTTGTCCACCACGGACGCGTCGAGCCCCGCGAGCAGCGCCACCCGGGCGTGCAGCGACTGCTCGAAGTCCAGCTCGCCGCGCATCGCCCGCTCGGTCACCTCGGCGACCTCGGCCTCGCAGCCCGCGTGCGCCGCGAACAGCTCGATGACCTCGTCCTGGATCAGCGTCGAGTCGACGTCCATCACGACGAGCCGCTGCGCCCGGCGGCTCAGCCCCGCCGAGACGACCGCCACGTCCACGCCGATGCCCGCGGCCTCCGGCGCCAGTGCGGTGCGCAGCTCCTCGGTCCCCGTACCGGACACCGCGAACTCGACGGCCGTGACGGGGTACTTCGCCAGCCGGAAGATGCGGTCGATGTTCCCGCCGGTCGAAGTGATCCGGGCCGCTATGGCCGCCGTGGACTCCGCGGTCAGCGGGTGCCCCAGCACCGTGACATGGGAACGGCCGACGCCGCGCGGCCGGTTGTCGCCGGTGCCGGAGATGATCTCGGCCTGGAGCTTCAGCGACTCCGCCCAGCTGTGCACGGTGGCCCGCAGCTCGCCCTCGGTGGTCCCGCCCGCGGTGGGGGCGGTGACCAGCGCGCACAGGACGATGCGGCCCCGGGTCACGACCTGCTCGATGTCGACCACGTCGACCGAGTAGGCGGCGAGGGTGTCGAAGAGACCCGCGGTGATCCCGGGGCGGTCCTTCCCGAAGATCTTCACGAGAAGGGTCGGTACGTCCGGACCCTGCCGGGACGCGGCGGGCTCGGGAGACAGGGCGGGCTCAGGAGGCCGGGATACGCTCATGGTGTTTCCACCGTATCGGTCCCCGGGCACGCGCGGGCAGCCCGTCCCGAGTGCCGGACACCCGGGCACCCGCACCCGGTCCGTCCCCTTTCGCCTGGCAGCGCAGGTCTCGGTGCGGTCACCCTCGGTCGCCCGGCTTTCGTATCAGGGACTGCTCCTGGAATAGTTCCCCACGATGTTCAGCATCCCTAGACCCCCTGCGACGGGGGTGACACGGGGGACAACTAGTGGGGCGCGGAGTGCCGGAACTCGTACTGGAATTGAATGGCAGGACCTGGACGCTCGATCCGTCCAGGGCATACACCCTGGGACGTGACCCCCAGGGGGACATGGCGATCGACGACGCCAGAGTGTCGTGGCGGCACGCCACGATCAGCTGGAACGGGCGCAGTTGGTTCATCGAGGACCACGGCAGCACCAACGGCACGTACGTGCACGGTCAGCGGATCCACCAGATGGAGATCGCGGCCGGCTCCACCGTGAACCTGGGCAACGCCACCGACGGACCCCGCCTGAGCCTGAGCGCCGCGGACGTCTACAGCGGCCGGGCCGCCGGCCCCGCGCAGCCGCAGCAGACCCCGCCGCACCAGCCCCAGCAGGGCGGACCGGGCCGGCAGCAGCCGGCACCCCAGCAGCCCGTCGCGCCGCAGCAGCAGGGCTGGCAGCA
>NZ_JAAGNI010000003.1 GCF_010550605.1 Streptomyces sp. SID9727
GCGGATCCTCCACCGGGCGGAGCGCCGCCCCGCCCGCCGCGTCCACGGTGACCCGCAGCGGCGCCCCGGCGAGCAGCCGGTCCAGCGGGAAGAGCGGGCCGTCGTCGTCCGAGCGGTGGCCCGCGTGGACCAGGCAGACCGCGCGCAGGGCCTCGCGGAGCACGCGCGCCGCCGGTACGTCCGGCTCCGCGAGGGCGAAGGCGGCGCGCCCCTCCGCCGTGTCGAGGCTGTCCGCGCCGGTCTCGACGTTCAGGCTGTTGACCAGCGCTTCGACCAGCGCGAGCCCGCCGGGCGCGGAATCCCTCTCATTCATGGTTGCGACGTTACCCCCTATGCGGGAGCATGCAGTCACGGTTACCGGCTAGGCGCATCAAGCGGTAACCGCCTGTCCGTAATCTGCCCGAGGAGGAAGCAACATGGCTCTGGCCACAGTGGGTGCCGTCGTTCTGGACTGCCCCGACCCCGCCGCCCTGGCGCACTTCTACGCGGCGCTGATCGGCGGCGAGGTGGAGGAGCAGGAGGACTGGGTGGACCTCAAGGGAGGCGCGGGCGCCCCGCTCGCCTTCCAGGCCGCGCCCGGCTACGTACCGCCGAAGTGGCCGGGCGCCGACGCCTCGCAGCAGTTCCACCTGGACCTGACCGTGGACGATCTGGACGCGGCGGAGCGGGAGGTGCTGGCGCTGGGGGCGACGGTGCTGGAGGCGGACGACCGGGAGCGCACCTTCCGGGTGTACGCCGACCCGGCGGGGCACCCGTTCTGTCTCTGCGCCTGCTGAGAACGGCGCCCCGGCGGCTCAGGCCGCCGGGGCGTCCAGCTCCGCGATCGTGGCGTGCGACGGGCCGCGCCGGGCGCGCAGGTCCCGCGCCACGTCCTCGGCGGCGCGCAGCACCCGTACGGCGTTCCGCCAGGTGAGCTTGGCCAGGTCGGCGGCGGACCAGCCCCGGCGCAGCAGCTCCGCGATCAGGTTCGGGTAGCCGGCGACGCTCTCCAGGCCCTGCGGGAGGAACGCGGTGCCGTCGTAGTCGCCGCCGATGCCGATGTGGTCGACGCCCGCGACCTCGCGCATGTGGTCGAGGTGGTCGGCGATGGTGGCCACGGTCGCGGCCGGGCGGGGGTTCGCCGCCTCGAACGCGGCGTGCAGCTTCATCGCGCGCTCGGTGGTGTCCAGGTGGTGCAGTCCGTGCGCGCGCAGGTTCTCGTCGGCCGCCCGCGTCCAGGCGACGGCCTCGGGCAGGACGAACTTCGGCACGAAGGTGGCCATGGCGATGCCGCCGTTGGCCGGAAGCTGCGCGAGGACGTCGTCGGGGATGTTGCGCGGGTGGTCGCAGACGGCGCGCGCGGAGGAGTGCGAGAACATCACCGGCGCGACGGAGGTGGTGAGCGCGTCCCGCATGGTCGTCGCCGCGACGTGCGAGAGGTCGACCAGCATGCCGGTGCGGTTCATCTCGCGGACGACCTCGTGGCCGAACGGCGAGAGGCCGCCCACCCCGGGCTCGTCGGTCGCGGAGTCCGCCCAGGCGATGTTGTCGTTGTGGGTGAGCGTCATGTAGCGGACGCCCAGGGCGTGCAGGCCGCGCAGGGTGCCCAGTGAGTTGTCGATGGAGTGGCCGCCCTCGGCCCCCATCAGCGAGGCGATCCGGCCCTCGGCGCGGGCCGCCTCCATGTCGTCGGCGGTCAGGGCGCGGCGGAGGTCGGCCGGGTAGCGCTCCAGGAGCTCGGCGACGACGTCGATCTGTTCCAGGGTGGCGCTGACGGCGGCGTCGCCCGCCAGGTCGGAGCGCACGTAGACGGACCAGAACTGGGCGCCGACGCCCCCGGCGCGGAGCCGGGGGATGTCGGTGTGCAGGTGGGCCGACTGGTCGGTGGCGATGTCGCGTACGGCCAGGTCGTAGCCGGCCTGCTCGCGCAGGGCCCACGGCAGATCGTTGTGTCCGTCGACCACCGGGTACTCGGCGAGGAGTTCCCGGGCCCGGTCCAGTCGGTCCGTCATGGTGCCTACTTCCCGAAACCGAAGGACTCCGCGCCCGCCACCTTCTGGCGCAGCCGCTTGCCCTTCTCGGTCGCCTGTTCGTTCAGGTCGCCCAGGAACTCCGTCATCCGGCCCTGGAGCTCGGGGTCGGCCGCGGCCAGGACGCGGACGGCCAGCAGACCGGCGTTGCGCGCGCCGGCGACGGAGACCGTGGCGACGGGGATGCCGGCGGGCATCTGGACGATGGACATGAGGCTGTCCATGCCGTCCAGGTACTTCAGCGGGACCGGCACGCCGATGACGGGCAGCGGGGTGACCGAGGCGAGCATGCCGGGCAGGTGGGCGGCGCCGCCCGCGCCCGCGATGATCGCCTTGAGGCCGCGGCCCGCCGCGTTCTCGCCGTACGCGATCATCTCGCGGGGCATGCGGTGGGCGGAGACGACGTCGACCTCGTAAGGGATCTCGAACTCGTCGAGGGCCTTGGCCGCCGCTTCCATGACGGGCCAGTCGGAGTCCGAGCCCATGACGATGCCGACGACGGGCGCGGCGGAGGCGGGGGAGGTCATTCGGTGATCGTTCCTCGCAGGTAGTCGGCCGCGTGCCGGGCGCGCTCGCGCACGTCCGCCAGATCGTCGCCGTAGGTGTTGACGTGACCGACCTTGCGGCCGGGCTTCACGTCCTTGCCGTACATGTGGATCTTGAGCTGCGGGTCGCGCGCCATGCAGTGCAGGTAGCCCTGGTACATGTCCGGGAAGTCGCCGCCGAGGACGTTGCACATGACCGTCCAGGGGGCGCGGGGGCGCGGGTCGCCGAGCGGGAGGTCGAGCACCGCCCGGACGTGGTTGGCGAACTGCGAGGTGATCGCGCCGTCCATGGACCAGTGGCCGGAGTTGTGCGGGCGCATCGCCAGCTCGTTGACCAGGATGCCGGGCTTCCCGTCGGGTCCGCGGGTCTCGAACAGCTCGACCGCGAGGTGCCCGACGACGCCCAGCTCGGAGGCGATCCGCAGCGCGAGCTGCTGGGCCTCGCCCGCCAGTGCCTCGTCCAGCTCGGGGGCCGGGGCGATCACCGTGTCGCAGACGCCGTCGACCTGGACCGACTCGACGACCGGGTAGGCGACGGCCTGGCCGTGCGGGGAGCGGACGATGTTGGCCGCCAGCTCCCGTACGAAGTCGACCTTCTCCTCCGCGAGCACCGGGACACCGGCCCGGAACGGCTCGGCCGCGTCCGCCTCGGAGCGGACCACCCACACGCCCTTGCCGTCGTAGCCGCCGCGCACGGTCTTGAGGATGACCGGAAAGCCGCCGCCCTCCGCGGCGAAGGCCACGACGTCGGCCGGGTCCTCCACGATGCGGTGGCGGGGGCAGGGCGCGCCGATCTCGGTGAGCTTCGCGCGCATCACCCCCTTGTCCTGGGCGTGCACCAGAGCGTCGGGGCCGGGGCGCACGGGGATGCCGTCCGCCTCCAGGGCCCGCAGATGCTCGGTGGGCACGTGCTCGTGATCGAAGGTGATCACGTCACAGCCGCGCGCGAAGGCCCTCAGCGTCTCCAGGTCGCGATAGTCGCCGACGACGACCTCGCCCGCCACCTGGGCCGCGGAGTCCTGAGCGGTGTCGCTGAGGAGCTTGAACTTGATGCCGAGGGGGATGCCCGCCTCGTGGGTCATACGGGCGAGCTGACCGCCACCGACCATGCCGACTACCGGGAACGTCACGCTCCCAGGGTATCCGCACCGCCCGCCCGCGCCCGTGGGCGGGGGCGGGGCCCGCCACACGCGTTCCGGTACGCACAAGCGTCCGGCGGGCGTCCTGGTTAGCATGGCCGGGTTGACGGAACATGGCGCGGGACCTACGGACGGACTGAGCGATCACATGAGCGAGCGAGGCGCACTGCGGGCCCGGCTGGAGCTGCTGGCCCGGGAGGTCGCCAAGTTCGGCGTGGTCGGCGCGGTCGGCCTGGTCGTGAACATCGCCGTGTCCAACCTGCTGTGGCGCTACACGGACATCCCCACCGTGCGGGCCGGACTGCTCGCCACGTTCGTCGCGATCCTCTGCAACTACGTGGGCTTCCGCTACTGGACGTACCGCGACCGCGACAAGACCGGCCGCACCCGTGAGCTGACGCTGTTCCTGCTGTTCAGCGCGGCGGGCGCGGTGATCGAGACCGGTGTGCTGTACGTGGCGACGTACGGGTTCGGCTGGGACACCCCGGTCCAGAGCAACGTCTTCAAGATCGTCGGGATCGGCGTCGCGACGCTGTTCCGCTTCTGGTCGTACCGGACCTGGGTCTTCAAGACGCTTCCCGCTCCGTCGGAGGGCGTTGCCGACAAAGAGGCCCTGGTGACCGTGGTGGCGCCGGCGGTTCGGGTCGAGGCGGACCCGGCGCGCCGGTAGCACCTCCGTTACCGCACCGGGCGTTCCGGTTCCGTTCTGTTCTGGGCCATCCGGCTCAGGAACAGGGCGAAGACCGGGGGCTGCTGCTGGAGGAGCTCCAGGCGGCCGCCGTCCGCCTCGGCGAGGTCGCGGGCGACCGCCAGGCCGATGCCCGTGGAGTTGCGGCCGCTGATGGTGCGCTCGAAGATCCGGGCGCCCAGGTCCGCCGGGACCCCGGGGCCCTCGTCCGTGACCTCGATGACCGCCTGGTTGCCGGTGACCCTGGTGCGCAGCGCGACGGTGCCGCCGCCGTGCATCAGGGAGTTCTCGATCAGGGCGGCCAGGACCTGGGCGACCGCGCCCGGGGTGCCGACGGCGCTCAGCCCGTGCTTGCCGGAGCAGACGATGGCGCGCCCCTCGCCCCGGTAGGCCGGGCGCCACTCCTCGATCTGCTGCTTGACGACCTCGTCCAGGTCGAAGACGACCGCCGAGCCGGTCCGGGGGTCCCGGGCATTGGTCAGCAGCCGCTCCACCACGTCCGTGAGCCGTTCGACCTGGGCGAGGGCGATGTGCGCCTCCTCCTTCACGGTCTCCGGGTCGTCGGTCAGCGAGATCTCCTCGATCCGCATGGACAGGGCCGTGAGCGGCGTACGCAGCTGGTGGGAGGCGTCCGCGGCGAGCCGGCGTTCGGCGGTCAGCATCCGGGCGATGCGCTCGGCGGAGGAGTCCAGGACATCGGCGACGCGGTCCAGCTCGGGCACTCCGTACCGCTTGTGGCGCGGGCGGGGGTCTCCGGAGCCCAGGCGCTCGGCGGTCTCCGCGAGGTCGGTGAGCGGCGAGGCGAGCTTGTTCGCCTGGCGTACGGCGAGGAGGACGGCGGAGACGATGGCCAGCAGCGCCACCGCGCCGATGATCATCAGCGTGCGGCCGACCTCGCGGGTGACGGCGGAGCGGGACTCCTCGACGGTGACCTTCTCACCGTGCTCGCCCGTCTCCGTGGCGGTGATCACGCTGCCGCCGGGGCGCTCGCCGACCTCGATGGGGGCGCGGCCGGGCATCTTGACGAGGGCGTAGCGCCGGTCGTCGATCTGCTCGGCCAGCACGCCGGGGTTGATCCGCTCGGAGCCCAGGAGCCGGCTCTCGATGACGCTGATCAGCCGCAGCGCCTCGGAGTCGACGCTCTCCTGGGCGCTGCTGCTGATGGTGCGGGTCTCGACGATGACGAGGGAGACGCCGAAGACGGCGATCACCACGAGCACGACGGCGAGGGTCGAGTTGATCAGTCGTCGGCGCATGCCTGCTTCTGTACGTCAGTCGGCTCGGGCGATCGGGCGGGCGGCAACGACGCTACAGCCCTAGCTCTTCTCGAAGCGGAAGCCGACGCCCCGGACCGTGGCGATGTAGCGCGGGTTGGCCGCGTCGTCTCCGAGCTTCTTGCGGAGCCAGGAGATGTGCATGTCGAGCGTCTTGGTGGAGGACCACCACGTGGTGTCCCAGACCTCGCGCATCAGCTGGTCGCGGGTGACGACCCGGCCCGCGTCCCGGACGAGGACCCGCAGGAGGTCGAACTCCTTCGCGGTGAGCTGCAGCTCCTCCTCGCCCATCCAGGCCCGGTGCGATTCGACGTCGATGCGGACGCCGTGCGTGGCGGGCTGGGGGGCGGGCTCGGTGGCGCCGCGCCGCAGCAGGGCCCGGACCCGGGCGAGGAGCTCGGCGAGGCGGAAGGGCTTGGTGACGTAGTCGTCGGCGCCGGCGTCGAGCCCGACGACCGTGTCCACCTCGTCCGCGCGGGCGGTCAGGACGAGGACCGGCACGGTGTGACCCTCGGCACGCAGCCGGCGGGCGACTTCGAGGCCGTCCATCCCGGGCAGCCCCAGGTCGAGCACGACCAGGTCGATGCCGCCCTGGAGTCCGGCGTCGAGCGCGGTCGGTCCGTCTTCCCGCACCTCGACCTCGTAACCCTCCCGCCGCAGGGCGCGGGCCAGCGGCTCCGAGATGGATGCGTCGTCCTCGGCGAGCAGTACACGGGTCATGCACTGATGGTAGTCCGCGCTGCGGACAGCTCGGGAGGCGATGGGAGAGCCCTGCGGGACTGGGCGCCGTTACCGTGAGGACCTTCGAATATGCGAGTGTGGTTGCACCTGGACCTGTGATCCATCTCTCAAGTCCTTCCATATCGGGCTCTGTCGTGTCGTATGGTGTCTCAACGCCTATTGCACTACTCAAGGACCTTTGGGCAGCTCTGAGCGCCAAGGGTCTCTTTTGTGTGCGGGGCCGGTACCCGCCGGCCCGGAAGTCTCAGTGAATGACCTGTGGGCCGGGCCCGGACCGCCGATGAAGGCGCTCCGGGTGTGGATCCCGTCGCGGAGGGCGTACCCGCGGCGGTGCCGGCCTCCCCCCACCGGGCGCGTACCCGCTTCGTCGAGGCGCCGCGTCCCGAGCACACAAGGATCGATCATGGCGTCCAGCCTGACGAAGGACCCGTCGAGCACCGCTGGTGGCGAGAAGACCTTCTTCGGCCACCCCCGGGGCCTGGCCACGCTCTTCATGACCGAGATGTGGGAGCGTTACAGCTTCTACGGCATGAAGGCACTGCTCCCGCTGTATCTGATCGCGCCCGGCGGCATGCACATGAACGCCACCACGGCCACGGCGATCTACTCGGTCTACATGGCGATGGTCTACCTCCTCGCCATGCCCGGCGGCTGGATGGCCGACCGCTTCTGGGGGCCGCGCAAGACGGTCGCCATCGGTGGCGCCGTCGTCATCCTCGGCCACATCACGCTCGCCGTGCCGAACTCGGTGACCTTCTTCGCGGGCCTGGTGCTCGTGGCGCTCGGTTCCGGGCTGCTGAAGGCGAACATCTCCACGATGGTCGGCCACCTCTACGACGGCCCGGAGGACCCGCGCCGCGACGGTGGCTTCACGCTCTTCTACATCGGCATCAACGTGGGCGCGTTCCTCGCCCCGCTGACCATCGGCACCGTCGGCGAGAACGTCAACTGGCACTTCGGCTTCGCGCTCGCGGCGCTCGGCATGGCCCTGGGCCTGGCCCAGTTCATGCTCGGTACCCGCCACCTGAGCCCGCAGAGCGACGTCGTGTCGACGCCCGCCACCGAGCAGGAGAAGCGGTCCGCCCTGCGCAAGGGCCTCATCTGGCTGATCATCGCGGCCGTCGTCTACGGCCTGATGGCCGTCACCGGCAACTTCGCCGACTGGTCCACGGTGCCGCTGAGCATCGCCGGTCTGGTCATCCCGGTCGCGGTCCTGACGCGCATGAAGCGCGACAAGGAGCTGACGACGACCGAGCAGTCCAAGCTGTCGGGCTACATCTGGTTCTTCGTGGTCGCCGCCGTCTTCTGGATGATCTACGACCAGAACGGCTCGACCCTGTCGATCTTCGGCGAGAACTCGACCACGAACCACCTGCTGGGCTTCGACTTCCCGACGTCCTGGTACCAGTCGCTGAACCCGATCTTCATCATGGCGATCGCCCCCGTGGTCGCCTCGGGCTGGCTGTGGCTGAACAAGCGCGGCAAGGAGCCGAGCACCGCCGTCAAGTTCGCCTCCAGCCTCGTGCTGATCGGCATCTCCTTCGTCGTCTTCCTGATCCCGCTGATCGACACCGCCAACAACGGCGGCCGGGTCAGCCCGATGTGGCTGGTGGCGATCTACTTCATCCAGACCGTCGCGGAGCTGTGCCTCTCGCCGGTCGGCCTGTCGGTGACCACCAAGATGGCCCCGGCGAAGTACAGCTCGCAGATGATGGGCGTGTGGTTCCTCGCGGTCACCGCGGGCGACTCCCTGACCGGTCTGCTGACGGCCCCGGCGATCGGGGTCGACCTGGACACCACGGGAGCGGTCGCCTTCGAGGCGGTCCTCGCGGTCATCGCGGGAGTGGGCATCTGGATGTACCGGAAGAAGGTCTCCCAGCACATGGGCGACGTGCACTGATCCCGTAGCCCGTACGGGAAAACGGGGAAGGGGCCCCGCACCGGTTCGCCGGTGCGGGGCCCCTTCCGTACGTCTGGGGGGTGCCGCTACGCCGGGGCGGCCAGCTCCGCCCACACGGTCTTGCCGGGCTCGCCCGGCACCCGTACGACTCCCCAGTCCAGGCAGAGCCGCTGCACGATGAACATGCCGTGGCCGCCGGGGCGCCCGGCCCGGTGCGGCGTACGCGGCGAGGGCTGGCCCGCACCGCCGTCGGCGACCTCCACGCGGAGCGCCTTGGCGCTGCGGGCGATCCGGAGCTCGTCGGGGCCGCCCGCGTGCAGGCACGCGTTGGTGACCAGCTCGGAGACGACCAGCAGGACGTCCTCCGCGGCGGCGCGACGGTCCGCGCTGGACGCGGGGAGCCAGCCCCAGTCGTGGAGTGCGTCGCGGGCGAAATCACGGGCCGTCGGCACGATGCCGGTGGCCTCCCGCAACGACAGCGTGCGCCACTGTCGCTCGGCGGCCTCCGCCGGCCGGGCGGGCTCGGCGGAGGAAACGCCCGCGCCCTCCGGCTCGCGGCCGAGGTCGCCCGGCGGATGCTGCCGGGTGGTGCTCATCAGCGCTTCACCTCACCGATTCACCATGTCGCCATTGGACAGATACGAACCATGGAACAGATACGACTACGAATACCGATACGGACACTGATACAGGAACCGCACAGGCGCGGAGGGCCAGGCAGCCCGGGCTCGCCGGAAGATCTCCTGCCCGGCCGAACCGCGACGACACCCCTTACCGCCAAGCGGATCGCGTAACTCACGCGACGGGCGAGGCCGCCGGGCGTGCCGGGGCGCGGCACGGTCAGGTCTCCAGAGCCTCTGCGAGGGAGTCGTGGACGGTGAATACCGCCTCGGCCCCCGTGATCTCGAAGACCCGCGCCACCACGGGCTGCATCGCGGCCAAATGAACCCCTCCCCCGGCTTCCTCCGCCTTGAGGCGCACACCGAGCAGCACGTTCAGCCCGGTGGAATCACAGAAGTCGAGCCGCGAGCAGTCGACCACCAGGCGCGTATGCCCCTGTTCGACCGCGCTCTCCAGCGGCTCACGCAGCAGATCCGCCGTGTGGTGATCGAGCTCACCCACGGGTGTGACCACCTCGCTGCGCCCCTCGGTCCGGACCTCGACCTGAAGCCGACCCCGGTTCGCACTGCCGACCGTCCCGCGGTCCATTCCCGTCCCTCTTCACCGCTCGTCACTGTACGCATCCCCGTACCCGCGGATGCGTACACAGCTGTCACTGATGTTCTTGGAACAGTACGCGTTCCCTCGCCCACGCGGTAGCCAGAGACCTCAACAAACCGGACGTATGCGGGCAATTGGAGGTTGTACCGAGTCATGGCGAGCGGGTAAGGGTAGAGGGACCCCAAAAAAACGCGACCGGCTTCGGAGGCGCCGCTTCACCGCAGGAACACGTATGGGCATCGGCAGCCATATGCCGAGAACGATGGAGGAGACCGCATGTCACCCCGGCTCGACGTAGCGCGTACCCACAACGCGCCGTCGGCATGTCCTCAGGGACTGACCGAATCACACACCGAAGCGCTCGACGGACTTGAGGGGCTTCCCGAGATCCCGCCCTACACCGAGGTGGGGGCGGTTGACGCCAGGGCCCTGTCGAAGACGCTCTTCACCCGGCTGGAGACCCTCGAAGAGGGCACGCCGGAGTACGCCTACGTACGCAACACCCTCGTCGAGCTGAACCTGGCCCTGGTCAAGTTCGCCGCCTCCCGGTTCCGCTCCCGGAGCGAACCGATGGAGGACATCGTCCAGGTCGGCACGATCGGCCTGATCAAGGCGATCGACCGCTTCGAGCTCAGCCGGGGCGTCGAGTTCCCGACCTTCGCGATGCCGACCATCGTCGGCGAGATCAAGCGTTTCTTCCGCGACACCAGCTGGTCCGTGCGCGTGCCGCGCCGCCTGCAGGAGCTGCGGCTCGACCTGGCCAAGGCGGGCGACGAGCTCGCCCAGCAGCTCGACCGGGCGCCCACCGTGGGCGAGCTCGCCGACCGCCTCGGCCTCACCCGTGACGAGGTCGTGGAGGGCATGGCCGCGAGCAACGCGTACACCGCGAGCTCGCTCGACGCCAAGCCCGAGGAGGACGAGCACGAGGGCGCGCTGGCCGACCGGATCGGCTACGAGGACCACGGGCTCGAAGGCATCGAGTACGTCGAGTCCCTGAAGCCGCTCATCGCCTCGCTGCCGGGCCGCGACCGCAAGATCCTCTCGCTCCGGTTCGTCGCCAACATGACGCAGTCGGAGATCGGCGAGGAGCTGGGCATCTCCCAGATGCACGTGTCGAGACTGCTCTCGCGCACCCTGGTCAAGCTCCGCAAGGGTCTGACGCTGGACGAGTGAGCCGTCTCCCGCGCCGTGCGCGCGGAACGCCGGAAAGGACCTGCCCCGGACGGGGCAGGTCCTTCCGCGTTCCGGGGCCGTGCCCGGCCCCGGGGTCAGACCACGCGTGCGCCGGCGCGCCACACCTCGTGCACGAGCGGCACGCCCGGCCGGTAGGCCAGGTGGACGTGGCTGGGCGCGTCCAGGACCACCAGGTCGGCGCGGGCGCCCGGGGCGAGCCGGCCGATGTCGTCGCGCCGCAGGGCCGCGGCGCCGCCCGCCGTGGCGGACCAGAGGGCCTCGTCCGGGGTCATGCCCATGTCCCGCACGGCGAGGGCGACGCAGAACGGCAGGGACGAGGTGAACGAGGAGCCCGGGTTGCAGTCCGTGGACAGGGCGACGGTGGCGCCCGCGTCGAGCAGCCGGCGGGCGTCCGGCCAGGCGGCCCGGGTGGAGAACTCGGCTCCCGGCAGCAGGGTGGCCACGGTGTCCGACTGGGCCAGGGCGTCCACGTCCGCGTCGGTCAGATGGGTGCAGTGGTCGGCGGAGGCGGCGTCGAGCTCCACGGCGAGCTGGACGCCGGGCCCGTGGCCGAGCTGGTTGGCGTGGACGCGGGGGTGCAGTCCCCGGGCGCGGCCCGCGGTGAGGATCGCCCGCGCCTGGTCGCCGTCGAAGGCGCCGCGCTCGCAGAAGACGTCGATCCAGCGGGCGTACGGGGCGCAGGCGTCGAGCATCGGCCCGGTGACCAGGTCCACGTATCCGGCCGGGTCGTCCGCGTAGTCCGGGGAGACGATGTGGGCGCCGAGGAAGGTGACCTCGTCGGTGTGGCGGGCGGCGATGCGCAGGGCGCGGGCCTCGTCCTCGACCGTGAGGCCGTAGCCGGACTTGGTCTCGAAGGTGGTGGTGCCCTGCCGCAGCGCCTCGGCGAGGTAGCGGGCGACGTTGGCGGAGAGCTGTTCGTCGGTGGCGGCGCGGGTGGCGGCCACGGTGGTGCGGATGCCGCCCGCGCTGTACGGGCGGCCGGACATCCGGGCGTTGAACTCCTGGGTGCGGTCGCCCGCGAAGACCAGGTGGGAGTGGGAGTCCACGAAGCCGGGGATCACGGCCCGGCCGGCCGCGTCGACGGCGTTGTCAGTGGCGGGTGCTTTGCTGGATTCACCGGTCCAGACGACGCGGTCGCCCTCGATGACGACGGCCCCGTCCCGGATCAGTCCGAGGGGGGACTCGTCGCCGAGGGAGGGGTCGTTGGTGACCAGTGCGGAGATGTGGGTGATGGCGGTCGTCGTCATCGGGGGACTGCTCTCCTTGCGGTGGGAGCCGGGGCGGTGGGAGCCGGGGAAGTTCGCCGGGCTGCTGCTCAGGGACGCAGGGCGCCGATGGCCCGCGCGAGCGCCTGGGGGACGTCGTCCACCAGCGTGTGCCGTCCGTCGCGTACGAGGTGGCGCCCCGCCACCACCGTGTGGCGGACGTCCGCCGCGGAGGCGGCGAATACGGCGGTCTCCGCTGCCAGCCGTGGCACCGGTCCCGCCGTCCTGACGGAGTCGAGCGCGACGGTCACCAGGTCGGCGGGGGCTCCCGGTTCGAGAACGCCCGCTCCGGGCCGGCCGAGCGCGGCGTGGCCGTCGGCGGAGGCGGCGCGCAGCAGGGCGGCGGCCGTCCAGTGGCCGCGCCTGCGGGTGCGCAGGCGCTCGTTCAGCTCCATCGCGCGGGCCTCCTCGAAGAGGTCGATCACCGCGTGGCTGTCGCTGCCGAGCGAGAGCGGGGAGCCGGCGTGCTGGAGGGAGGCCGCCGGGCCGATGCCGTCGGCGAGGTCCCGTTCGGTGGTCGGGCACATGCAGGTGCCGGTGCCCGTCGAGCCGATGAGGGCGATGTCCTCGTCGGTGAGGTGGGTGTTGTGGACGCCGGTGGTGCGGAGTCCGAGGACGCCGTGGTCGGCGAGGAGCCGGGCCGGGGTGCGTCCGTGGGCGGCGAGGCAGGCGTCGTTCTCGGCGGTCTGCTCGGAGAGGTGGACGTGCAGGGGGGCCTGGCGTTCCTCGGCCCAGCGGGCGACGGTGGAGAGCTGCCCGGCCGGGACCGCCCGTACGGAGTGGACGGCCGCGCCGATGACCGTGTGGTCGTCGCCCTTGAGGAGGGCGGCGCGTTCGGCCCAGGCGTCGGCGGTCCCGTCGCTGAAGCGTGCCTGGTGCCGGTCGGGCTCGCGGTAGTCGTCGGGCCCGGAGCCGAACCCGGCGGAGAGGTAGGCGGTGTCGAGCAGGGTGATCCGGATGCCGGCCGCGCGGGCGGCCGCGATCAGGGCCTCGCCCATGGCGTTGGGGTTGTCGTAGGGCGTGCCGCCGGGCGCGTGGTGCAGATAGTGGAATTCGCCGACCGCGGTGATGCCCGCGAGCGCCATCTCCGCGTACACGGCACGCGCGAGCGCGTAGTAGGTGTCGGGCGTGAGCCGGGACGCGACCTGGTACATGGTCTCGCGCCAGGTCCAGAAGGTGCCCGAGCCGACCTGGACGGTGGAGCGCAGGGCGCGGTGGAAGGCGTGCGAGTGGGTGTTGGCCAGGCCGGGCAGGGTGAGCCCGCGCAGCGCGGTGGCGCCGGGAGGGGCCGCGTCCACTCCGGTGCGTACGCGGGCGATCCGCCCGTCGGACACGTCCAGGGCGACGCCCGGCTCGACATGGGTGCCGAGCCAGGCGTGGGACAGCCAGTACGTCTCGGTGACGGGTGTGCCCGTCGCCTCCGTGGTCAGCGGCACGCGAGACCTTCCAGTACGTCGGCGAGTGCGGTGACCCCGGCCGCGCAGTCGTCCTCGGCGGCGTGTTCGGCCGGCGAGTGCGAGATCCCGGTCGGGTTCCGTACGAACAGCATGGCGGTCGGGACCGAAGCGGACAAAATACCCGCGTCGTGCCCGGCGCCGGTGCCGAGCACGGGGACCGGGCGGCCGGTGCCGCGGGCGGAGCCCTTGAGCAGGGTCGCCAGCTCGTCGCGCAGGGCGTGCCGGAACTCGACCACGGGCGTGAACGACTCGCGGACGACACCGACGTCGATGCCGGCCCGCTCCGCGTGCTCCCGGGCGGCGCGCTCGACGGCGGCGACGACGGTGTCCAGGGTGTCCTGGTCGGCGGCGCGCGAGTCGAGCCAGCCGCGCACGAGGGACGGGATCGCGTTGACCCCGTTGGGCTCGACGGCGACCTTGCCGAAGGTGGCGAGGGCGCCGGCGAGTTCCGCTTCCCGCCGGGCGGCGATGACGGTCTCGGCGTACGTGAGCATCGGGTCCCGGCGGTCGGCGAGCCGGGTGGTGCCCGCGTGGTTGGCCTCGCCCCGGAAGTCGAACCGCCAGCGCCCGTGCGGCCAGATCGCGGAGGCGATGCCGACGGGGTCGCCGGTGAGGTCGAGGGCGCGGCCCTGCTCGACGTGGAGCTCCACGAACGCGCCGATCCGGGCGAGCCGTTCGGGGTCGGGGCCGATGGCGTCGGGGTCGTGTCCGGCGGCGGCCATGGCCTGCGGAAGGGTGACGCCGTCCGCGTCGCGCAGCCGGTGCGCGGCCTCGACGGTCAGCTGTCCGGCGGCGAGCCGGGAACCGACGCAGGCGAGGCCGAACCGGGCGCCCTCCTCGTCGCCGAAGTTGGTGATGGCCAGCGGCTTAGTGAACTCCACTCCCCTGTGGCGGAGTTCGTCGAGCGCGGCGAAGGAGGAGACGACGCCGAGCGGCCCGTCGAAGGCGCCGCCGTCGGGCACCGAGTCGAGGTGCGAGCCGGTGACGACGGCGTCCCCGGCGAGCGGGTCCCCGAGCCAGGCCCACTGGTTGCCGTTCCGGTCGGTCTCGACCGCCAGCCCCCGCGCCTCGGCCTGCGCCCGGAACCACGCCCGGCACTCGGCGTCGGCCCCGGTCCAGGCGTACCGCCGGTACCCCCGGCTGTCGGAGTGGAGCCCGATGGGGGCCAGCTCGGCCCACATGGTCTGGAAGCCGGGCTGCGACCGCGTCACGCGTCCTCCCGCATCGGTACGCGCACGCCCTTGTCCTCCGCGACCGACTCCGCGATGTCGTAGCCCGCGTCCACGTGCCGGATCACGCCCATGCCCGGGTCGTTCGTCAGCACCCGCCGGATCTTCTCTCCGGCCAGCCGCGTGCCGTCCGCGACGGTCACCTGCCCGGCGTGGATGGACCGGCCCATGCCGACGCCGCCGCCGTGGTGCAGGGAGACCCAGGAGGCGCCCGACGCCACGTTGACCATGGCGTTCAGCAGCGGCCAGTCCGCGATCGCGTCGGAGCCGTCGAGCATGGCCTCGGTCTCGCGGTACGGGGAGGCCACGGACCCGCAGTCCAGGTGGTCGCGCCCGATCGCCAGCGGAGCCGCGAGTTCGCCGCTCGCCACCATGTCGTTGAAGCGCTCGCCGGCCCGGTCGCGTTCGCCGTACCCGAGCCAGCAGATGCGGGCGGGCAGGCCCTGGAAGTGGACGCGCTCGCCGGCCATCCTGATCCAGCGGTGCAGGGACTCGTTCTCCGGGAAGAGTTCGAGCAGCGCCCTGTCCGTCTTGTGGATGTCGGACGCCTCGCCGGAGAGGGCCGCCCAGCGGAACGGGCCCTTCCCCTCGCAGAACAGCGGCCGGATGTAGGCGGGGACGAAGCCGGGGAAGTCGAAGGCGCGTGCGTATCCGGCGAGCTGTGCCTCGCCCCGGATGGAGTTGCCGTAGTCGAAGACCTCCGCGCCGGCGTCCATGAAGCCGACCATCGCCTCGACGTGCCGGGCCATCGACTCGCGGGCCCGGCTGGTGAAGTCGGCGGGCTTCTCGGCCGCGTACGCGGCCATGTCGTCGAAGTCGACGCCGGCCGGCAGGTAGGCCAGCGGGTCGTGCGCGCTGGTCTGATCGGTGACGATGTCGATGGGGGCGCCCTCGGCGAGCATCCGGGGCAGCAGCTCCGCCGCGTTGCCCAGGAGGCCGATGGAGAGCGGGCGGCGGGCGTCCCGGGCCTCGACGGCGAGCTGGAGCGCGTGCTCCAGGGAGTCGGCGCGCACGTCCAGGTAGCGGTGCTCGATGCGGCGCTCGATGGCGCGCGGGTCGCAGTCGACGCAGATCGCGACGCCGTCGTTCATGGTCACGGCGAGGGGCTGGGCGCCGCCCATCCCGCCGAGCCCGGCGGTCAGGGTGATCGTGCCGGCCAGCGTCCCGCCGAACTTCTTCGCGGCGACGGCGGCGAAGGTCTCGTAGGTGCCCTGGAGGATGCCCTGGGTGCCGATGTAGATCCAGGAACCGGCGGTCATCTGGCCGTACATGGTGAGCCCGAGCGCCTCCAGGCGGCGGAACTCCTCCCAGTTCGCCCAGTCGCCGACCAGATTGGAGTTGGCGATCAGGACGCGCGGCGCCCACTCGTGCGTCTGCATGACGCCGACCGGCCGCCCGGACTGGACGAGCATCGTCTCGTCCTGCTTGAGCGTGCGCAGCGTGCGGACCATCGCGTCGAACGAGCGCCAGTCGCGGGCCGCCTTGCCGGTGCCGCCGTAGACGACGAGCTTGTCGGGGTGCTCGGCGACCTCGGGGTCGAGGTTGTTCTGGAGCATCCGCAGGGCGGCTTCCTGCTGCCATCCCAGGGCGGTCAGTTCCGTACCGCGCGGCGCCCGTACGGGGCGGGGTCCTGACATGGCGGTGCCTCCTCGCGACTGTGATTTTTCTATTCACATCTTGAGCGGCTGAATACGTCCAGTCAACAGGCGGGGCCGCACGGGCTCACCGGCACGTCAGAAGCCGCGCGCGGCGGGGCATTCTCCACCAACCACCCGCATGTACCGATGGAAAATGCCAGAACCTCCACCGGGAGGGAGCACGATGCGTAACCTCTGGGTCACAGCCGAACGCCGTGTCGGAGGGGAATCCGCGTGCCCGGAATCGACGAGTGCCTGCTCGACGTCATGAGACTGCCCGGCGCCAGAGGCGCCGCCGTTGTCGACTGGACGAGCGGTCTCGCCCTCGGCACGGTCGGCGACTCACCCAACGGCGACCACGAGGCCACCGCGGCGGAGACGGCCGAGGTGGCGCGGATGGCGGCCGAGCAGCCCGCCTTCGCCCTCGGGTCGCCGGAGCCCGCGGCGGGCGCGGCCGGGAGCGCTCCCCCGGTCGAGGACGTCATCGTCACCACCCGCGCCGGGTACCACATCCTCCGGTTCGTGGAGACGGACTTCGACAGCAGCGTCTTCCTCCACCTGTGGCTGGACCGCTCCGAGGGCAACCTCGCGCTCGCCCGGATACGCCTCGGCGAGATCGCCGAGCGACTGGTCCTCGCATGACCGCCGCCCTCGCGGACGAGACCGCCGCCCCCGTGCTCTCCCCGATGCTCCAGCGCCTCGCCGCCGAACGGGCCACCGGCGCCCTGATGCGCGACCGGGGCACGCTGTACCTCGCCGACGGCAAGGTCGTCCACGCCGAGTCCCCCGCGACGCCCGGGATCGACGTCCTGCTGACCCGGGGCGGTGCGCTGCGCCGCGAGGGCTGGTGGGACGCGGTGGCGGAGGCGGGGGCCGGGCAGCGGGTCGGCCGGCATCTCGTGGACAGCGGCCGGGTGCCGGGCGGCGCGCTGGAGCTGTGCCACCTGGGCGCCCTGTACGACGCGGCGTTCTTCGCCCTCGCGCCGACCCGGACGCCCGCGCGCTTCCGGTACGGGGTCGCGCACTGGATCGGCCCCGTGCGGCCGGTCCCGGTGGACGCGGTGCAGCGCGAGACCCTGCGGCGCCGCGAACTGCTGGACCGGATCTGGCCGGACGCCGCGGTGGACACGGCCCCGCTGA
>NZ_JAAGNI010000016.1 GCF_010550605.1 Streptomyces sp. SID9727
CGGGGCGCGGGCGGCGCCGGCCCGGGCCCGGACGAGCCGGCCGACTTCCCTGAGGGCGTCCTCCAGCGAGGAGGCGGTGTCCTGTTCGCGCCGCGCGGGCCGCCAGCCGGTCAGCGCGGTGAGGGCGGCCGGGGCGGGCCCGGCCGGGACGCGCAGCAGGAGCACGGGACGGGGGCCGTAGCGGTTCTCGTGGACCGCGTGGTCGTAGTGGCCGACGACGCCGACGCGCAGGCCGGGCCCGTGCCGGCGGGCCAGGGTGGCGATGACGTCCCGGGCGAAGCCGAGCCGTTCGCCGGTCTCCTCGGCGTCGGCACCGCTCATCTCGACGGTGAGGAATACGTCGAGGGCGGGCGGGTGGATGACGCGCCGGGGCAGGCTGCCCACCAGGGCGGGGATGTCGGGCAGTTCGCCCCGGCCCTCGGTGGGGGCGCCCTCGTGCGCGGTGACCTCCCCCGGGCCGTGCAGGACGAACGCGAGGCGCGCCGGTGCGAAGGCGGCGAGCGCGGTCCGCCGCGCGGAGAGCGTCACCGCGCCGCTCCCGTCGGCCTCCGGCGTGCCGGCGAGGACGGGCAGCAGCACCGGGGCGCGGGTGGCGAGTCCGCCGTAGACGGTGATCTCGGCGGTCGCGGTCTCGCCGCGCCGCAGCCGCGATCCGGCCGGGAAGAGGACCTGGGTGTGGGCGTGCACCTCACCGGTGCGGCGGTCCACGCGGGCGAGGAGCAGGGAGTGGTCGACGGCCAGCGGCGCGGTCCGCAGCGCCGCGCGCACCGCGTCGGCGGTGTCGGTGCCGGAGGCGGCTTCGCCGGGCCCGGGCCCGATCTCGGCGCTCGGGCGGTACGCGGCCCGCAGCAGGGCGGCCGCCCGGTCGAGGAGGACCCAGCCGCTGCGGCGGCCGAGGACCACGAGCGTACGGGCCCGGGCGAGCGCGGGGTGGGTGTGCAGCCACCGGGTGACCGCTACGTCGAACTCCGCGCGGTGCAGGGGCTGTTCGGTGCCGACTCCCCCGGCGAGCCGGAAGCGGCGGGGTGCGGCGTCGCCGTCCAGGGCGGGCAGGAGCGAGGCCCAGTCGGTGCTCCCGGCGTCGGTCTGGCGGGGTATGCCGCTGCGGTCGGCGGCGGCGCGGATCACCCGCAGGCGGTCGGGCGTGAATTCGGCGAACACCACGTCGGGGATGCGTCCGTCGACCAGGTCGGTGAGGATCTGCTGCCAGCGGGCGGAGTCGTGCGGCGGTAAGGAACCCCCGGGTAAGGACGGGGGTGCGGGCTCCTCCCCCGGGTCCGGCGGTCCGGCCCTGAGCAGCGGCGCCAGCCGCCGTGCGCCCTCCGCACCGCCCAGCGCGAGCCTCGCGGCCCGTAGGTCCCAGGCGTGCTGGGCGGTGTGCAGCGCGGTCCGGGCGGCCTCGGTGTCCTCGTCCGTCAGGGCGCCGAGGACCGGGTCGTCCCACATGCGCCAGGAGCAGCCCGCGCACTCCGGCCCGCCCGTGTCGGGTGTCGCGCACACGGGACACACCGCACCGATCCCCCTCGCCAAACCCCGGCTCCCCTCGTAGCCCGTCCCCCGCCCTCCGCGTGTGGTCACTGACCACAGGCGCTCGGCTCCGGGGCGTCATGGTGACACAGGCGCGGGCGCGAAGGTCAGGGTTCGGAAGGATGCACCCGATCATCTCGCCGGACGCCCCATGGTGAACCGGTTCTTCGCTCATTAGCGTGATCGTGAGGGCCCCACCGACCGAGGAGACGCATGATCCGTACCGACACCGACTCCCCTGCCTGGTACGAGAGTCCGTCCCCCGGCACCGGCTGTCTGCCGCCGCGTGCCTGGTACGCGGCGTCCGACGCCCGGCGGCTGTCGCTGAACGGCCGCTGGGCGTTCCGCCTCTCGCCGCGCGCGGACGGCGAGGACACCTCGTTCGTACGGCCGGAATTCGACGCCTCGGGCTGGGCGGCGGTGGGCGTGCCGGGGCACTGGGTGCTTCAGGGGGCGGGCGGGGCACCCGCGTACACCAATGTCGTCTACCCCTTCCCGGTCGATCCGCCGAGGGTGCCGTCGGAGAACCCGACCGGCGACCATCTGCGGGTCTTCGAGCTGCCCGGCGACTGGCCGGCCGGCGGCGGGAGCGTGCTGCGGTTCGACGGGGTGGAGTCGGCCGCCCGGGTGTGGCTGAACGGGGTGGAGCTGGGCGACTTCAAGGGTTCGCGGCTCCCGCACGAGTTCGCGGTGGGCGAGCTGCTGCGGCCGGGTGCCAACGTCCTTGCCGTACGGGTGCACGCCTGGTCGTCCGGGAGCTATCTGGAGGACCAGGACCAGTGGTGGCTGCCCGGGATCTTCCGGGACGTGACGCTGCTGCACCGCCCGGCGGGGGCGCCCGGCGACTTCTTCGTGCACGCCGGATACGACCACCGCACCGGCTCGGGGACCCTGCGCGTGGAGTGCGAGGGCACGGAGGGCCGGGTGCTGGTGCCCGGGCTCGGGCTGGACGTCGCGGTGGGCGGCACGGTGACGCTGCCGGTCGAGCCGTGGACCGCCGAGACGCCCCGGCTGTACGACGGGGAGCTGGTGACGCCCGGCGAGCGCGTCCCGCTGCGCATCGGCTTCCGCACGGTCGCCGTCGAGGACGGCGTCCTCAAGGTCAACGGCCGGCGGCTGCTGTTCCGGGGCGTGAACCGGCACGAGTTCCACCCCGAGACGGGCCGGACGGTCGGCGCGGAGACCATGCGGCGCGATCTGGTCCTGATGAAGCGGCACAACGTCAACGCCGTGCGGACCAGCCACTATCCGCCGCACCCCGCCTTCCTGGACCTCTGCGACGAGCTGGGCCTGTGGGTGATCGACGAGTGCGACCTGGAGACCCACGGCTTCGCGGAGGTGGACTGGCGGAACAACCCGGTGGACGATCCGCGCTGGACGCCCGCGCTGCTCGACCGGGCGGCCCGGATGGTCGAGCGCGACAAGAACCACCCCTCGGTGATCGTCTGGTCGCTGGGCAACGAGTGCGGCACGGGCGCCGGTCTGGGCGCCATGGCCCGGTGGATGAGGGAGCGCGACCCGGACCGCCCGCTGCACTACGAGGGCGACCCGTCGTGCGCGGACACCGACCTGTACTCGCGGATGTACGCGTCGCACGCCGAGGTCGAGCTCATCGGGCGGCGCGCCGAGGAGCCGCTGGAGGACTTGGAGCTGGACGCGCGGCGGCGCGCGATGCCGTTCGTGCTCTGCGAGTACGCGCACGCGATGGGCAACGGACCGGGCGGGCTGAGCGAGTACCAGCGCCTGTTCGAGCGGTACGAGCGGTGCCAGGGCGGTTTCGTCTGGGAGTGGATCGACCACGGCATCGCCCACCCGGAGCTGGGCTACGCGTACGGGGGCGACTTCGGCGAGGAGCCGCACGACGGGAACTTCGTGTGCGACGGCCTGCTCTTCCCGGACCGCACCCCGTCCCCGGGCCTCGCCGAGTACAAGAAGGTCGTCGAGCCGGTGCGCATCGCCCCGGGCACAGCCCCCGGCACGTTCACCGTCACCAACGGCTACGACTTCACCGGCCTGGACCACCTGGAGTTCCGCTGGTCGCACGAGGCGGACGGCGTCCTCGTCGCCTCGGGCACCCTCGCCGTGCCCCCGCTCGCGCCGGGCGCGTCGGCCGAGGTGACACCGGACGCGCCGCCCGGCGACGGGCTGTGGACGCTGCGGGCGGTCCTCGCCGGGGCGACGGACTGGGCCGGACGCGGCCACCTGGTCGCCTGGGGCCAGAGCGAGCCGGGCGCCCCGGCCGCCCCTCCCCCGGCCACCGGGGCACGCCCGCGCGTCTCCGGCTCGACGGTCTCGCTGGGCCCCGGCACCTTCGACGCGGCGACCGGGGCGCTCCTGCGCATCGGGGACGTCCCGGTGGAGGGGCTGCGCCTCGACGTGTGGCGGGCGCCCACCGACAACGACAACGGGGCGGCGTGGCAGCCGGACGAGCGGTACGGGCGGCTCTGGCGGGAGTGGGGGCTGCACCGGATGCGCCACCGCCTGGACGGGGTGGAGGCCGGTGCGGACGCGCTGACCGTGCGCACCCGGGTGGCGCCGGCCGGCCGGGACGTGGGGCTGCGGACCGTGTACCGGTGGACGGCCGCCGGGGACCGGCTCGGGCTGGGGGTGTCGGTGGTGCCGGAGGGCGACTGGCGGGTGCCGCTGCCCCGGCTCGGCGTGCGGTTCGCGCTGCCCCCGGCTTACGACGCGGTGCGGTGGTTCGGCGGCGGTCCGGGCGAGGCGTATCCGGACACCCGGGCGGCCGCGATGCTCGGGCAGTGGGCCAGGGGCGTGGACGAGTTGCAGACCCCGTACGTCCGGCCGCAGGAGAACGGGGCCCGGGCCGGGGTGCGGTGGGTGGAGCTGACCGGTGCCGGCGGGGGCGGGCTGCGCGCGGAGGGCGGTGTGCCGTTCGCGTTCACGGCGCGGCGCTGGACGGGCGAGGAGCTGGACGCGGCGGAGCACCTGACGGATCTGGTGGCCGGGGACCGGGTCCACGTGGGCCTGGACCACGCGGTGCAGGGCATCGGTTCGGGGTCGTGCGGGCCGGGCGTGCTGCCCGGGTACCGGCTGGACGCGGCACCGGCGGAGTTCACCTTCGTGTTCTCGGCGCGGGGCTGAGAGCTCGGGGGCGGGCCCGGGGCCGTACGGATTCGGCAACCGGGTCCGCTCCGTGCCGGGTCGGGCCCCCGCCCCCCTTCCGCAGGGCGGCCGGTGACGTCGTAGCATCGGCACTTTGCGCGATCTTTACTGCTTCGCAAGGGGGAATGTGATGGGCATCGGCAGGCGACGGGCCTCGGTCATCGCCGGGGTGGTGGCCGGGGCGGTGCTGGCGACGGGCACGGTCCTGTGGGCGACGGACAGCGGGCCGTTCCGGGACAGTTACTGCTGGGGCGCGTGGGAGCAGAACAGCGGCCCGTCGTTCCTCGGCGACGAGGCGCTGGAGAAGTCCGGCTCCGAGCGCGGCTCCACCGAGTCCGCCGCACCCTCGGCCACCCGCCCGCACGGCACCTGCACGGTGTCCATCACCTCCTCGGTCGAGGACGACGACTCGGACGAGCCGCTGGCCTTCGAGGAGTCGGTGACCCTGGACTACGGGCCGGTGCCCGCCGGGGCCAAGGACCGGCGGGCCTGGCTGGCGCACTTCTTCCACGGCTCCGCGTCGCCGCTGCCGGACGGGCTGGACGGCCTGGCCGGAGGGGACCGGGGCATGCTGGTGCTGCCCTCGTCCTGCGACAGGGACGGCGCGCCGTCCGTGGTGACGATCCGCAGCGAGAGCACGGGCGACGGCCATCTCGGCAAGGTCCCCATGCCGTTCACGATCGCCACGCGCGCCGATGTGGTCCGGATGCTGCTCGCCGCCGCCAACACCGGTATGCAGAAGGCGGGGTGCGCACCGAAGCAGCCGCTGCGCAGCAGCTCCCCGATGGTGACGGTGGCCGAGGACGAGGAGTCCGCCGCGTCACCGCTGTGCCGGATACCGGGCGTGACCTTCGACTACGGCAAGGGCTCCCGCTACCGCCAGCAGGTGGGCGCGGTCACCGACCGGCTCCAGACGTGCTCGGTGGTGTGGAAGCAGCCGCGGATGCCCGAGGAGCCGTCCGCGCAGTACGTGATGGCGAGCCGCACCCGTCTGGTGGAGCTGTTCCGGGGACTGCCGGAAGGGTCCGGCCAGGGCCTGGTGCGCCGCAGCTGCGGTGACCGGCCGACGGTCTTCTACGGGCACGTGGAGGCCGGTCTCCAGAACCGGGGCCGCCCCTCCGACCAGCGGGTCTTCGACCGGTTCGTGGAGTCCGTGGGGAAGCGCATCGGATGCGGGAAGGGTGCGGACGCGTGAGCGAGGAGAACCCGGTGGTGGAGAACCCCCTGACGGACACCGGAACCCCCGCGGCCCCGGAGGCCCCCCGACCACCGCTCGTCCGCCGCCTGCTGCGCAGCCGTACCGTGCGCACCGCGACCGCCGCCGCGCTGGCCGGGGCCCTGGTGGGCGCGGGCACGGTCGCCTGGCGCACGGACACGCTGCCGCTGGCGGGGGCGTCCGCGCCCTGCTGGGACTCGCTCGGTTCCGGGTCCATGGACGCCCTGTTCGGGGACCGCAGGACCGAGGTGGACGAGCAGTCGCTGCACAACGACCCGATGGGCGACACCGGTTCGTACGGCCAGTGCCGCGTCACGAGCTACGAGGGCGACCGGGCGCGCCGCCAGGTGACGGTGAACGTGCGCCGTCTTGACGGGCTGCGGGGCACCGACGCGCAGGACTGGCCGAGGGAGTTCCTCTCCTCGGGCATGGTGCCGCTCGGCGACGGGCTGCCCGGCATGACCTCGTCCTCGCGCGCCTGGATCGCGCTGCCGCAGGCGTGCACCGGCCGCGACGACTTCACCGGGCCCACGGTGGTGGACATCGGCATGGGCCGGGCGGACTTCGAGGTGTCACCGGAGTACACCCTGCGGGACCGGGAGGCCCTGACCGGTGCGCTGATCAACGCGGCCAACGGCGTCATCGACGACTTCGGCTGCTCCGGTACGTACCGGGAGCCGCGCGACCTGCACCCGCCGGTCCTGTGGGACACCACCCGGACGTCCATGTTCTGCGGGATCAAGGCTCTCGGCCTGCCGGCGGCGTACCGGGAGGACCTGCGGGAGACGCGCGCCAGCGGCGAGGGCGGCCCGGCCCGGATCTGCGAGGCGGGATACGACTCCGACGAGACGGCCGTGCGGCTGACGACGGTGACCGATCCGGTGCTGGCCGAGATCTACTCCCGGGACGCGTTGCGGTCCGGCGCGCCCGTCAAGGGTTCCAGGGGCTACGGCCGGATCGGCGGGAACCGGGCGGTGTACAAAGCGGTCTGCCAGACGGGTCCGGTGATGTTCGTCCTGGAACAGCTGCGCCCCACGAGTGAGGGCGTCCGCTTCACGTTCACCCGCGACCTCCTCCCGGCCTACGTGGCGGCGGAGGCCGAGCGGATCGGCTGCGGCCCGCAGAAGCTGACGTTCCCGGCGGCCTGAGGCACCTTCCGGCCACGTGAAAGGATGCCCGGCACCATGAGAACCATCAGCTTTCCGGTGCCGGGCCGGGGCCCCCGGTGAGGGGCCGGGCGAAGCCGCCGCCGTCGCCGCTGCCCCAGCGCGATGGCGTCGACCCCGTCCGGGTCCGGCTTCCCGCCGATCCGGAGGGGCGGTGGGCGACCGTCGGGGACCATCTCCTCGACCGGTTCGCCGGGGCGATCGGGGCGGGCCGGGTCGAGGCGCTGCTCGCGGACGGGCGCTTCGTGTCCGCCGAGGGGCCGGTCCTCGGCGACGAGCCGTACGCGGCGGGGCGCTACCTGTGGTTCCACCGCGACTTCGCGCCGGAGGTGCCCGTGCCGTTCCCGGTGGGGGTGGTGTACCGCGACGCGCATCTGGTCGTCGCGGACAAGCCGCACTTCCTGGCGACGATGCCGCGTGGCCGGCACATCACGGAGACGGCGGTGGCCCGGCTGCGCGGCGATCTGGACCTGCCGGAGCTCCAGCCCGCGCACCGGCTCGACCGGCTGACGGCTGGGCTGGTGCTGTTCGTGGTCCGGCCCGGGGAGCGCGGGGCGTACCAGACGCTGTTCCGGGACCGGCTGGTGCGCAAGGAGTACGAGGCGGTGGCCCCGTACGATCCCGGGCTCGACCTGCCGCGTACGGTGCGCAGCCGCATCGTGAAGGAGCGCGGGGTGCTCGCGGCGCGGGAGGAGCCCGGCGAGCCGAACAGCGAGAGCCGGATCGAGCTGCTGGAGCACCGGGGCGGGCTCGGCCGTTACCGGCTGCTGCCCGCCACGGGGCGCACGCATCAGCTGCGGGTGCACATGAACAGCCTGGGGCTGCCGCTGGTCAACGATCCGGTGTACCCGGTGACCGAGCCGGACCCGCCGGCCGGCGACTTCTCGCGCCCTCTGCAACTTCTCGCCCGGGTGCTGGAGTTCACCGACCCGGTCACGGGAGGTCCGCGCCGCTTCGAGAGCGGGTCGCGGCTCTCCGCGTGGCCGGACCGGTAGGGCCGTCAGTGGCCGCGGGCGATCCACTCGTCCAGGTGCGGGGCCTCCGCGCCGATGGTGGTGGAGTCGCCGTGGCCGGTGCGCACCTCGGTCGCCGGGTCCAGGGTGAGGAGCCGGTCCCGGATGGAGTCCACGATCACCGGGAAGGACGAGAAGGACCGGCCGGTGGCGCCGGGCCCGCCCTGGAAGAGGGTGTCCCCGGTGAAGACCGTGGCCAGCTCGGGGGCGTACAGGCAGATGGCGCCGGGGGCGTGGCCCGGCGTGTGCAGGACCGTCAGCGTGGTGCCGGCCACCGTGATCTCCTGGCCGTCGGCGAGCTCGCCGTCGGGGGCCCGGTCGGGGTGGGTCTGCTTCCACAGCGGCAGGTCGTCGGGGTGGAGCAGGATCGGCGCGCCGGTGGCCGCGGCGAGCGCGGGGGCGGCGTCGATGTGGTCGTTGTGCGCGTGGGTGCAGACGATGGCGCGCAGCGTACGGCCGCCGAGGGCTTCCTCGATGGCGGCGGCGTCGTGGGCCGCGTCGATCACGACGGCCTCGGAGTCGTCGCCGACGATCCAGACGTTGTTGTCGACGTCCCACTGGCCGCCGTCGAGCGCGAAGGTGCCGGAGGTGACCAGGTGGTCGATGCGGGCGGCCATCAGAACACCACCACCGAGCGCAGCACGTCACCGTCGTGCATCCGGCCGAACGCCTGCTCGATGTCGCCGAGGCCGATGGTCTCGGTGACGAAGGCGGCGAGGTCGAGGCGGCCCTGCTGGTGGAGGTCGACCAGCATCGGGAAGTCGCGGGACGGCAGGCAGTCCCCGTACCAGGAGGACTTGAGCGAGCCGCCGCGGCCGAAGACGTCGAGCAGCGGGAGTTCGAGCCGCATCTCGGGGGTGGGGACGCCGACGAGGACGACGGTGCCGGCGAGGTCGCGGGCGTAGAACGCCTGCTTGTACGTCTCCGGGCGGCCGACGGCCTCGATGACGACGTCGGCGCCGTGGCCGCCGGTCAGCTCGCGGATGGCCTCGACGGGGTCGGTGGAGCGGGAGTTGACGGTGTGGGTCGCGCCCATCGACTTCGCCGTCTCCAGCTTGCGGTCGTCGATGTCGACGGCGATGATCTTCGCCGCTCCGGCCAGCCGGGCGCCCGCGATCGCGGCGTCGCCGACGCCGCCGCAGCCGATGACGGCGACCGAGTCGCCGCGGCCGACCTGGCCGGTGTTGATGGCGGCGCCGATGCCGGCCATGACACCGCAGCCCAGGAGACCGGCGACGGCCGGGGACACCTCGGGGTCGACCTTGGTGCACTGGCCGGCGGCGACGAGGGTCTTCTCGGCGAAGGCGCCGATGCCCAGGGCCGGGGACAGCTCGGTGCCGTCGAGGAGGGTCATCTTCTGCTCGGCGTTGTGCGTGTCGAAGCAGTACCAGGGCCGCCCGCGCAGACAGGCGCGGCACTGGCCGCACACCGCACGCCAGTTGAGGACCACGAAGTCGCCCGGGGCGACGTCAGTGACGCCCTCGCCGACGGACTCCACGACACCCGCGGCCTCGTGGCCGAGGAGGAAGGGGAACTCGTCGTTGATGCCGCCCTGCTTGTAGTGCAGATCGGTGTGGCAGACGCCGCACGCCTGGATCCTGACCACGGCCTCACCCGGGCCGGGGTCAGGAATGACGATCGTCTCGACGCGGACCGGTTCGTTCCTGCCCGGTGCGATGACCCCTTGTACGTGCTGCGGCATTCCCGTGGACTCCCTTTCCCGACTCTTCGCTGAGACCGGTGCTCCCGGCTTTCCCGGGATCGATCACGGGCAACGGTACGCGGTGCCGGGCGCGGGCCGGTCTCAGGGCGCGAGAACGTCCAGCTCGTGCAGGGCGCCGACGGCGATCTCCCGCGTGAGCCGCTCGGCCTCGGCCGCGTCCCCGGCACGCACGGCCTCGGCGAGCCGGACGTGGAGGGTGACGGCCGCCGGGTCGGGGTCCTCGAACATCACCTGGTGGTGGGTGCGGCCCGCGAGGACCTCGGCGACCACGTCGCCCAGGCGCGCGAACATCTCGTTGCCGGAGGCGTTGAGGACGATGCGGTGGAAGGCGATGTCGTGGGCGAGGTAGCCCTCCAGCTGCTGGCCCCGCGAGGTGGCGACCATGCCGAGGGCGCGCTCGGTCAGCTCGGCGCACTGCTCCGGGGTGGCGTGGCGGGCCGCGAGCGAGGCGGCGACCGGCTCGATCGCGGAGCGCAGCACGGTGAGGGAGCGCAGCTGGCGGGGGCGGTCGGCGCCGGCCAGCCGCCACCGGATGACCTGGGGGTCGTACACGTTCCACGCCTCGGCCGGCCGGACGGTCACGCCGACGCGGCGGCGGGACTCGACCAGGTGCATGGACTCCAGGACCCGGATCACCTCGCGGACCACCGTGCGCGAGACGTCGAAGCGCTGGGCCAGCTCGTCGGTGCGCAGGACCTGGCCGGGCGGGTGCTCCCCGGCGGCGATCTCCAGGCCCAGGGTGTCCAGGACATGCGTGTGGAGCCCCTGGGCAGGTGTGGTCATGGCCCAAGGGTACGGGGCCGTCCCCGAGGCCGTTAAGTACGACGTTTATGTCACACCCTCTTGAATAAGTCGTACGTATAGGTTTCAGTGGCGCGACGGACCGATGTCGAGGAAGACATCGAAGAGACAGCGAGGCACCGCTATGAGCACCCCCCACGTCGTCGTGGTGATGGGCGTGGCAGGAACCGGCAAGACCACGATCGGTCCCCTGCTCGCCGACGCACTGGGCGTCCCGTACGCCGAGGGCGACGACTTCCATCCCCCCGCCAACATCGCCAAGATGTCGGCCGGCACCCCGCTGGACGACGCGGACCGGTGGCCCTGGCTCGACGCGATCGGGCGCTGGGCGCACGGCCGGGCGGGTCTCGGCGGGGTCGTCAGCAGTTCCGCGCTCAAGCGCTCCTACCGGGACCGGCTGCGCGCCGAGGCCCCGGGCGCCGTCTTCCTCCACCTGACCGGTGACCGTTCGCTGATCGAGGAGCGGATGGCGGGCCGCAAGGGCCACTTCATGCCGACCGCGCTCCTCGACTCGCAGTTCGCCACCCTCCAGCCCCTGGAGGACGACGAGGCCGGCGTCGCCGTGGACGTCTCCGGCACCCCCGAAGAAATCACCCAGCGAGCCGTCGCCGCGTTGCGCCGGCTCGACAGCTAAGACGTCGTCTCATTTGGCAGGTTGAGTAGTCTGCGCGGTGTGGTGGTGGTCGAGCGCTTGGTGCCGGACGAGCTGTGGAAGCTGTTCCAGCGGGTGGTCCCGCCTGCTCCGGCCCGACCGCAGGGCGGCGGCCGTCGCCGGTACGGGGATCGCGAAGTGCTGGCCGCGATCGTTTTCGTGGCCACGACAGGCTGCACCTGGCGGCAGCTGCCGCCGGTCTTCGGTCCGTCGGGGCCGACTGCTCACCGGCGGTTCACCGAGTGGAGTGCCGCCCGAGTCTGGGCCAAGTTGCACCGCGTCATCCTGGATGAGCTGGGCTCGCGCGGCGGCCTGGACTGGTCGCGCTGCGCGATCGACTCGGTGAACATGCGGGCCCTGAAAGGGGGGAGCTGACAGGTCCGAATCCTGTCGATCGGGGCAAGAAGGGGTCGAAGATCCACTTGATCACCGAGCGGACCGGTCTGCCCATCTCCGTCGGGATCTCCGGCGCGAACCTCCACGACAGCCAGGCGCTTGAGCCGCTGGTGCGCGGCATTCCACCGATCCGGTCCCGCCGCGGCCCGCGCCGGCGACGGCCCGCCAAGCTCCACGCGGACAAGGGGTACGACTACGACCACCTGCGTCGTTGGCTCCGCTGGCGCGGCATCCGCCACCGCATCGCCCGAAGAGGCGTCGAATCCTCCACGAGACTGGGCCGGCATCGCTGGACGATCGAGCGAACGATGTCCTGGCTGGGCGGCTGCCGCCGCCTGCACCGTCGTTACGAGCGCAAGGCCGAGCACTTCCTGGCCTTCGTCGGCATCGCAGCCGCCCTCATCTGCTACCGCAGACTGACAACCTGACGGGCGACACCCGCAGGTGGGACGATCCACAGCATGATCGGATGGATGCACCACGCCCCGCGCTGGGCGGTCATATCGGCCTGCAGCATCGCAGCCGCCCTGCTCTTCATCGGGGCTTCCGCACACGTCACCGACCTTCAACGCCATGGTCTGCACCCGTACGACTGGGCGCCATGGTGGCTCAACCTCTACTGGTCGTCGCTGGCGCTGTTCGACACGCTCGCCGCCGTGCTACTGATCCGGGGCAAATGCCAAGGAATCGACCTCGCCTGCGTCATCGTGGCGACCGACCTCGCCGCCAACTGGTACGCGGCCTACGGCATCCAGGACAGCAACCTCGCCGCTCAGCCCCGCCTGCAACGGCTGGCAGTCTTCGCCGCCCTCGTTCTGGGAACGGCACCGTTCATCCGACGGCACCTCACCA
>NZ_JAAGNI010000224.1 GCF_010550605.1 Streptomyces sp. SID9727
CTTGCGAAGCCGGTAGCCCCGACGGCGCCGGCGGCCAGAGGGCAGGTGGCGCCACAGTTCACCTCGACGACCGTCCTCGGAATAGATGTACTGATAGATCGTCTCTTGGCAGACCCGGCGCGGGGCACTCAGAGGTGGTCCGGGTTTTTCGACCAGTTTGCCGCCTCACTAAGCTCTGGCATGGGTTTCATGTCAGGCGGCGGCTTTCA
>NZ_JAAGNI010000028.1 GCF_010550605.1 Streptomyces sp. SID9727
CCCGCGGCGAACGGCCGCGGGGCCCGGGTGGCGGCCGGCGCCGGTCAGGCGTCGGCCGGTGCCGCCCCGCCGAGCACGGCGAGCGTCAGCACGTTGCCGGAGACGCCCCAGCCGCCGTCGGCGACCTCCTCGACCAGGACCATGGTGTTGGCGCGGGCGCGCTCGCCGTAGATCTCGACGAACAGTTCGGTGGTGCGGGCGACGATCTCCTCCTTCTGCTTCGGCGTGAGGGTCTTCTCGGGGACCTTGAAGTTCGCGAAGGGCATGGCTGGTTGTTCCTTCTCTTTCCGGTGGGGCGATGCGGACGGCAGGGGGTGGTTCAGACGATTCCGCCGTTGGCGCGGACGACCTGTCCGTTGACCCAGTGGCCGGCGGGGGAGGCCAGGAACGCGACGACCTCGGCGATGTCGGCCGGGGTGGCGAGGCGCTCCAGCGGAGGCTGGGCGGCCAGGCGGGCGACGGTCTCCTCGTCCTTGCCGTCCAGGAACAGATCGGTGGCCGTGGGCCCGGGCGCGACGGTGTTGGCGGTGACGTCCCGGCCCCGCAGCTCCCGGGCCAGGATCATCGTCAGCGCCTCGACCGCGCCCTTGCTGGCGGCGTAGGCGCCGTAGCGCGGGAAGGCCAGCCCCAGCACCGAGGTGGAGAACGTCACGATCGCGCCGCCGGGGCGCACCCGGCGGGCGGCCTGCTGGACGACGACGAACGTGCCGCGGATGTTGGTGCGGTGCAGGTCGTCCAGAACGGCCAGGTCCATGTCGGCGATCGGCGCCAGGTGCATCCGCCCCGCCGCGTGCACGACGACGTCGACACCGCCGAACTCGGCCTCCGCCGCGTCGAACAGGGCGGCGACCGCGTGTTCGTCGGCGACGTCCGCGCGCACCGCGACGGCCCGGCCGCCGACGGTGACGACCTCCTCGACGGCGGCTTCGGCCGCGTCCCGGCCGCCCGCGTAACCGACCACGACGGCGTACCCGTCGGCGGCCAGCCGGCCGGCGGTCCCGCGGCCGATGCCGCGCGAGCCCCCGGTGACGATCGCGACACGGGGTGGGGCGGAGGGCCGCTGCTCCGGGGCGGCGGTCCCGTCGGGGGAAGCGGGGAGGGGCATGACTGACTCCTCTGGGAGGTGGGGGCCGGGCCGCGGCCCGGCCGTCGTCCGGCGGTGTCCCCAACGATCGGCCGGTTCCCCGGCCCCAGCCAGGGCTGCGTCTACCCGGGGGACGCCACCCCCTGGCTCCGCCGCGCCGTACGAGCGAGCATGGAGCGGTGAACCTTCCAGAGCTCGGTGCCTTCCTCCGGACCCGCCGCGACCGCATCCGCCCCGCCGAGGTCGGCCTCCCCCACGGCCCGCGCCGACGCGTCCCCGGGTTGCGTCGCGAGGAGGTCGCGCAGTTGGCGGGGCTGTCGGCCGACTACTACACCGAGCTGGAACGCGGGAGCGCGAAGAACGGTGTGCAGCCCTCGGCGCAGACGCTGGCCGCCCTCGCCCGGGCCCTGCGCCTGAACGGCGACGAGCGCGACCACCTGTTCCACCTGGCCGAACGACCGGTCCCACCGCCCGCGGGCGGCGCGTCGGCGCACGTGCAGCCCGCGCTCATCGGACTCCTGGACCGGCTCTCCAACACCCCCGCGCGCGTCATCACCGACCTGCACGAGACGCTGATGGAGAACAGCCTGGCACTGGCCCTGCTCGGCCGGTCCCCGGCCCGCCGCGGTCCGGCGGCGAGCCTCGTGTACCGCTGGTTCACCGACCCTCGGGCCCGTGACATGCACCCGCCCGAGGACCACCCCCACCACTCCCGGGTGTTCGTGGCCGACCTCCAGGCGGCGGCGGCCCGGCGCGGCCGGGACGCGGAGGTCGCGCGGATGGTCGCCGCGCTGCGCCGGCGCAGTCAGGAGTTCGCGGACCTCTGGGACACCCATGACGTCGCGGTGCGCCGGATGGACCACAAGAGGATCGTCCACCCCCTGCTCGGGGTCATCGAGCTCGACTGCCACAACCTCCTCAGCGAGGACGGACGGCAACGGCTGCTGTGGTTCACCGCCCCGCCCGGAAGCGCGGCGGCCGAGCAGCTGGAACTGCTGTCCGTCGTGGGGACCCAGGAGCTGACCGCCGCGGAGGACCCGGCACCGGAGAGGCTGTCCGCGGGGGACTCGTGAGCGAGGCGGGCTCGTGAGCGCGACCGGCCGTACGCGGCCCCTCGGCCCCACCGAGCCTCGCCCCGCCCCGCCCCGCCTCATAAAATCATGCAAGCGCGCTTGATTGTTCTCGTCCCCGCTGCCACGCTCGACGCGACGGCCGGCAGAGAAGGAGATCACGCGGATGAGCCCGCTCGCACCGCCCGCCCACGTGCGCGGCGTCACCACCCTCACGCTCGACGCGCCCGCCCACCGCAACGCCCTCAGCGCCGGGCTCGTCGCCGCGCTGGCGGACGCGCTCGACGGGTGCGCGGCCGACGACTCCGTGCGGGCCGTCGTGCTCACCCACACCGGCACCACCTTCTGCGCGGGCGCCGACCTGCGCGCCCCGGCCGACCCGCACGACTTCGTCGCCCTGATGCGGCGGATCGTCGCGCTGCCGAAGCCCGTGGTCGCCCGGGTCACCGGGCACGTCCGGGCCGGCGGGCTCGGGCTGCTCGCGGCGTGCGACATCTCCGTCGCCGGGCCCGGGGCGACCTTCGCGCTCACCGAGTCGCGGCTCGGACTCGCGCCCGCCGTGATCTCGATGCCGCTGCTCCCGCGCATCGACCCGCGCGCCGCCGCCCGCTACTACCTGACCGGCGAGCGGTTCGACGCGGCGGAGGCCGCGCGCATCGGGCTGGTCACGCTGGCCGCCGAGGACGTGGACGACGCGCTCGTCCCCGTACTCGACGGGCTGCGGCGGGCCTCGCCGCAGGGGCTGGCGGAGTCCAAGGCGCTGGTCACGGCTACTGTGCTCCAGAGTTTCGACCAGCACGCCGACGACCTCATCGCCCGCTCCGCACGGCTCTTCGCCTCCGACGAGGCCCGGGAGGGGATGACGGCCTTCCTCGAACGACGGGATCCCGCATGGGCGTTGTGACACCGGGCGCCGGCCCGGGCCCCAAACAGGACCGCAGCCGCGCCACCCGCCGCCGCCTCCTGGAAGCCGCGGTGGCCTGCCTCGCCGAACACGGCTGGGCCGGGTCCACCGTCGCCGTCGTCGCGGAACGGGCCGGGGTCTCGCGGGGCGCGGCCCAGCACCACTTCCCCACCCGCGAGGACCTGTTCACCGCCGCCGTCGAATACGTCGCCGAGGAACGCTCCGCCGCCCTGCGCGCCGTCCCCGACCAGGACCGCGCCGCCGTCGTCGCCGCCCTGGTCGACCTCTACACCGGGCCCCTCTTCCGCGCCGCCCTCCAGCTCTGGGTCGCCGCGTCCAACGAGGAGCAACTGCGCCCCCGGGTGACGGAGCTGGAGGCCCGGGTGGGCCGCGAGACCCACCGCATCGCCGTCCACCTCCTGCGCGCCGACGAGGCGAAACCCGGCGTGCGGGAGACCGTGCAGGGGCTGCTGGACATGGCCCGGGGGCTCGGCCTCGCCAACGTCCTCACCGACGACACCGCCCGCCGCCGCAAGGTGGTCGCCCAGTGGGCGGCGCTGCTGGACACGGCCCTGGGGTGAGGGGCGGGGCTCAGGCCCGTACGGCCGTGATCCGCAGCCCGTGATCGGTCCGGATCGTCAGCGTCCTGCCGTCCCACACCACCGGCAGCGGGTCCTGCCGGGTGTCCACCGGTGAGCCCGGGTCCACCTCGCCCGACTCCGCGCTCAGGCCCCACCGCAGCGTGACGGCCGCCTTGTCGCCGACCGTCGCGGGCAGACCGGACGCCGCCCACACGTTGTCCGTGTCCCGGCCGTCGAACCGGACCACGAGCCCGCTGCCGTCCAGCTCGAAGGTGCCCGTCTCGTCGCCCCCGTCCACGCTCCAGCGGCGGCCCTTGATCTCGATCCGCCGGAACGCGTCGTGGGCCTGTCCCCGCGGCTCGTACGAGAGCTTCCACGCGCCGCTCACGAACGCTTCGAGCGCGGCCCCGGTCACGGTCGGCTTCGTGGCCGGGCGGCCCGGCACGCCGTCGGAGCCCTTGTTCCTGCCGCAGGCCGCCAGAGCGACCGTGATGAGGCCGATGCCCCCGTACCTGAGCGCGTCCCGTCTTCGGACGATGTTCCTCAACTGCCGTGTCCCGTCACGCATGCGCACCCCGGCTTCCCATGGTTCGGACCGGTCTGTCACGGTCCGGGAGCCAGAGTGTGGCGCGGGAAACGGCTTGGTGTCCCGGGAACGCCCGGATAGGGTCCGCACCATGACCAGCAGCGCCACGCCCCCGTTCCCCGAGCACGTCGAACTCACGGGTGAGGGGCTCGTCCTGCGCGACTGGACCGAGGACGACCTCGACGCCATGCCGGAGCTGTTCGACCACCCGGACATCGCGTACTGGACGCCGATCGTCTCGCCCTTCGACGCGGAGGCCGCCCGCGCGCGGCTGGCGAAGGCCCGGCAGCTGCGGGCGGACGGTACGGCGGTCCTGCTCGCCATCACGCTCGAAGGCGGCGCCCCGCTCGGCGAGGTCATGCTGCGCCGCGCCCCCGAGGGCACCGAGCTGGGTTACGCGGTCGGCCCCGCCCACCGCGGGCAGGGGCTCGCCGGGCGGGCGGTGCGCGTGATGGCCGCGTACGCCTTCGAGGAGCTGGGCGTCGACCGGGTCATCCTGGAACTGGAGGCGGAGAACGCGGCCAGCGTCGCCGTCGCCGCCGCGAACGGCTTCCGGCTGCTCGGCGTACCGCTCATCGAGGGCGAGGAGAAGGGGCGGCCGTACGCCCTCCAGACCTGGGCGCTCGACCGGGCCTGAGCCCCGCACGCCTCCTCCTCAGACGCCCGCGGTCTCCGGCACCGGAAGTTCCGCCACCGCGTCCACCGGCTCGTCCAGCACCCGCAGGGAGCGGGTCAGGTGCAGGGCGACCGCCAGGGCGGCCATCAGCACCATCAGGACCAGCACCGCGCCCTGCACCCCGAACCGGTCGCCCAGGAAGCCGGCGGCCAGCGGACCCGTCCACTGCAGGGCCTGCATGCCGAAGCGGCTCACGGCGGAGACCCGGCCGCTGTACTCGTCGGGCACGAGCCGGACCTCGTACGACTCAAGGATCACGTTCAGCGGGACCATCGCCGCCGTCGCCACCAGCAGCACCGCGCCGATCTGCCAGGGCTCGGGGACCAGCGCCACCACGGCGAAGGACTCCACGAAGACCCAGGCGGAGACCAGCAGGGCGGTCCGGGCGCGGATCCGGGCCAGCAGGAGCGGGCCGATCACCGCGCCGACGACCCCGCCGACCAGGGCCGTCGCGTTGACGAAGCCGATGGTCTGCGGGTCGCCGCCCCGGTGCTTCACGAGGGCGATCAGCAGCAGGAAGAAGCCCTGGGCCACCGCGTTGAGCAGCGCCACCCAGATCACCGTGAACCGCAGATAGGCGTGGTCGCGGACGAAGCGGTAGCCGGCCGCCACGTCCCGGCCGATGCCGGGGCGCTCCGCCCCCGGCACGCGGTCCGGGCCGAGCGGGCGGCGGATGAGCGCGGCGCCCAGGGACGCGAAGAGGAACGACACCGCGTCCGCCAGGAAGGGTGCCCAGCGCGCCGCCGAGAACAGCAGCCCGCCCAGCGGGGCGCCGATGACCCGGGCCGCCATGTCCCGGCCCATCGAGCGGGCGGTGGCCTCCCCGATCTGCTCCTTCGGCACGATCCGGCGCAGCGAGGGGATCGTCGAGCCCGAGGTGATGCCGGACGCGGCACCGGCCACGCAGGCCAGGGCGGACAGCAGCCACAGCGCGAACTCGCCCCGGTGGACGGCGTACGCGACCGCGCCGAGCGCCGCCGCCTGCACCAGGGGCCCGGTGATCAGGATGAGCCGGCGGGAGACGCGGTCCGCGAGCGCGCCGCCGACGAGCGTGGTCGCGAGGGTGCCGACCATCGTGGCGGCGGTGATCACCCCGGCCCGGGCGACCGATCCGGTGGCGTACAGGATCAGCAGCGGGAAGGCGATGTTCGAGACGCTGGTGCCGAGCGCGGAGAGGCCGTGCCCCGCCCACCAGCCGACGTAGTCCCGGTTGCGCCACAGCGAGACCCGGGCGCCGGCGGGCGGACCGTCCTGGGGCGGCCCCGTCTCCGTACCGTCACGTCGCATGCCCTGGGGTTCCTTTCGGCGGCGGGGGTTCGCGCACTGGTCCCATTCGATGCTGCCGGGGCGTGATGCCTCCGGCCAGGCAACGAACCGGCAGTACCGGGCCGTTCGGCGCGTGCCGTCAGTTGCCGGGTGCCTGCCTGGAAGCGGTTCCCGGGCGTTGGCAGGATCACCGGGGACCGGCCCCCGGCCCGCTCCGGCAGACGTACAGAGGAGACCCGCTATGCCCGCCAGCTCCGGCCCCCACGCCGTCGTCCCGCTCGCGGCGACCGTCGCAGCGGAGGGGGTGGCGGCCGGTGACCCCGGCCGCCCGGAGCGGGACCGGGGCGCGGCGGGGAGGGGGCTGCCCGAGATCCGGGCGGCCGTCGCCGCCGCGCTCGCCGGGGTCACCGGGCTGCCGGCCGACGACGTGCCATGGGACACCGGACTGACCGCGCTGGGCGTGACCTCGCTGGAGATCGGCCGGATCTGCGCCCGGCTCGGCGACGCGCTCGGGCGGCCGGTGCCGATCTCGCAGATCTACCGGCAGCGGACCGCCGCCGGGCTCGCGCAGTGGATCCACGCCACGGACGGGCTGCCGCACGCGGCACCCGGCGGGGACGCCGAGGCCGGTGACGACGCCCGCGCCCCGCTGTCGCCGACGCAGACCTTCATGTTCATGAAGCACGTCTTCAAGCCCGACGACCTGTCGCTGCACTCGGTGCGCTGCTGGCGCATCGAGGGCCGCCCGGACCGGGCCGCGCTGGCCGCCGCCGTGGAGTACCTGCACCGCCGGCACCGCTATCTGAGCGCCGAGTACCTCTTCCAGGAACAGCCCTACGTACGCCCCGCCGACCTGCCCGCCCCGCCGCTCGGCGCGTTCCTCGCGGACACCGAGGAGGAGGCGAAGGACGTCCTGGCGCGCGAACTGGCCAAGCCCTTCCGGCTGGTGCGCGGCGACGTGTGGCGGCCGGTCTTCGTGGCGGTGCGCCAGGCGCACGTCACCCTCTTCGGGTACGCCGTCCACCACGTGGCGTTCGACGGCGGCTCGTCCGAGGTCCTGGCGCACGACCTGTCGGCCGCCTACAACGCGTACGCCGAGGGCCGGACGCCCGACCTGGAGCCCGCCCCCGGGCCGCGCGAGGTGGCCGAGGCGCTGGAGGCGCACCTGCCGTACGTGGACCTCGAAGCCCAGCGCGAGTACTGGCGGCGCACGATCAACGGCATGACCCCGCTGGCATACCCGGGCGGTGCGGAGGCGCCGCGCGGGACGCCCTGCCGGATGATCGACCTCCCGCTGCCCGCCGGGCTCGCCGACGGGGTCAAGGGGCTGGCGGAGCGCCACGGGGTCAGCCCGTTCGCCGTGTACCTGAGCGCGTACGGGCAGGCCATGGCGGAGCTCGTCGGCGACCACGACTTCGGTGTCGGCACGCCCGTCAACCGGCGCGGCAGCACCGTCCTCAGCCGGGCCGCGGGCTGCCTCATCGACATCCTGCCGCTGCGGCCCAGGACCGACCCGGCCGCCTCGCCCGCCGCGTCGGTCGCCGCCACCGCCGCGGCCGTCGCGGAGGCGTTCTCGGCACAGGACCTGTCGATCTCGGAGATCGCCGGGCTCCAGCTGAAGACGGAGTCCACGGACCGCAACCGGATGTTCCAGACGATGTTCGTGCTCCAGGACAACGGCCTCGGCGAACTGGCCCTGAAGGGGCTGCCGTCCCAGTTCTTCCGGCCGCGCTACCCGGGGGTCTCCGGCGAGGTGCACGCCGAGGTCTGGCCGGCCGCCGGGGCGCACGGGCGGCTGGTGATCGGCTACCACCCGGACCGGACGTCCGGCGCCTTCTGCGACCGGCTCGCCGAGGCCATGCTCGCCCGGCTCACCGGCTACCTGGCCTGATCCGATGACCACGTCCGGGGACAACCCGTGGATCGGCAGCCGGTTCGGCGCCGTGGACCGGCCGCGTACGCGGGTGGTCTGCCTGCCGCAGTCCGGCGCGGGGCCCGCCGCGTTCACCGCCTGGCGGCCCCATCTGCCGCCCGGCGTCGAGATCGCCACCGTGACGCTGCCGGGCCGGGGCCCCCGGACCGCCGAGCCGCTCACCCCGGACCCGGACACCGTGACGCGCCGGCTGCTCGACGGGCTGCGCCCCGAACTCGACGTGCCGTACGTCCTGTTCGGCCACAGCCTGGGCGCGCTGCTGGCCCACGCGGTGACCGTGCGGGCCGCCCGGGAGGGGGCGCCCGCACCGGCCGCGCTCGTCGTGTCCGGGTCGCGGGCGCCGCACACCCCGCCCGGCGCTTCGGTCGCGGAGTACGACGACCGGGGCCTGGCCGACTGGCTGACCCGGATCGGCGGGCTGCCGCCGGAGCTGCTGCGCCACGGCGCGTACGCCGCCTACGTGTTCCGCACGGTCCGCGCCGACCTGGCGCTGGCCGAGCGGATCGTGACCGCCGGGCCGGTACGGGTCGGCTGCCCGCTCCATGTGTTCGGCGGGGCGGACGACCCGCTCGCACCGCCCGCCCTGACCGAGGAGTGGCGCGCGTGCGCGGGCGGCGCGCACAGCACGACGCTGCTGCCCGGCGGGCACGGCTTCCCGCAGTCCGAACCGGCGGCGACCGTCGCCGCACTGGCCGGCGTCCTGCCGGTTCCCGTACACCCATCACAGGAAGGACCGCCACGGTGACCACGACCGAGCAGACCGAAGCCATCCGTACCCAGGTGAGGGCCTATCTGAGCGAGGAGCTGGCGACGCCCGTCGCCGACGACCTCAACATCTTCGGCGCGGGCCTCGCCAACTCGCTGTTCACCATCCAGCTCGTGACCTACGTGGAGCGCGCGTTCGGCGTCCAGGTCGGCACCGACGAGCTGGACGAAGTGCACTTCTGCTCCGTCGACGCGATCACCGCGTTCGTGGCGGCCAAGCCGTCGCGCTCCGCCGCCTGACCATCCCGCCCGCCCTCTCCTGCCGGAGGCTCCACGTGAAGCCGTCTCCTCTCGAAGCGGCCCTGCCCCTGTCGCCGTTGCAGGAAGGGATGCTCTTCCACGCCCTGTACGACGAGGAGGGCGTCGACGTCTACACGATCCAGGTCGCCTTCGGGCTGAGCGGCGCGCTCGACGCGGACCGGCTGCGGGCCGCGTGCGGGGCGCTCCTGGAACGGCATCCGGTGCTGCGGGCGGGCTTCCAGCAGCGGAAGACGGGCGAGCCCGTCCAGCTGGTGCGGCGGCGGGCCGCGGTGCCCTGGACGGACCTCGACCTGCGCGCGCTCCCGGCGGACGAGCAGCGCGACCGGCTCATCCGCTACCAGGCCGACGACCGGGCCCGGGGCTTCGACATGGGCCGCCCGCCGCTGATCCGCTTCACCCTGGCCCGGCTCGCCGACGACGAGCACGTGATGGTGCTGACGTACCATCACATCCTGCTCGATGCCTGGTCGTTCCAGATCGTGCTGCGCGACCTGCTGGTGCTGTACGCGGCCGGGGGCGACGGCGGTGCGCTGCCGCCCGCGGTCCCCTTCGCCCGGTACCTCTCCTGGCTCGCCGGGCAGGACCGGGCCGCGTCCGAGGACGCCTGGGCCGAGGCGCTGGCCGGGCTCGGGGAGCCCACCCTCGTCGCGCCCGGCGCCGACGCGGCCGGGG
>NZ_JAAGNI010000330.1 GCF_010550605.1 Streptomyces sp. SID9727
CACACCCGGCACCTCACGCGCCGTGTCATTCCACCCCCACAACAACCGCTCCTGCTGACCAGCATCCAAAACCGGAACCCGGTCCAGCGCAGTATCGGAATGCCCCTCAAGCACCTCGACCATATTCGACACCGCGGTCACGAAGAGCCCACACAGAGTCTCCGAGTCCATCGGAGCAACCGCCTGCACCACAAACCGGAACCCGATTCCGGTGTCATCGACCGACACCGTGAGCGGGTAGTTCGTGCGCTCCTGAGCATGGAGCAGTTGGATCCCTGCGACCTCGCGCGTCGATTCGACGCCTGATCCGTGCTCCGTGATGAGGGTTCGACGGTAGTTGAGCAGGGAGGTGAACAGCGGGCTCTGGGCGGGGAGGCTGGTGGCCTGCTGCGCG
>NZ_JAAGNI010000042.1 GCF_010550605.1 Streptomyces sp. SID9727
CCCTCCGGGCGCGGACCCGTGCACACGTGCACGCGCAGTCCGGAGTCCGCCAGCTCACCGGCGTCCTCGGGCAGCACCCCGACCACCCGTTGCGCCGCCTCGCGCGGGCGGCGGGTGTACGTGGTGAAGGTCAGGAGCTCGGCGAGCCCGTCCGGCAGGGCGAGCCCGGCGAGCGCGATCCACCGGGCGACGTCCGCGCTCTGCCGCTCGACCAGGACGACCCGTTCCGGTCCGTCCGGCCCGTGCAGGCGGCGCAGGTCGGACAGCACACCGGCGAGCCAGGGGCCGCGGGAGACGGCGAAGTCGTTGAGTGCCTCGCGCTCGCGGGCCTCGTGGCCGGCCGGGGCGGGCAGCGCGGCGAGCGGGTCGGGCAGCGGCCGCTCCGGGGTGGCGGCGGTCCAGCGGGCGGACCTGCAGACGGCGAGCGGCGACCTCCCCTCGGGCAGCCGGGCGCCGGGGGGCAGGTGGACCGCGTGGGCGTGGAAGCGGACGGCGGAGGTCCGGGGGAAGCGCACCGGGACGGTCCGGGCCAGCAGCCCGCTGCCGTCGGAGAGCAGGCTGAAGCTGTACGCCTCGGGCAGGGCGCGCAGGGCGGTGTCCGTGAGCCGGTCCGGGGTGCCGCTCGGCGCCTCGTAGGCCAGCAGCGGTCCCGCCTCGGTCAGCACGGACGCGGGTATCGATGCGTCGACCGAGGTGAAGCGGGCGGTGACCGGTCCGTCCTCGCCGGTTCCGTCCCCGTCCACCGCGGAGGTGTAGTGCAACTGCGCGAGGCTCATGCGTCGGCTCTCTTCGTCCCTGCCTGAAGACCCCCTGCCACCCGCGTCCGCCCTCGCGGTGGCAGCGCCGTCCCGGCAGAGAGCGGCGACCCCGGCGGGGAGTGCTCCGCAGTCGCTGGGGCGACGCTATCAAGGACCGGGCCGCCCGAGGCGGTGAAGGCCGGGCATCTCCTCGCCGGGCTCACACCCAGCCGCGCTCCCGCGCCCGTACGCCCGCCTGGAACCGCGTGCCCGCGTCCAGTCTCCGCATCAGGGACGCGACCCGCCGGGTCGCTGTGCGGACGCTCACGCCCAACTGACGGGCGATCGCCTGGTCCTTGAAGCCGGCGTGCAGCAGCCGTACGAGGATCAGCTCCTCCTCGCTGGGGCCGCCGTCCGCCCTGTCCTCCACCTGCTCGGAGAGCAGGGGCTCGGCACGTTCCCAGTACGCCTCGAACAGCTCCACCAATCCGTCGAGCAGACCCGACGGGTGGACGAACACGATGGACTCCTTGCTCCCCCCTGTCAGGGGCACCATCGCCACCTTCCGGTCCACGATCCGTGCCTTGAACGGCAGATGGCGCAACAGCCGCGACTGCTCGCCGAGAGCCGCCAGGCTCAGGATCGTCTCCAGCCGGCCCGGCGGTTCGATCGACTCGAGGCAGTACACACCCCGGATGTCCACCCCGCGCTCCCACCACTCCCTGGTGGCCGCCCTCTCCTGGTCGTGGAAGTCCGGCTGCCCCACCGCTTCCAGGTACGGCGGCCTGTCCAACGTCCACACATGGGTGGTGACGGACCGGCTGACCTCATCGACCCGTCTGCTGATCGCCTTCCGGTCCGAAAGCACCTCCACCAGGGCCTCAGGGTGGGCCCCCAACTGCCCTGCGCTGTGCAGGCGGTGGAGCTCGGCGAGGACCGACTCCACCTCGCCGAACATCGTCTCCGTCTCCGAGCGCCGCTGGTTCAGCAGTGCCGAGAGCGCGGAGCGGGGGCTGACGGCCTCCCACCGGCCCGGCCCCACCCGGCGCACGAGGCCCAGCCCGGCCAGGCGCTTCAACGCCTTTCCCGTACGGGCCACTCCGGCCCCCGCACTCTCCGCCAGGTCGCGGACCGCGCACTGCGGTCCCGACAGCACGGCCCGGTACACGTCCTCGTCGAACGCGCTCACACCCACCGCTTCGAGCACAGCCGGCCCTCCTTGCCGCACGAGAGGGCCGCTCCCCCGATACCCGCGGCCGATTCCGGCCGACCGGTCCCTCTGTCCGTGGCGCGTTTGGTCACGACGCCAAACAGGCCATCAGATTATCTGGACACCGGGTGATCGCACAGCGTTCACTCATCCCGTGCCGCCTGTCAGTCCTCCCTGGTGAGAGGCGGTGCATCGTTTCCCGCCCCCGGCGCACGCCGTAGGCGAGCGCCCTCGCTCGCCTCTCCGGCATGCGCGGAAATCCGTGAGGAGAGCCCGTGTCACCCCTGTCACGAAGAGCGTCCCGAAACCGGCGAGCCGTCATCAGCGGTCTGCTCACAACCGGCCTCGCCGCTCTCAGCCTTCCCCTCGCCACCCCCGCCACCGCCACCGCTCCGGCCGCCCCGCCCGCCGCCGGGAACTACCTCGTCACTCTCGCCGGCCAGCCCCTCGCCACCTATGACGGCGGCGTCGACGGTCTCGCCGCCACGAAGCCCGGCGAGGGCGGCAAGATCGACGTCGCCTCGGCCGCGGCCAAGCGCTACCGCTCCCACCTGACGGAGGAGCAGACCGACGTCGCCGAGAAGGTCGGCGCCACCGTCCGGCAGCACTACGCGGTCACCACCAACACCTTCAGCGCCCGGCTCGACGCACGTCAACTCGTCCGGCTGGCAGCCACCGAGGGCGTTCTCCACATCGCCCCGGACCGCCTCCACCACGCGACCGACGACAAGAACTCGACCGACTTCCTCGGCCTCTCGGGCCGCAAGGGGCTCTGGAACGCCCTCGGCGGGACCGCCGAGGCGGGCAAGGGCATCGTCGTCGGCGACATCGACACGGGTATCTGGCCCGAGAGCGACTCCTTCGACGCCCCGGCCCTCACCTCCAGGAAGCCGGGCAAGAAGGACCGCTACCGTCCGTACCGCGACGGTGCCGCCACCGTCATGAACAAGGCCGACGGCACCACCTTCAAGGGCACCTGCCAGACCGGTGAGAGCTTCACCGCCGCCGCCTGCAACGAGAAGATCGTCAGCGCCCGCTACTTCGCCGACGGCTGGCTCGCCTACGCCCCCGAGGCCAACCGGGCCGGTTACATCTCCCCCCGCGACAGCCAGGGGCACGGCACCCACACGGCGTCCACCGCGGCCGGTAACGCCGACGTCCGCGCCACGGTCGGCGGTGAGGACCTCGGCACCGTCTCCGGCGTCGCCCCGGCGGCCACCATCGCCGTGTACAAGGCCCTCTGGGAGAGCAAGGACGGCTCGCAGGACGGTGGCATGACCAGCGACCTCGTCGCCGCCATCGACCAGGCCGTCGCCGACGGAGTGGACGTCATCAACTACTCGCTCGGCGGCATGTTCGAGAGCGCGTACGACGATCCGGCCCAGGTCGCCCTGCGCAACGCCGCTGCCGCCGGTGTCTTCGTCGCCACCGCGGGAGGCAATTCCGGGCCCGAGGTCTCCTCTCTCGACAACACCGCCCCCTGGACCACGACGGTCGCCGCCGGCACCATCGCGTCCCACACCGGCACGGTCACCCTCGGCAACGGGGCGAACTACACCGGCGTCAGCACCACCGTGCACAAGGCCGTCGGCCCGGCCCCCCTCGTCCGGGGCTCCGCGGCCAGGGTCGCCGGCGCCCGCGCGGAAGACGCCGACTACTGCCTGGCGGGCACCCTCGACCCCGCACGCACGACCGGGAAGATAGTCGTCTGCGACCGCGGCGTCAGCGGACGCGTCGAGAAGTCCGCCGAGGTCAAGCGGGCCGGCGGCATCGGCGTGGTGCTCGTCAACGTCAGCAACCAGAGCACGGACGGCGACCTGCACCCGCTTCCGGTCGTCCACCTCAACACTCCGGACGCCACGGCGGTACGCACCTACGCCGCCACGGACGGAGCCACCGCGACCCTCGCCCCCGGCGGCACCTCGGACGTCTACCCGCAGGTGACCGGCTTCTCCTCGCGCGGTCCCTCGCTCGTCGGCAAGGGCGACCTGCTCAAGCCCGACATCACGGCGCCCGGTGCCACGATCCTCGCGGCCGTGTCCCCCGACGGCAACAACGGCCACGACTTCGACTACTACTCCGGCACCTCCATGGCCACCCCGCACATCGCCGGCCTCGCCGCGCTCTACCTCTCACAGCACCCCACCTGGTCCCCGATGAGCATCAAGTCGGCCATGATGACCACCGCCACCCCCACCAGGACCGCCGACGGCGGGAAGAGCGGCGACGCCTTCGCGCAGGGCGCCGGTGAGGTCGACGCCCGGGCCATGCTGCGGCCCGGACTCGTGTACGACTCGGGTGAACAGGACTGGCTCGCGTACCTCGAAGGCTCCGGCATCGACACCGGGACGGGGACCCCCGCCGTGGACCCGAGCGACCTCAACTACCCCTCCATCGCCATCGGTGACCTCTTCGGCAAGCAGACCGTCACCCGCACCGTGACGGCGACCTCGGCCGGCACCTACCGCGCCCGGGTCGACCTGCCTGGCGTCAAGGCCACCGTCCGCCCGTCCGTCCTGCACTTCACCCACCCCGGCCAGAAGCGCACCTTCACCGTCACGCTCGACGTCACCACGGCAGCCGCCGGCCGCGTCGACACCGGGTCCCTCACCTGGACCTCCGGCCACACCTCCGTCCGCAGCCCGATCGTCGTCACCCCGCAGAGCGTGCGCGCCCCGGCGGAGGTCAAGGGCTCCGGCTCCAGCGGAAAGGCCACCTACTCGGTCACCCCGGCCACCAGCACCCTGACGGCCACCGCCTACGGACCGGTCTCCTCTCCCGCCACCGAGGCCCGCCTGACGGGTACGCAGGAGATCTACTACGACGCGCAGATCCCGGCGGGAGCCAAGGCGTCGCAGATCACGGTGCACTTCGACGCGGCGCAGGACACCATCGTGGGCGTCGTCTGGGGTCCGAAGTCGGCCGACGGGGTCCTCCAGTCCGCCCAGTTCGCCGACCCCGACAGCGACGGCACGGCAACCATCACCGTGCCGCAGCCGACGGTCGGGACTATCTTCGTGGCCGTGGTCGCCATCGGAGCGACGGACGACACCGTCACTCCCTTCACGTACCAGGTGAACAACATCACCGCGAAGAGCCCTGTCACCGGCAAGGCCAAGGTCACGCCGGAGAAGGCCCGGGTCACGCCCAACACGCCGACCGACCTCACCGCGAGCTGGTCCGGTGTCCGGACGGGCACCCGGTCCAGCACCTGGATCGAATACGCCAACGGGGCGGGCACCCTGCTGACCCTCAACTGAACCCCGGCACACGGAAGGGGCGGCACGCAAACGCGTGCCGCCCCGCGGGCGTAACCGGGCGGGCCGGCGTGCCCCCTCGACCACCGCACCCCCTGGACCACCGCGCCCCCGGCGATCAGCGCCGGGGGCGCGCCGGCATCACTCGAACCGCGACGTGTCGCCGGCTCCCTTGCGGACGATCTCCAGCTCGCCGCCGGAGAAGTCGATGACCGTCGTGGGCTCCGTACCGCAGTCGCCGGAGTCGATGACGATGTCCACCTCGTGGTCCAGGCGTTCCTTGATCTCCCAGCCCTGGGTGAGGGGTTCGGCCTCGTCGGGGAGCAACAGCGTGCTGGAGAGCAGCGGTTCGCCCAGTTCCGCCAGGAGCGCCTGCACCACCGGGTGGTCCGGGATGCGGACGCCGACGGTCTTCTTCTTGGGGTGCAGCAGTTGGCGCGGCACCTCCTTCGTGGCCGGCAGGATGAAGGTGTACTGGCCGGGCGTCGACGCCTTGACCGTACGGAACACGTCGTTGTCGATGTGTACGAACTGCCCGAGCTGGGCGAAGCTCTGGCACATCAGAGTGAAGTGGTGGCGGTCGTCGAGGTTGCGGATCGACCGGATGCGGGACAGGCCGTCCCGGCTGCCGAGCTGACACCCGAGTGCGTAGCAGGAGTCCGTCGGATACGCGACGAGCGACCCGGAGCGGATGCTTTCGGCCACGTTGGTGATGGTGCGCTGCTGGGGATTTTCGGGGTGTACGTCGAAATACTTCGCCATCCGGCGAGTCTACGACCGGGTGAGCGAACGGTTCCCGTCGCAGCGGATCGTCCGGCTCGGGGAGGGGAAGGACAACCGGTTCGAGTGGTGGACGCCGTTCAAACCTGTCCGGCCCGCGCGGAACGATGTGCATCATGCATGATGGGTGCATCGTGCACACATTCCGTGGTATATGTGTACAGAGAGGTCGCCGTCCCGGTGGGGGAGGCGCGCCGCAGTCGTAGGGAGCCGTGCGTGGACATGCCTGTGGACCGGATCGAGTTCGAGACGATGCTGCTCGGCCGGCACATGAGCCTGCTCACCTCGCGTGGGGACGGGCGGCTCGACCGGAGCGCGTACATCCTCCTCAGCCGCATCCGGGTCCAGGGCCCGATGTCGATCGGCCAGCTGCACGACGCCTTCGGGCTCGACACCTCGACGCTCAACCGGCAGACCGCCGCGATGCTCCGGGCCGGTGTGGTCGACCGCATCGCCGACCCGGACGGCGGGATCGCGCGCAAGTTCGCCATCACGGAGGAAGGCGAGCGCCGCCTCGACAAGGACCGGGCCGAGAACCGCGAGGGCCTGCAACGGGTCCTCGCCGCCTGGACCCCGGAGGAGGCCGCCCGCTTCGCGGACGACCTGGCCCGGCTCAACCGCGACATCGAACGCCTCGACGGCAGGCCCTGGCCGCGCGACTGAGCCGTACGGCGGAACCCGTACGCGGTGTGAAGCGGAGCTGCGGGCCCGCTTAAGAAAACCTCGATGGACCTGGGGCGCGGGGTACGGCAGATTTCTCCGTGACGGCGGAGGATGGTGCGCGGCAGCCGGTGCGAGCGCGCTGCCACGCCGTCCCCCTCATCCTTCCCCGGGCCGCAGGCTTCCTCAGGCATGCCCCCGGCCCGGGGAGCTCAACGCCGTACAGGGAGCCGCAGCCGTGAAGGCACTCGTGAAGCAGAAGGCCGAGCCCGGACTCTGGCTGTTGGACGTCCCCGAGCCCGAGACCGGCCCCGGCGACGTACTGATCAAGGTCCTGCGCACCGGCATCTGCGGGACCGACCTGCACATCCGCAACTACGACGGCTGGGCGCAGCAGGCCATCAGCACCCCGCTCGTCCTCGGCCACGAGTTCGTCGGCGAGGTCGCCGCGATCGGCGCGGACGTGGTCGACATCGCCGTCGGCGACCTGGTCAGCGGCGAGGGCCACCTCGTCTGCGGCAAGTGCCGCAACTGCCTGGCCGGCCGCCGCCACCTGTGCCGCTCGACGCTGGGCCTCGGCGTCGGCCGCGACGGCGCCTTCGCCGAGTACGTCGCGCTGCCCGCCTCCAACGTGTGGGTGCACCGGGTCCCCGTCGACCTGGACGTCGCCGCGATCTTCGACCCGTTCGGCAACGCCGTGCACACCGCGCTGTCCTTCCCGCTCGTCGGCGAGGACGTCCTGATCACCGGCGCCGGTCCGATCGGCATCATGGCCGCCGCCGTCGCCAAGCACGCCGGTGCCCGCAACGTCGTCATCACCGACGTCAGCGAGGCCCGCCTGGAGCTGGCCCGCAAGGTCGGCGTGAGCCTGGCACTCAACGTCGCCGAGTCGACCATCGCCGACGGCCAGAAGGAGCTGGGCCTGCGCGAGGGCTTCGACATCGGCCTGGAGATGTCCGGCCGCCCCGAGGCCATGCGCGACATGATCGCGAACATGACGCACGGCGGCCGGATCGCCATGCTCGGACTCCCCTCCGAGGAGTTCGCCGTCGACTGGGCCCGGATCGTCACCTCGATGATCACCGTCAAGGGCATCTACGGCCGCGAGATGTACGAGACCTGGTACGCCATGTCCGTCCTGCTGGAGGGCGGTCTCGACCTCGCCCCCGTGATCACCGGCCGGTACGGCTACCGCGACTTCGAGGCGGCCTTCGACGACGCGGCGAGCGGGCGCGGCGGCAAGGTCATCCTCGACTGGACCGTCTGACCTCCTCACCTCCTTAAGGAATCCGGCATGTTCGACTCCGTACGCGACGACCTGCGCACCACCCTCGAAGAGATCGAGGCGGCCGGGCTGCACAAGCCCGAGCGCGTCATCGGCACCCCGCAGTCCGCGACCGTGGCCGTCACCGCCGGGGGCCGCCCCGGCGAGGTGCTGAACTTCTGCGCCAACAACTACCTCGGCCTCGCCGACCACCCCGACGTGATCGCCGCCGCGCACGAGGCACTGGACCGCTGGGGTTACGGCATGGCCTCGGTCCGCTTCATCTGCGGCACCCAGGAGGTCCACAAGGAGCTGGAGCGGCGGCTCTCCTCCTTCCTGGGCCAGGAGGACACGATCCTCTACTCCTCCTGCTTCGACGCCAACGGCGGCGTCTTCGAGACGATCCTCGGCGCCGAGGACGCGGTCATCTCCGACGCCCTCAACCACGCCTCGATCATCGACGGCATCCGCCTGTCCAAGGCCAAGCGCTTCCGCTACGCCAACCGCGACATGGCCGACCTGGAGACACAGCTCAAGGAGGCGTCCGGGGCCCGGCGCCGCCTGATCGTCACCGACGGCGTCTTCTCCATGGACGGCTACGTCGCGCCGCTGCGCGAGATCTGCGACCTGGCCGAGCGCTACGACGCCATGGTCATGGTCGACGACTCGCACGCCGTCGGCTTCGTCGGCGCCGGCGGACGCGGCACGCCCGAGCTGCACGGCGTCATGGACCGCGTCGACATCATCACCGGCACCCTCGGCAAGGCGCTCGGCGGCGCGTCCGGCGGTTACGTCGCGGCCCGCGCCGAGATCGTCGCCCTGCTGCGCCAGCGCTCGCGTCCGTACCTCTTCTCCAACTCGCTCGCCCCGGTCATCGCCGCCGCCTCGCTCAAGGTCATCGACCTCCTGGAGTCCGCCGGCGAGCTGCGCGAGCGGCTCAACGCCAACACCGCGCTCTTCCGTACCCGGATGACCGAGGAGGGCTTCGACATCCTGCCCGGCGACCACGCCATCGCCCCCGTCATGATCGGGGACGCGGCGAAGGCAGGCCGGATGGCGGAGCTGCTCCTGGAGCGCGGTGTGTACGTGATCGGGTTCTCGTACCCGGTCGTCCCCCAGGGCGCGGCCCGCATCCGCGTCCAGCTCTCCGCGGCGCACTCCACGGACGACGTGAACCGCGCGGTGGACGCGTTCGTCGCGGCGCGCGCCGAGCTGGAGGGCTGAGGGGCTGTCCCGAGGCCGGTCGCGGGGGCGGTCAGGGCGCCCCCGCGACCTGGGACAATGGGCCGCATGATCGATGCACGGCGGCTGCGCGTCCTGCGTGCCGTGGCGGACCACGGCACGGTGACCGCCGCGGCCGCCGCCCTGTACCTGACCCCGTCCGCCGTCTCCCAGCAGCTCGCCGCCCTGGAGCAGGAGACCGGTCACCGGCTGGTCGAACGCGGCTCGCGCGGGGCCAGGCTCACCCCGGCCGGCGAGATCCTGCTCACCCACACCAACGCGGTCCTGGCCCAGCTGGAACGGGCGGAGGCCGAGCTGGCCGCGTACGGCTCGGGCGAGGCAGGCACGGTCACGGTCGCCGCGTTCGCCACCGGCATCGGTCTGGTGCTCGCCCCCGCCATCGCCGCGCTGGGGCGGACCGCCCCCGGTATCAAGGTCCGCGTCCAGGACGCCGAGGGCGACGCGAGCGTCCCGATGGTCCTGGACCGCCAGGTCGACGTGGCCGTCGCCGTCGAGTACCGGGGCGCCCCCGGCGCGGACGACCGCCGGCTCACCCGCGTCCCCCTCTACTCGGAACCGTTCGACGCGGTGCTCCCGGTGGGCCACCGGCTGGCCGGCCAGGACCAGGTGGCCGTCGCCGAGCTGGCCAAGGACGCCTGGATCGGGCCCTACCCCGGCAACCCCTGCCACGACGTGGTCGTCCTGGCCTGCGAGTACGCCGGCTTCGCCCCGAACCTCGAACACTCCTCGGACGACTTCCACGCGGTCGTCGCCCTGGCCGGCGCCGCCGCCGGAGTGGCCCTCGTCCCGCGCACCGCCCTCCGCGGCATGCCGCTGACCGGCGTGGTGGTCCGCCCGGTGCGCGGGACCGCCCCCACCCGCCGGGTCTTCGCGGCGGTGCGCCGG
>NZ_JAAGNI010000492.1 GCF_010550605.1 Streptomyces sp. SID9727
CGCGGTCAGACCCGGGTGACCGAGGAGACGGGCATCATGCCGACGGGGTCGTAGCGGACCGGAGCGCCCGGGTACGGAGCATGGATGACCTGGCCGTTCCCGACGTACATCGCGATGTGGCTGGCGTCCGCCCGGTAGGCGACGAGGTCCCCGGGGCGGGCCTCGGAGAGCGGCACCATGTGCCCCGCGTACCGCTGGGCCTGCGAGGTCCGGGGCAGGCTCACCCCGGCCTGGGCCCAGGCCCACTTCATCAGCCCGGAGCAGTCGAACCCGGAGGGCCCGCTGGCGCCCCACACGTAGGGGCGGCCGAGCGCC
>NZ_JAAGNI010000058.1 GCF_010550605.1 Streptomyces sp. SID9727
GGCCGCGAGGAAGCCTCCGGTGAACGCGTCGCCCGCCCCGGTCGAGTCCACGGCCCGCCCGACCGGCTCCGCCGGGACCCGGCCGGTCACCGCGCCCCCGGTGGCGAGCAGCGCCCCGCCCTCGCCGAGCGTCACGACGACCCGGCGGGCGGGCATGCTCAACTTGGCGGCCGCGTCCGCGGGGTCCGGCAGGCCGGTGAGCAGCCGGGCCTCGTCCGCGTTGGGCAGCAGCAGGTCCGCCCGCTCGGTCAGGGCGAGGAACCGGTCGACGCCGAGCCCGGCCAGGAAGCCCGCCGACGCGGGGTCCACGCTCACCGGGACGCTCCGCCGCACGGCTTCCCGCAGGGCGAGCTGGGCCGTCGCCCGGCTCGTGCCGGCGAACAGCAGGTAGCCCGACAGGTGGAGATGGCCGACCCCGTCGAGCAGCGCGGGCGACCAGTCCTCGGGGGAGAGCCGCAGTACCGCGCCGCTGTCGGTGAGGAAGGTGCGCTCGGCGGTGGCGTCCACCAGGGCGACGACGGTCGCGGTCGGCGCCTCCTCGTCCACCGCGAGCAGCCCGCGCACCCCCGCCCGCCGCAGCAGACCGCGGTGCCAGTCCGCCGAGTCGGCGCCCACCCGGGCCAGCAGCCGCACGTCCCGGCAGCCCGCGCGCGCCGCCCAGCAGGCCACGTTGGCCCCCGCGCCGCCCGCCCGGGTCCGGATCACGGCCGCCGTGTCCGTGCCGTGGGCGAGCGCCGATCCGTGCCGGGCCACCACGTCGGTGACCACGTCCCCGACGACGAGGAGGCCGCCGCTCACCGCGCCGCCCAGGCGGTGGCGATCCGGGCGGCGAGTGCCACATTTCCCCGCACCGCCGCGAGGTTGGCCTCCAGCGAGGCGCCCCCGGTGTGCCGCACCAGGTGGTCCAGCAGGAACGGCGTGACCGCCTGCCCCGTGACCCCGCGCTCCCGGCACGCCTCCAGTGCCCCGGCCAGCACCCGGTCGTGCAGCCCGGGGTCCAACTGCTCCTCCTCCGCCACGGGATTCGCCACGATCAGCGCGGCGGCGGGGCCGCCCAGCGCGTCCTGGGCGGCCATCACCTCGGCGACCTCCTCGGGCGAGGTCACCGTCCAGTCGACCGGCTCGCCGGAACTGCTCAGGTAGAACCCGGGGAAGGTGCCGGTGCCGTAGCCGAGCACCCCGACGCCCAGCGTCTCCAGACGTTGCAGCGTGGCCGGGACGTCCAGGATCGACTTCACGCCCGCGCAGACCACGGTGATCCCCGTCCGCGCGAGCAGCCGCAGGTCCGCGGACTCGTCCTGCGTCTCCGTCCAGCCCCGGTGCACCCCGCCGAGCCCGCCGGTCGCGAAGACCCGCAGCCCGGCCCGGGCCGCCAGGAAGGCGGTCGCCGACACGGTCGTCGCCCCGCTCGCCCCGGCCGCCAGTGCCGGGGCGAGGTCGCGGTGGCCCAGCTTGCGCATTCCCGGGTCCTCGGCGACCCGTTCGAGCTCCGCCTTGTCGAGACCGATCCTGGCCCGCCCGTCCAGCACCGCCACGGTCGCGGGCACGGCCCCGGCCGACCGTACGAGCCCCTCCAGCTCTCCGGCGACCCGCAGGTTGCGGGGGCGGGGCAGGCCGTGGGCGATGATCGTCGACTCCAGGGCGACGACCGGCCGGTGCGCGGCGAGGGCGGCCCGCACCTCGGCGGAGAGAGCCGGCGCGTAGAGGGTGGCGTCGAAGGGCGCGTTGAGTGACATGTCCACATCCCTGTCGCGGGTGGACGGGGCTCAAACGTGAGCCGCTCCGGCCGGTGGCGCGAAACCGCCCGTCAGCAGCCGCGCACCGGGCCTAACGTTGGCCCATGCCCTCCTCGACGCCCCAACCCGCCTCCGGCGTACGTGATTTCTACGACGACCTGGCCTCCGACTACGACCTCATGTACGCCGACTGGCAGGCGAGCATCGACCGCCAGGCCGCCGCGCTGTCGGGCCTGATCGGCACGGCACGCGGCGAGAGCGCCGCGTACGACGTGCTGGACTGCGCCTGCGGCATCGGCACCCAGGCGCTGGGCCTCGCCGCGCTCGGACACCGGGTCACCGGGAGCGACCTGAGCCCCGCCGCGGCGGCCCGCGCCGCGAAGGAGGCGGCCGCGCGCGGCCTGGACCTGCGCACGACGGCCGCCGACATGGCCCGGCTGCCGTTCGGCGACCGCTCCTTCGACGTCGTCGTGTGCGCCGACAACTCGCTGCCGCATCTGCTCACCCCGGAGGCGGTGGAGGCGGCGCTCGGTGAGATGCGCAGGGTGCTGCGCCCCGGCGGCGTACTGCTCGTCTCCACCCGGCCGTACGACCGGCTGCGGAGCGAGCGGCCCGCTTCCACACCGCCGCAGGTCAGGGAGGGGGCCGGCGGCCGGGTCGTCACCTTCCAGCTGTGGCACTGGCGCCCGGACGGCGAGCGCTACGACCTGGAGCACTTCCAGCTGCACCCCGCGGCGCAGGGGGACGACGGCTGGGACGTGCGCACGCGCCGCACGTCGTACTGGGCGCTCACGCAGGACCGTCTCACCGGATTCGCCCGGCGGGCCGGCCTGTCGGAGCCCGCCTGGCACGAGCCGGCGGACACGGGCTTCTTCCAGCCGGTGATGGTCGCGCACAGGCCGGACACGGCCCCGGAGCCCGCCTGACGGCACCGCTCAGAACAGCGGTTCCGGCAGCACGCCCTCCAGTGCCAGCAGCTGCCGCTTGGTCTCCAGACCGCCGCCGAAGCCGCCCAGGCCGCCGTCGCTCTCCACCACCCGGTGGCACGGCACGACCACCGGAAGAGGGTTGGACCCCATCGCCGCGCCGACCGCCTGGGCCGCGCCCGGCTGTCCGACCCGCTCGGCCAGATCCCCGTAACCGGCGACCGCCCCGTACGGCACGCCCCGGGCCAGCTCCCGCAGCACCTGGCGGTTGAAGCCGGCGGTCAGCGACCAGTCCAGGTCGAGCGAGAACTCCCGCAGCGTCCCCGCGAAGTACGCCGCGAGCTGGCGCACCGGTTCGGCCAGCCGGGCGGAGCCGGGGGCCTCCACCGGCTCCGCGCCGAGCCGGCAGCGCAGCCGGTCGAGTGCCCTGTCCCGTATCTCCGGGCGGGCGTGGAAGACCACGCCGACCAGTCCGGTCTCCGTCGCGGCCAGCATCAGCGGACCGATGCCGCTCTCGACGACGGTCCACTCGACGACCCCGTTGCTGTCCATGCCACCACCGTACGGCCGCCCACCGACAACGGGCCCCGGCGGCCTCAGCCCCGGGTGGCCGCGCGCACCACGTCGGGGGTGTTCGTGATGATGCCGTCCGCCCCCATGGACTCGACCCGGCGCGCGGCCGCCGCGTCGTTCACCGTCCAGGGGTTCACCCGGAGCGCCTTGCCGTGCGGGCCCTTCAGGGCGTGCGCCGCCGTCACGTAGCCGCCCGACAGACCGGCGTACGAGGGGTTGATCTGGTCGGCGAACGAGGCGTAGGCGGGCAGCTCGGAGACGGCCGGGGCGCCGAGGAAGCCGGTGACCACGTCCGGGCGCAGGGAATGCACCGTGCGCACGCTGTCGGCACCGAAGCTCTGGATCACCAGACGGCCCTGGACGTGGCTCCGGTCCAGCCAGCCCTCCTCGCCCAGCACTCGGAGGGTCGCCCGCTCGATGCCCGGGTAGCTCTCCGGGCTCTTGATCTCCAGCAGGAGGTTCTGGCCGTTGCGGCCGAGCCGCTTCAGATACTGGCGCAGGGTCGGCACCCGGGTCCCGGCGTACCCCGGCCCGAACCAGCCGCCCGCGTCCAGCCTGGAGATCTCGGCGGCCGTGAAGTCCTTGACCGCCCAGGGCGCGCGGTTCGGGAACACCTCCTCGGCGTTCGTCGTGCGCCGGAGGTCCGTGTCGTGGATGACGACCACCACCCCGTCCCGGGTGAGCTGGACGTCGTTCTCCACCCAGCGGAAGCCCAGAGCGCCGGCCCGGTCCACGGCCGGGAGCGTGTTCTCGGGGGCGTAGGCGGAGGCGCCCCGGTGGGCGTAGACGCGCGGGTGGTCCGCGGCGGCGTCGGCGGCCCGGCGGACCGGGGCGAGCTGCTGGACCGGGTGCCGGGTCAGCGGGGTGTCCGTGACCGGGGCGCCCGGATTCGCCGTCAGCAACGTGCCGGCGCCCATGACGACGGCGGCGGCGACGGAGGCGGTGGCGCTGCCTGCGTACACGTGGACTCCTTGCGTCGGAGTGGCGGACGGCCCGAGCGTCCCAGCCGCCCCCGAACACGGGACAGGCGAAGGATGGACGCCGTGTGAACGCACCTCGGGGACCGCGCCACGGGCCGGCGGCCCGGTCGATAAGATGCGGCACTTCTGTTGTGTCTGCCGGGCCTTGCGCCCGGACGACGGGCCCTGGGGTCGTCCCGACCCGGGCTTGCTGCTGCGAAGGGCGTACAAGGATGCAGGGCACGATCGACGGCTTCAGCTACGGGGCGGTGACCCCTGCGGCGGCGTTCCTCATGGCGTGCCTCGGCGCGGCGCTGGGCCTGCGCTGCACCACGCGGTCACTGCGTACCGAGCGTTCCTTCAGGGCCGGCTGGCTGGCTCTCGGGGCGACCTCCATAGGTTCGGGCATCTGGACCATGCACTTCATCGCGATGGCGGGCTTCTCCGTCGAGGAGGTGCCGATCGGCTACGACAAACCGATCACCTTCGCCAGCCTCGCCGTCGCGATCGTCATGGTCGGCATCGGGATCTTCCTGGTCGGGTACCGGGGCGCCACCCGCATGGCCCTGGTGACGGGAGGCACGATCACCGGACTCGGCGTGGCCTCCATGCATTACCTCGGCATGGCCGGGATGAGGCTTGATGGGCAGTTCGAGTACGACACGGTCACCGTGGCCCTCTCCGTGGTCATCGCCGTCGTCGCCTCGACCGCCGCGCTGTGGGCCGCCGTGTCCATCCACGGCTTCCTGCCCAGCCTCGGCGCGAGCGTCGTGATGGGCGTCGCCGTGAGCGGCATGCACTACACCGGCATGGCCGCGCTCCGCGTCCATCTGCACCCGTCCGCCACGACCGCGGCCCACGCCCCCGGCGACAGCGCCGGATCGCTGCTCGTGCCCATGCTGCTGGGCCCCGCCTGCTTCCTGGTGCTGGCCGCCGTCGTGGTCATGTTCGATCCGCTGGTGGTCATGGGCACGCCCGACTGGGACGACCCGCGCGCCGCGCGGATGCCCGGCGTCCCGGCCCGGCGCCAGGTCCCGCGCTTCGGCACGTACGCCGACCCGGCCTCCTTCCACTCCCGCCCGCGCGACGCCGTGGAGCCCGCGGACTGGTGAACCGGCCCCGTTGTCAGTGGCGGGTCGTACGGTGGTTGCATGCGGCCAGTCTCGAAGATCGAACGTACGGTGGCGCCTTTCGAGGTCGTCAGCCCCTACCAGCCCAGCGGCGACCAGCCCGCGGCCATCGCCGAGCTGGAGAAGCGCGTCCGCGCGGGTGAGAAGGACGTCGTGCTCCTCGGCGCGACCGGCACCGGTAAATCCGCGACCACCGCGTGGATGATCGAGAAGCTCCAGCGCCCCACGCTGGTCATGGCGCCGAACAAGACGCTCGCCGCCCAGCTGGCCAACGAGTTCCGCGAGCTCCTGCCCAACAACGCCGTCGAGTATTTCGTCTCGTACTACGACTACTACCAGCCCGAGGCGTACGTCCCGCAGTCGGACACCTACATCGAGAAGGACTCCTCGATCAACGAGGAGGTCGAGCGGCTGCGCCACTCCGCGACCAACTCGCTGCTCACCCGGCGCGACGTCGTCGTGGTCGCCTCCGTGTCCTGCATCTACGGCCTCGGTACGCCGCAGGAGTACGTGGACCGCATGGTCCAGCTCAAGGTGGGCGAGGAGATCGACCGCGACGCGCTGCTGCGCCGCTTCGTCGAGATCCAGTACACGCGCAACGACCTGGCTTTCACCCGGGGCACCTTCCGGGTGCGTGGCGACACCATCGAGATCTTCCCGGTCTACGAGGAGCTGGCCGTCCGCATCGAGATGTTCGGTGACGAGATCGAGGCGCTGTCCACACTGCACCCGCTGACCGGCGAGGTCATCAGCGAGGACCGGTCCCTCCACGTCTTCCCCGCCAGCCACTACGTGGCGGGACCCGAGCGCATGGAGAAGGCCGTCAGCGGCATCGAGCGGGAGCTGGAGGAGCGCCTGGCCGAGCTGGAGAAGCAGGGCAAGATGCTGGAGGCCCAGCGGCTCCGCATGCGTACGACGTACGACATCGAGATGCTCCGCCAGATCGGCACCTGCTCCGGCGTCGAGAACTACTCGATGCACTTCGACGGCCGCGCCCCCGGCACCGCCCCCAACACCCTCCTCGACTACTTCCCGGAGGACTTCCTCCTGGTGCTGGACGAGTCGCACGTCACGGTCCCGCAGATCGGCGCGATGTACGAGGGCGACGCCTCGCGCAAGCGGACCCTGGTCGACCACGGCTTCCGGCTTCCGTCCGCCCTGGACAACCGCCCGCTGAAGTGGGAGGAGTTCCTCCAGCGGATCAACCAGACGGTCTACCTGTCCGCCACCCCGGGCACCTACGAGATGTCCCGCGGCGACGGCTTCGTGGAGCAGATCATCCGCCCGACCGGCCTGGTCGACCCCGAGGTCGTCGTCAAGCCCACCGAGGGCCAGATCGACGACCTGGTGCACGAGATCCGGCTGCGCGCCGAGCGCGACGAACGGGTCCTGGTCACCACGCTCACCAAGAAGATGGCGGAGGACCTGACCGACTACTTCCTGGAGCTCGGCATCCAGGTCCGCTACCTCCACAGCGACGTCGACACGCTGCGCCGCATCGAGCTGCTGCGCGAGCTGCGCTCCGGCGAGTACGACGTCCTGGTCGGGATCAACCTGCTGCGCGAGGGCCTGGACCTGCCCGAGGTGTCGCTCGTGGCCATCCTCGACGCGGACAAGCAGGGCTTCCTGCGCTCGGGCACGTCGCTGATCCAGACGATCGGCCGCGCGGCGCGCAACGTCTCGGGCCAGGTCCACATGTACGCGGACAAGGTCACCCCGGCCATGGCGCAGGCCATCGACGAGACCAACCGCCGCCGCGAGAAGCAGATCGCCTACAACACCGAGCGCGGCATCGACCCGCAGCCGCTGCGCAAGAAGATCAACGACATCGTCGCCACCATCGCGCGCGAGGAGATCGACACCGAGCAGCTGCTCGGCACCGGCTACCGCCAGGGGAAGGAGGGCAAGGCCCCCGTGCCCGCCCTCGGCAAGCACGCCGTCCCCGGCGACGGCAAGGCGGCGACGGCCGGGAAGTCCGCGAAGGCCGGCAAGGCGGGCAAGGCGGGCCGGGACGCGGCGGCGGTCACCGACCGCCCGGCGACCGAACTGGCCGGGATCATCGAGGAGATGACGGACCGGATGCGCGCCGCCGCGGCCGACCTGCAGTTCGAGGTCGCCGCCCGGCTGCGCGACGAGGTGGGCGAGCTGAAGAAGGAGCTGCGCCAGATGCGCGAGGCCGGTCTGGCCTGACCGGCCGGACGGCCCGGGCCGCATGTTGCAGGACCGACACAAAACGGCCCAGGCCCTCCGCGCGGGTGACACCACTGCGTAGGGTGCTGGGAAACCGCACAAGGACGGTTGCGGGGAATGCGGAGAGGGGACAGCGCGTGACGGTCAATATGACCAAGGGTCAGGCCATCAGCCTGCAGAAGAGCGACGGGGGGACCCTGACCGCGGTGCGGATGGGGCTCGGCTGGCAGGCGGCACCGCGCCGCGGTCTGTTCGGCTCGCGCACCCGGGAGATCGACCTGGACGCCTCGGCCGTCCTGTTCGCCGACAAGCAGCCGGTCGACGTCGTGTTCTTCCGGCACCTCACCAGCGACGACGGCTCGGTGCGGCACACCGGGGACAACCTCGTGGGCGGCGCCGGTTCCGGCGGTGACGACGAGGCGATCCTCGTGGACCTCCAGCGGGTGCCGGTCCACATCGACCAGATCGTCTTCACGGTGAACTCCTTCACTGGCCAGACGTTCCAGGAGGTGCAGAACGCCTTCTGCCGCATCGTGGACGAGACCAACGGCCAGGAGCTCGCCCGCTACACGCTGGACGGCGGCGGGCAGTACACCGCGCAGATCATGGCGAAGGTGCACCGCGCGGGCAACGCCTGGAAGATGACCGCCATCGGCACCCCGGCCAACGGCCGCACCTTCCAGGACCTCATGCCGGCGATCCTGCCGCACCTGTAGGACCGCACACCGGACCGCGAGGTCCGCATCGCGTCACGCGCAGCTCCCGGCGGCACCGGCCGCCGGGAGCTGCCCGTATCGCGGCACCACCGCACCACCCGGAGCAGAGACACCACGCACAGCGGCGACACCACGCACAGTTTCACCCACACCAGCGGTAACACGTCGAGGGGACAGGGCAATGACGGCCGAGCTGGTCCGGGGGCAGAACCACACCTTGCCCCAGACCCGTCTGGAGATCCGGATATCGGCCGGGGCGCCCGTCGTGGCCGGTGCCACGCTCGGCGACGAGCACGGCAGGGTGGCCGGCGTCGAGTGGATCGCCCACCCCGGATCGCCGCAGCTGCACGGCCTGGAAGTCTCCCGGCAGGCCGCCGCCGGCCACCGCCTCGCCGTCGACCTCGACGCCCTGCCCGACGGGGTCCACCGGGTCACGGTGCTGCTGGCCCTCCCGCTCGGGGCCGGCGGCCCGACCCGGTTCGGCGCCGTCGCCTCACCCTTCGTCGCGGTCACCGCCCTCGACGGCACCGAGATCGCCACGTTCACGCTGACCGGCCTCGACAGCGAGTCCGCGGTCGCCGCCCTGGAGCTGTACCGCCGCCAGGGCGCCTGGAAGGTCCGCGCGGTCGGCCAGGGATACGCGGGCGGCCTCGCCGCCATGCTCGCCGACCAGGGCGTGGACCGGGCCGCCGAGCTGGCCGCAACCATCCAGGAGGCGGTCGCCCAGGGCCTGGCCCGCTCGGTGGCCCCGCCGCCGCCCCGCGCCCCGGAGGGCGACCGGGTCAGGCACGCGCCCACCCCGGCCCCCGCCCCGGG
>NZ_JAAGNI010000073.1 GCF_010550605.1 Streptomyces sp. SID9727
CGGCTTCGGCCCGCCGGGCGCGCCGCAGGGCCGGCCGGGGCGCTGCCGGCCAGGGCGGCGGCGGGAACGTGGACAGGCGGGTCATGAAGTTCTCCTCCCGTTCGATGGGTGTGCCGGGCGCGGGGGTCGGGCGCGCCCGGTCGAGGCCAGTTGCTCCACCCGGGCGTGCAGCTGGTCCAGGTGCAGTTCGGCTTCGGGTTTGATCAGGACGCTGCGCATCACCCGGGCCGTCGGCGCGTCGGCCACGACGTCGGGTCTGCGCCGTGCGAAGTCCGCCGCGTCGGTCCGCAGCACACTGAGGAACACGGGGTCCCGCTCGGCGTGCATGCCGTCCGTGAGCAGCCGGCCGGACGCGGCGTCGACGGCGGACAGCGACAGCGGCCGCGTCGCGGGGAAGTAGCTGACGATGTCCAGCTGCGGTGCCTGGTACGTCTTCAGCTCCTCGGACGCCTCGATGCGCTCCGCCCATCCCACGGCCGCCCGGCGGCTGCCGGCCAGGACCTCGCCGAAGCCGTCCCGGGTCAGCGGCAGCAGCCGCAGCGTCAGCCAGAGCGCGGCGGCCGCCGCCCCGGCCCGCGAGCACTCCAGGCTGATCTCGCCCAGGTGCAGTGCGGCCTCGGTGAAGTAGGTGTACGGCGAGTCGTGCGCGAGGTGGTTCCGGGCGGCTTCGTCGTTGAAGAGCACCGCCCCGCACCCGTAGGGCTGGAGGCCGTGCTTGTGCGGGTCCACGACGACCGAGTCGCAGTCCGCGATCGCCCGCCACGGGCGCACGTCGATGCCTTCGGGCCGGTCCGAGCGCCCGAGGAGCGCGTAGAACCCGCCGTAGGCGGCGTCCACGTGCACCCGTACGCCGTAACGCCGGGCCAGCGGCACCACCTCGTGCACCGGGTCGACCGCCCCCAGGCCCGTCGTCCCCGTGGTCACCACCACCGTGCCGACCCGGCCGGCCGCGAGCAGCTTCTCCAGGGCGTCCAGATCGATGCGGCCCAGTCCGTCGGCGGGCACCCGGTGGCCCTCGACGCCGAGCACCCCGCACATGCGGGCGTGCGTGTAGTGGCACTCGGCGCTGTACGCGATTCCGCGTCCGGGATGCGTCTGGCGCGCCACGTACAGCGCCTCCAGGTTGGCCATGGTCCCGCTCGTCGTCAGGTGGCCCAGATGCGAGCCCCGGAAGCCGAACATCCCGGCGAGCAGGTCCACGCACTCGCGTTCCATCTCGGTGGTGGCCGGGCCGCCCTCGGCGGCGTGGTTGTTCGGGTTGAACAGCATCGCCGTCACGTAACCGACGACCGCCGCGGGGTGGGGCGGCTTGACCATCTGCCCCGCGTAGCGCGGATGGAAGAACGGATAGTTGTCGTCCAGCCGCTTCGAGAACGCGGCGAACGCGGCACCGAACTCCTCGTCCCCGACCAGGTGCGACGGGTGCTCCCGGTACGGGCCGAAGCGCTCTCCCCAGTGTTCGGCCACGTCTACGGCACGCGGCAGCCAGTAACGAAGATCCACGGTCGGCCTTCCGGTGGGGGGCAGCGGACGGCTCAGGTATACGGAGCGGAGCGCAAGCCGACCGCAAGCGGTTCTTTGGCGGTTCTGGGTCGGCTCTGGCTCCGTTCTCAAGCGCCATAGCGGTCGCCGGGTGACACAACGGGCAGTCCCGTGCCCGCCCTAGCAGCTCCCGAGACGCGTGCGAGCCGCCCTTGCTGCACTCGGCGCGTCCGCCGAATCGAGCAGCAGGAGTTCCGTGATGGTGACCAGACGCACTCTGATGACCGCCCTGAGCGTCACCGGCGCCGGGCTGTTCACCGGCGCGGCTCTCACCCCGTTGATGACGGCGGGCGCCGCCCCGCGCGAAGCCGCCCCGGCCGGCACGGCCGTCCCCGTGGGCCCCGCCGTCCAGCCGTTCCAGGTGCCGCTGCCCCTGCTGCCGGTGCTGACCCCCGCCGCGACGCGCGGCGGCGCCGACGTCTACGACATCACGATGCGCCGCACCCGCGCCGAGATCCTGCCGGGCCTGAGCACCGACGTCCTCACCTACGACGGGCACTTCCCCGGCGGCATCGTGCGGGCCCGCTCCGGGCGCCCCGTGGTGATGCGCCAGCACAACCAGCTGGGCGTCGACGCCTCGGTGCACCTGCACGGCTCCTCGGTCCCCGTCGACAGCGACGGCGGCCCGATGAACACCTTCGCCTCGGGCACGAGCCGCACCTACACGTACCCCAACCAGCAGCCGCACGCCTCGCTCTGGTACCACGACCACGCCCACCACTCGGAGTCCGAGAACTGCTACCGGGGCCTGTCGGGCAGCTATCTGCTCACCGACGACGTGGAGGAATCGCTGCCGCTGCCGGCCGGGCGCTACGACGTCACCGTGGCGCTGCGCGACGCCCACTTCGACGACGACGGGCAGCTGCTGTACATCATGGACGACGCGGAGGGCCGCTCCACGATCCTCGCGAACGGCAAGCCGTACCCGTACCTCCGGGTCGCCGCCCGCAAGTACCGCTTCCGGCTGCTGAACTCGTCCAACCTGCGGTTCTTCGCGCTGCGCCTGGCCGACGGCTCGTCCTTCACACAGATCGGCTCCGACGGGGGCCTGCTGCCGCGCCCCTTCACCACCGACGCGCTGCTCCTGTCACCGGCCGAGCGCGCGGACATCGTCATCGACTTCTCCCGCTACCCGGTCGGCACCCGGCTCGTCCTGGAGAACACCCTCGGCCCCGGCGACCCGGACCGGACGGGCAAGGTCATGCGCTTCGACGTGGTGCGCAAGGCCGCCGACCCCAGCCGGGTGCCGTCCGTCCTGCGTACACTCCCGCCGCTGCCGCCGGTGACCGGGCGGCGCTCCTTCGACCTGAACGTCGCCCTCGTCGGCGGCGAACCGCAGGGCACCATCAACGGCCGCGTCTACGATCCGGCGCGCGTCGACACCGAGATCCCGTACGGCGCCAGCGAGGTCTGGACCGTCACCAACACCAACACCGACGTGCCGCACAACTTCCACATGCACCTGGTGCAGTTCCGCGTCCTGGAACGCAACGGGAAGTCGCCGACCGGCGCCGAGGCGGGCCTGAAGGACACCGTGTGCCTGATGCCCGGCGAGACCGTCCGGCTTCAGGCGACGTTCGACTCCTACCGGGGCACCTACGTGTACCACTGCCACCTGCTCGACCACTCGGCGATGGGCATGATGGCGCAGATGCGCATCCGCTGACCCGTCGCACCCGGGCACGCCCGTTCGAGTACCACTCGACGTTCGCTGGAGGAACGCTCGTGATCCTGTCCAGGGCGGCCTCCGCGCCCGCGGCGGGAGCAGGAGCACCTCTATCCTCGTCAACAGCGCGCCTCGGCACCCCACTTACGCACCGGACAAGAGCGAGGACGTACCGATGACACCCAATCCGTATCAGCAGCAGCAGGGCCCCACCGGCGGTCAGGCGCCGTACCAGCAGCCGTGGGGTCAGCCCGCCGCGCCCGTGCCGCCGCGGGAGGACCGCCCGAACAAGGCCGCGGGCTGCCTGCACATGATCTCGGTGATCACGCTCGGGCTCATGGCCGGCCTGTTCTTCGCCTTCGACGTCTCGGTCATGCCCGGTCTCGCCAAGACCGACGACCGCACCTACGTCGCCGCGATGCAGCAGTTCAACGCGGAGATCGACGGCAACGGCCTGTTCGCGCTCATCTTCATGGGTGCCATCGTCGCGGCGGGCCTCGCCGCGTTCCTGGAGTTCCGCCGGGGGCGCAGGACCATCGCGCTGTGGGCCGGCCTCGCCGCCGTCCTCTACCTCGTCGTCCTGATGCTGACGATGGGCGTCGAGATCCCGCTCAACAACCAGCTCGCCGACCTCGGCAACCCGGCCAAGATCCACGACTTCTCCCTGGTCGACAAGTTCAAGGGGACCTGGGAGTCCGTCAACATCTTCCGTACGCTCCTCAACACGGCGGCCCTGGGCTGCGCGGCGTACGCCGCCAAGCTGCACGGCCGCGCCGAGGCGCTGCTGTCCGCCGGCCGCTGAGCCGGCGCTTCTCCGGGAGGGCGGGTACGGGCACGGGCCCCGTACCCGCCCTCCCGCGTGTTCAGCTGCCGCCGTTCAGGACGAGGGCCCAGCACAGCAGCCCGGTGGCGGCCGTGCACAGCAGTGTCCGCAGCACGTTCCCGCGCGCCCAGGCCCCCTCGAACGCCGCCCGCACCGCCTCGGGCCGCGCGATCCCGTCCACCGGGCCCGCCGCCTCCAGCGCGTTGTTCAGCGGGATGTTCAGTCGGCTGGTGACCCCCATCGACGCGATGTAGCAGACGAGCGCCGCGACGGTCGGCACCACGGCGTCCCGGTTCCCGCCGCCGAACTGGAGCCCGACCGCGAGCCCCGTGAACACGAGGGCCCCGATGTAACCGAGCACGAACCATCCGTTGAGGATGGCCACGTTGACCCGCTGCATCACATCGATGAACGTACGGTCCCCCGCACCGCGCAGCGCCGGCATCACGGAGATGGCGAAGCCGTAGAACAGCCCGCTGACCAGCCCCGTCGTCACGGTGGCCGCGATGAGCGCGAGCGTTTGTGCGATCTCCATTGCCTGACCCTTCAGCTTCTGCCGGTGCGGCGGTGCTTGTTCAAGTCAACTCTCCTCTGCGCAAAGGGAATGCAACAGGAAGGTCAAGTGCCGGAGTCCAGAGTACGGGGGCGCCCGCGGCGGCGGGGCGCAATTGTGGCAGCCTGCGCGGGTGGACGATCCAGACGTCAGGGCCGGAAGCGGGTCTGGCTGAACGCCTCGCCCCGGCCGAACGCGAGGACCTTCGTCGGCCGGACCGCGAACACCGGGACGACCGCGCCCGGCTCCCCGGAGGTCTCCGGCTGGGGTCCCTCCGGCCGGTGCCGGAAGCCGCCCTCGACCACGTCGTACGGCCACCCGATCTTCGCCATCCACAGCTCCGCGAGCCGCTCCAGCGTCCCGCGCTCGGCGACCCGCAGCGCGGGCCCCTCGACGATGACGTCGAGCCCCCGCGCGTACGCGTTGTTGCCCGTCGTCAGGACGCAGTTCGGATTCCGGGTGAGGTTGCGGCCCTTCTGCTCTTCGAGCCCCGTCGAGAAGTGCAGCGCCCCGTCGAGCCACACCGCCGGCAGCGGCGTCACATGCGGCCGCCCGTCGGGCCGGACCGTCGAGAGCCAGAAGACCTCGGCCCGCTGGAGTACGGCCACCACCTCGGCCCACGGGGTCGCCGTCGCACCGGCACTGCTGTAGTCGGGATGAAGCTCCGCCACGGGTTCGTTCGTCATGATTCCGCCGTCCTCGACCTGGTCCTGGGACCTCCAGTCTGCGCGGCGGCCAAGCCCCCGCCCGCACGCGCGGCCGCTCGCGGCCCGTCGCTCCCCGGAACAGTCCAGCATGGCCCCATGGACATGGACATGGACATGGACATGGATACGGAGAAGGACGACGCCGTCCTCGTGCGCCCCGCCCTCGCGGCGGAGGCCGACGCGCTGGCGGGGATCGACCCCGGACGGCGTACGAGCATCGAGACGTGGTGCCGGCGGGGCGTGGCGTACGTGGCGCGGGACGCGGCGTCCGGGACGCCCCTCGGGTACTGCGTGCTGGAGTACACGTTCTTCGAGCAGGGCTTCGTCACCCTCCTGATGGTGGCCCCCGAGGCCCGGCGTCGGGGCGTGGGGCACCGGCTGCTGGAAGCAGCGGCTGCCATGTGCACCACCCCGAAGCTGTTCACCTCGACCAACATCTCCAACCAGCCCATGCAACGCCTGCTCCAACGCGCCGGCTGGACCCCGGCGGGCCTCCTCCACGGCCTGGACGAGGGCGACCCGGAGCTGTTCTACCTGCAAAAAGGGCGTGGGCTCCGGTGAAGCCCGCAGTTACGCTCGTCCCCATGTCGAACCCCCTTCCGCTGACCGCCCCCCTGCTCTCCGCCATGGGCGGCGTCCCCGCGCAGGCCGAGCCCTTGGACAGCAGCCCCCGGTCCCGGGTGTGGCGGGTGAGGGCGGCGGACGGGCGGCCCGTGATCCTCAAGCAGATCACCGACGACGGGGACACCCGCGCCGACGCGGACGCGCGCTTCGCCCGGGAGGCCGCCGGACTGCGCCTCGCGGGACGCGGCTCCGTGGCGCCCGCGCTGCTCGCCGCGGACCCGGCCGAGCGGGTCATGCTCCTCGAATACGTGGACGACCTCGGCCGCACCGACGACTGGATGCCCGGGTACGCCGACGCGCTCGCCCGGCTCCACGCCCTGACCGGGCCCGCCGACGCGGGCGCGCTCCCGGCCTGGTCGGGCCCCACGGCCGCCGACGCGGAGTCCTTCCTCGCCCTCGCCCGCGCGCTCGACGTGCCCGTACCGGCCGCCGTCCCGGACGAGCTCGCCGGGCTCCTGGACCGGCTCGACCCCACCGGGCACCACGCCCTGCTCCACGGCGACCCCTGCCCCGGCAACGACCTCCGCACCCCGGACGGCGTCCGCTTCGTCGACTTCGAGGGCGCCGCCCTCGGCAACGGCCTCGTCGAGCTCGCGTACTTCCGCATCGGCTTCCCCACCTGCTGGTGCGCCCTGTCGGTCACCGCCGCGCCGCTCACGGAGGTCGAGGCCGTCTACCGGAGCACCTGGCGCGACCTCACGGGCAGGGACGTGCCGGGCGACCTCGCCGACGCGTGCGCGGGCTGGCTCATCCAGGGCGACGCGCTGGTCGAACGGGCCCGGCGGGGGACGGCCGACCACCTCGCCCGGGTGCCCGCCGAGGACTTCGAGTGGGGGTACGTCTCCGCCCGCGAACGCCTCGTCCACCGCCTGGGCGTGGTCGCGGACCTCACCCGCGGCCACGACCGCCTGCACGCGCTCGGCGGCCTCACTTCCGCCCTGGCCGCCCGCCTGCTGGAGAACTGGCCGACCCTGCGCCCGCTGCCCGCACCGGACGAGCGGCCCTGGTACTGAACGGGCTGTCACCCGTACGGGTCGATTCCGCTCGCGCGGGGTCCGGGTAAGGACGGCCCGTCCGTCCCCGAGCAGCCTCCCGGAGGCACCCGTGCCCGAAATGAACGACCCCTACCGGCCCGGCACCCCCTGCTGGATCGACCTGATGGTCCCCGACCAGCAGGCGGCCATCGACTTCTACTCCGATCTCTTCGGCTGGCAGGGCGAGGTGGGCCCGGCGGAACACGGCGGCTACGCCGTCTGCACGCTCAAGGGCAAGCCGGTCGCCGGGATCATGAAGGCCATGAACCCGGACGGCACGGTGCCGGACCCGATGCCGCCGACAGCGTGGACGACGTACCTGTCGACCGACGCCATCGACTCCACCGTCACGTCCGTCACCGACGCCGGCGGCACGGTCGTCGTCCCCCCGATGGACGTCATGGACCTCGGCCGCATGACCGTGCTCGCCGACCCGGCGGGCGCCGTCTTCGGCCTGTGGCAGCCCGGCAGCTTCGCCGGTGCGGGCATCGTCAACGAGCACGGTGCGCTGGTCTGGAGCGAGCTGACCACCCCCGACCCGGACGCGGCGTCCGCGTTCTACTCCGCCGCCCTGCCGGTGACGGCGACCCCCTCCGAGATGGAGGGTGCCGACGGGTACGTCGAGTTCCAGGTCGACGGGCGGGCGGTGGGCGGCATGATGGACATGAGCAAGGTGCCGCCCGGCGTCTCGCCGCACTGGCAGCCGTACTTCGCGGTGGACAGCGTGGACGACATCCAGGCGGCCGCCGTCCGCGCCGGCGCGACGGTCCTGGCCCCCGCCTTCGACATGGTCGCCGGCCGCATGGCGGTCCTGGCCGACCCCCAGGGCGGCGCGTTCTCGGTCATCGCACCGGGGCCGCACGAGGGCCAGGCCTGACGGTACGGGGGCAGGACGCCACTTCCCGCGTCCTGCCCCCGTACACGCATGCGAAGATCGCCCAGTGGCCGACCCGAACCCGCACCTCCGCGACGATCTGCGCTTCCGCCCCGCCGTTGGCACCGACCTCGCCTCCCTCGTACGGCTGCGCGACGATGCGGCCCGTTGGATGCTCGCCCGGGGCGTCACCGGCCAGTGGCAGCCCGGCGAACTCGGCGAGGACCACTTCCGCCGGATCATGGCGACGGGGGAGGTATGGCTCGCCGAGGCCGCCGGACGTGTGGTCGGCGCCTGGGAACTGTGGTGGGAGGACGAGGACGCCTGGGGTCCGCAGTCGGCGGTGGCCGGTTACGTGCACCGGCTGATGGTGGACCGCACCGCCGTCCCGTCCGGCACCGGGCGCCGGCTCCTGCGGGCCGCCGAGCACCGCGTGGCCGAGGCGGGCCGGACGCTCGTACGCCTGGACTGCCTGGCGGGCAACGAGCCCCTGACCGCGTACTACCTCGGCGCCGGCTACCGGGTCGTCGGTCGCAAGGAGGGCAAACCGCAGCCGGGCGGCGCGCCGAAGTCGTTCACACTGCTCGAAAAGGAGACGGCGGCGGGCTGACCGGCGCCGGTGCGGTCAGCCCGCCACGACCTGCGTGTTCTGACCGGCGGTCAGCAGCCACCGCCCGTCGTCGCCCCGGCTCATCACGTACAGCGGAGCGCCCTCGCTCTCCTCCTCCGGCGCCAGGTAGCGCTGCCGGACCTTGACCGCCGCGACGTCCGGGCGGATGAAGAGGACGTGCGCCACGTCGTAGGTGACCCGCCCGGCCCAGCCGGCGGCAGGCAGCACGGTCCGGGTGAACGCGGAGATCGCGTCGATGCCGATGAGGACCTTGCCGTGGGCCGTCGTCCAGACCGCGTCGGGCCGGAAGAGGGCCAGGAACTCGTCGGGGTCCTTGCGCTGCTGGGAGCGCTCGACGGTGGCGACGACCGCGCGGATGGCTTCGAGGTCGGCGGCGTGGGTGCGGGTTTCGATATCCATGCCGGGAATCCTGCAACCTCGAGTGCAGTTGAGATCAAGTCCGGTTGAGATCGACAGCCACCCGGGGCGCCCGCCCGCGCCGGGGGAGCAGGAACGGCGTCCCCAGGATGAGCACCCCGGCGACCCCGAGGGCCGTGCGCGGCCCGGTGGCGTCGGCGAGCAGCCCGGCGAGCGCGGTGAGCACGGCGATGGTCGCCTGCTGCCCGATCGACCAGGCGGTGAGCGTACGGGCGACGAGGTGCTTGGGCGTGTGTTCCAGCCGGTACGTGGAGAGCACCGGCCCGTACAGGCTCATGTTGACGATGATGGCCAGCTCGACGGCCATCACCGTGACGAGCCCGACGACACCCGGCCGTACGAACACCAGCCCGATCAGCCACACCGCGCGCAGGGTGCCCACGGTCCGGAAGACCCGGTCGCGGCCGTGGCGGGCGACGACCCGGCGGGCCAGCCGCGAGCCGATGAGCCCGCCGAGACACGGAGCGGCGAAGGCGAGACCGTACTGCCAGGGCGGAAACCCGAGCCGGCGCAGCAGGAGCAGGGCCAGGAGCGGTTCGGTGGCCATGATGAGGCCGCCGACGAGGACCTGGTTGAGGTAGAGCGCGCGCAGCACGGGGTGGCCGAAGATGTGCCGCCACCCGGCGAGCAGCGCGCCGGCCGCGAGCGGGCTCCCCTCCTCGGGGCGAGGCGCCTCCTCCTTCCCCCGGATCGCGGTGATGCCGAGCGCGGAGAGCAGATAGCTGAGCGCGTCGGCCCCCACGGTGGCGACCGGCCCGAAGACCCCGATCGCCGCGCCGCCGAGGGGCGGTCCGACGGCGATGGAGCTCCAGTTCGTGGACTCGAACCGCGCGTTGGCGACGAGCAGGTCCTCCTGGCGGACGAGTGCCTTCAGATACGCGCCGCTCGCCGCGCCGAACGCGATCCTCGCCGCGGCGATCACCGCCGACACCACCAGCAGCTGGACGAACCCGAGCAGCCCGAAGGCGTACGCGGCCGGGATCGACGCCATGGCCGCGAACCGGACCAGGTCCATCCCGATCATGACGGGCCGCTTGCGCCGGAACTCCACCCACGGCGCGAGCGGCACCGAGATCAGCGCTCCCACGGCGGGCCCGACCGCCGACAGCGCGGACACCTGGGCGGGCCCGGCGTCCAGCACCAGCACGGCGAGCAGCGGCAGGGCCCCGAACCCCAGCCCCGACCCGTACGCGCTCACCGCGTACGCGGCCCACAGCCAGCCGAACGGCCGCCCCAACGCTCTTCTGCCCACGCCGCCTCATCCACACAACCCGTAATTGCCGAACGGGAGCTAATCGCGCAGCAGAAGCACAGGTCAAACAACCATCGACCGGTCACCGCACAACCAGAGGTTGTTCACTAGGCTGTCCGGCCATGGACCTCCAAGCAGTGCGCACATTCGTCGCCGCCACGGAAGCGGGCGGCTTCCAGAGGGCCGCGGCCGACCTCGCGGTCACCCAGCAGGCCGTCTCCAAGCGCATCGCCGCCCTGGAGCAGGCCCTCGGCGTACGCCTCTTCACGCGCGCCCCGCGCGGCGCCGAGCTGACCATCGACGGCCGGGCGTTCCTGCCCCACGCGCGCGAACTGCTGCGCGCGGCCGAGCGCGCGAGCGCCTCCGTACGCCCCGGCAGCCGGCCGCTGCGCGTCGACGTGATCGCGTCCCGCACCGCGCAGTCGAGCCTGATGCGCGCCTTCCACCGCGCGCACCCCGGGATCGCCCTCGACGTGATGATGCTGGTCAGCATGGACACGGCCGTGGCCGCCCTCCGCACCGGTGAACTCGACGCGACGTTCCGCGCGGTGGGCGCCCCCGGCCGCCCCCTCCCCGACGACATCGCGTCCGCCCGCGTCCTGGACGAACCCCTCCAGCTCCTCACCGGCCCCGCCCACACCCTGGCCGACGCCCCCTCGGTGACCCTCGCCGACCTGGTCGGCCACCGCATCTGGATGCCGGGCATCGCCCCCGGCACGGAGTGGGGCGCGTACTACGACGACCTGGTCGCGGAGTTCGCCCTCACGATCGAGGCGACGGGCCCGAACTTCGGCTCGGACGTCCTGCTCGACACCATCGCGGACACCCCGGCCCTGGCCACGTTCATGGGCGAGCACTCCCGCCTCATCTGGCCCAGGACCCACGACCTCCGCCGCATCCCGGTCACGGGCCCGGCCCCGGTCTACCCCCACTCCCTCCTCTGGCGCCGCGACAACCCGCACCCGGCGCTGGCGACGCTGCGGACGTACCTGGCGACGGCGGGGGAGTGGGGGGCGGCGGGGAGCTGGGTGCCGGGGTGGGCGGTTGGGCAGTGAACGCGGGGTGATGCGTCGCGCGAACGGCACGAGGCTGATATCAGTGGACGGCCTTGAGGCGGCCTTTCCTGGTCATGGGCGTGACGTTTCCCTTGGCCCGGGCTTCGGCTTTGCCGGCCCTCTCGTCCAGGTGGAGCTGGAAGCGGCGTTCGTATGCGTCCTCGAAGTCACCGAGGTCCAGTCGCATGTCGTCCGGTGTGGCCGTGATGGCGCGCTGTTGTTCGCGGGGGTCGTTGAACGCGGCGATCATCGGGTGGAGTCGGAAGCGGCCACGCCGGATGACGGTGACGAGGCGGGCAGCGACCAGGTGCGGCATGGCGCGGCTGATCATGCCGCGTTCCATGGCGAGGCCGGCGCGGGGACGGCACGCCGGGCGACTTCGGCGCCGTGGAGACGGCGTGGGCCGCCTTCACCGCTGACCTCAGCAGCTGAGCACTGCTCCGGGCCCGAGAGCGGTGGCCCCTGTGTTCGAAAGGGGCCACCGCCCGGTCTTGTCCGTGCCCGAGCGTAGGGTGTCGCCATGCCGTATGCGCCGATGCCGCCGCAACTCGACACCGCTCGGCTTGCGTTGCGTCGGTGGACCGAGTCCGACATCGACGCCCATCGCCTGCTCGTCGCCGAACGGGGCGGTGGCATGCCGTCGATCGAGGACAACCGGCGGATGATCGAGGATGAGCGGGCTGCGTCGGCGCTGACAGGAATTGCTCTGCTGCCTGTCGTCCGCCGCGATGTGGGCGATTTCATCGGGTACTGCGGGCTCACCGTCGGTCGGGCTTCCGTTGACACGCCGGAGATCGCCTATGAGCTGTTCCGGAGCGCGCACGGACAGGGCTATGGCACCGAGGCGGCGTCCGCGGTGGTCGACGCGGCGATCGCGACCGGGCGGAAACGGCTCTGGGCGACGGTGCGTCCCTGGAACGCGCCATCGTTTCGCGTCCTCGAGAAGCTTGGATTCCAGCGCGACCACGTCTCGGCCGACGGCGGGGGCGAGCTGGTGTGGCTCACCCGTTCCCTGCCGTAGGAGACATGATCGCCATGATCCGCGCCCTGGACGATGCCACCTCGTTCCACGAGCTGTTCGCCACACACCCCGCCTGACCGACTTGGTTCCGGCGCCCGATGGAACGCGCTTGATCGCGTCCGTGCAGACCATCAACGTCCCCGGAACCAGGCGCGTTTCGCGGCGCTGTCCACCGGCTACGGGCAACGCATGCAGGAGCGCGGCCGGGGCCAGTACGGCGGTCAGCCCTACCGTGATCTCATCGCGCTGACGGACGCGGCACTGGCACGCGACGACCTCGACGCGACCCGGACCGGCCTCGTGGGCTGGTCCTTCGGCGGCTACCTGGCCAACCGGGCCGCGACCCTCACGGACCGCTTCAAGGCGATCGTCACCCACGCCGGGATGTGGAACCTCGAGGCGTTCCAGACCGACACAGACTTGCACGTGTACTTCCGGAAGATCTTCGGCGACCCGCGGACGCAGCGCGAACGCTGACTGATTATTCGAACGCGCCGGAGACATGGCGGCACGGATTGCAGCTCCGTAAGACGCCTCCGCGTCCCCTCGGTCACCCGGCTAGGGTGCCCGCATGAACGCCATAGCGCTGCGCGGTGCCACGATCCACTACGACGACCTCGGGCCCTCCACCGGGCTGCCGGTCCTCCTGATTCACGGCCATCCGTTCAACCGCACCCTGTGGGCATCCCAGGCCGAGGCGCTGACCGGGGCCGGATACCGGGTCGTCACCCCTGATCTGCGTGGTTACGGGCACAGTGGCGTCACCCGGGGAAAGGTTCTGCTCTCCGACTTCGCCGATGACCTCGCCGCGCTCCTCGACCACCTGGGTATCGAGCGGGCCGTGGTCGGCGGCGTCTCGATGGGCGGTCAGATCACCATGGAGTTCCAGCGTCTCCACCCGCAGCGGGTACGGGCCCTGGTCCTGTCCGACACCTCCGCTCCCGCCGAGACCGACGAGGGCAAAGCGTTCCGCAACCGCCTGGCCGACCGGCTCCTCGCCGAGGGGATGGACGGGTACGCGAGCGAGGTGATCGACAAGATGCTCGCCGCGTACAACGTCACCGCGATGCCCGCCGTCGCCGACCGCGTCCTGGGCATGATGCGCGCCACGGACCCCCACGGCGCGGCCGCGGCCCTGCGCGGACGGGCCGAACGCCCCGACTACCGGGACACGCTGGAGGCGGTCCGCGTGCCGGTGCTGATCGTCGTCGGCGCGGACGACGTCTACACCCCCGTCGCGGACGCCGAGGCGATCCGCGACCTCGTCCCGCACGCGACGATGGCCGTCATCGACAAGGCCGGCCACCTGCCGGGCGCCGAACAGCCCGAAGCCTTCAACTCCGCCCTGCTGGACTTCCTGGCCTCCCGGGTGGCCGACCGTGACTGAGCCGCACCCGCTCCTGGCCCACTTCACCGACGCCGCCCGTGGTCGTTTCCCGCCCTGCGACGGCGGCGTGACGGTGCTGCCGCCGCTGCCCGGCGGTCTGGAGGCGTCGGTCGCCTTCACGGGGCACGCGGTGATCGCCACCGCCCTGGACCCCGCGGGCGTGCTCGCCCTGGGCCCCGACGGCTTCGGTGCCTCCCTGGCCCCCGACTTCCTCCGCCACCTCGCGGGCCCGGACGGAACGATCGGCGTCACCGACGCCACCCTGACGGCCCGGGGCACCGGCGGAACGCCACGACTGGCCGAACTCGGGGACGAGGCACACGAACACCCGCGCGTCCTGCACGCCCGCGAGCTGAGGAGCGGCATCAAGGTCTACGGCGACGAGCGAGGGCTGATCACGCTGGCGGACGGGCTTGCCGGACGGCGCGAACTGAGCATCGAACTGCATGCTCCCCACCACGGCAGCCAGGGCCACGGACGCGGCCTGCTCGCGGACGCCCTCACGCTCGTACCGGCGGGCGAACCGCTTTTCGCCGCCGTGTCCCCGGGCAACGCCCGCTCGCTCCGCGCCTTCCTGGCCTGCGGATTCACTCCGATCGGCAGCGAAGTGATCCTCCGGCCGCACGGAGCGGCGGTGGCGACGTCCCGGTCCACTACCCGGACAACAGCACCGGAGCCGAGCGCACCGGCACCGTGCGGGTGAACACGTGGGCGCACATGATCCCGGTTCCCGGGACGCGGGTGATCGTGCACACCGACGAGGACGGCGACCTGCTCGTCGATCTCGATCCGGCGCGTCCGGTCGAGTACTTCTCCGACAGCCGGCGGTACGCCCAGGACACCGGTGGCGGCGGCAGCATGTGACCGCCTCTCCGGAGGGTGCGTAGGGTCGTGCCATGGGCGTCGACATCACCACACTCATCGCCGACTGGTCCTGGCTGGCCGAGGTCCCGCCCCCGGAGCGGCTGGAGCGGCTGCGGGACGCCTGGTACGACGAGGCGACCGGGTTGTGGGACACCATGTCGGTGACGTACGGGTGGGAGTGGCCGCGCGGGCCGCACAGCGGGTACTTCGGCGTGTACGAGTTCCCCGGCACCCTCGGCTCGTACAAGCCGCACTTCTGGGCGGGGGAGGCCTGGGAGAAGGCACGCGACCATGTCGACGCGGGCCTGCGGGCGGAGTTGGACGCGCTGCTCGGCGGGCTGATCTGGGACGGGCCGGACTTCGACGACGAGAAGCCGGACGAGAGCTACGACTTCTTCTCCGGGGGCTCCGGTCTGCTGGTCGCGAAGTCCCCGGCGGGCGTACGGGAACTGCTCGCGACCTGGGAGCGCGTACGGCCCCGGCTCGATGAGATCCGCGCGCCCTTCGAGGAGCGCTCCGAAGCGTTCCGGTTCAGCGACTTCGACGCCTTCGTACGCCTCCTGGCCAACTGGGGTGAAGTCCTGGCCGAGGCCGCCCGCCGGGGCTGGGGCATCGCGGGCGTGAACGGCTAGCGGTCACCGCCTGCGTGAGACGCCCAGCTCGATCAGGTAGCGCTTCGTCACCCGCCCCCCGTACCGGCCGTCGATCAGCTCGGCGATGGAGTCCAGCAGCCCGCGCCGGGCGGCCTCCGGGAGCGCCCGGTGCCCGGAGTACGTGCGCAGCACGTCCACGTACTGTGCCGTGGTGTACGTGACGTCGTGCTCGTAGCGGCGGAAGACCGTCGGGCCGAAGCGGCCGCTGCGCGCCACCTCCTCCGCGTGGTCCCCGTTGCCGACCTCGTCAGCGGTGGGAGGCCGTGTCCCGGGCTTCGTCTCCGGGTCGAAGCGCTCGTAGCAGCGCTGGACCTCCACGAAGAACTCCTCGGTGCCGCCTCGCACATGCTGGGTGCGCACCACGGCGAGCGCCCCGCCCGACCGCAGCGCGTCGGCCGCCTTGGGCACGCGTACCGCCGGGTCGATCCAGTGGAACGCGGTGACGACGAGCACCGTGTCGTACGGCTCCGCGGGCAGCGGCCAGTCCTCGAACGCGGCCGTCACCACCTCCGCGTCCGCCGCCCCGGCCAGATTGCGCCGGGCGACCGCGGCCATGCCCGGCCCCACCTCGACGGCGGTGATCCGGCAGCCCCGCCGGGCCAGCGGGACCGTGGCCTGCCCGGTCCCGCAGCCCACCTCCAGAACGCGGCTGCCGGGCCGCGCCCCGGCGAGCTCCGCGAGGTCGTCGTAGAGCGCCGCCGGATACCCGGGCCGGGCCCGGTCGTACAGCTCCGCGTCCTCGTCGAACGTCCGCCGCAGCAGCTCCCGCCGGGAGTCCTCGGGGGTGTCGTCGCGGGGCGCGGGTGCGGTGGCTTCGGGCATGTGGGGCAGGCTACGGGGTCCGCTCGCGGGGCGCCGTCAGTTCCGCGCCCCGCACAGCCCCGCCTCGACGGCGTTGCGGATGTCGTCGTCCTGGGCGTCCGTGCCGCCCGGGTCGAGGTTCACCATGACCGAGGTCTGCCGGCCGTCCGCGGTGGCTCCGCCGGCGGTCTGGAAGCCGAAGATGTCGCCGCCGTGGCCCCAGTAGGAGCCGCCGCAGGGCAGCCACCGGCGCTCCAGGCCCAGCCCGTACGCCCGGCCGTCGCCCACCGGGCGGGCCTTCATCATCTCCCTGAGCTGCGCCGGTTCCAGCAGCCGGCCGCCCACGAGCGCCTCCAGGAACCGGTTGAGGTCGGAGGCGCTGGAGATCATCTCGCCGGAGGCGCCCGCGACCGACGGGTTGACCGCGGTGGCGTCCATCAGCGGCGCGTCCTTGCCCGGGTGTACGTACCCGCGCGGATGCGGGCCGGGTATCGCCGGGTCGTCGCCGGGCACGGTGGTCGCCGTCAGGCCGAGCGGCTGGATGATGCGGCGGCGGATCTCCTCCCCGTACGGACGGCCCGTCACCTTCTCGATGACCAACCCGGCCAGCAGGTAGTTCGTGTTGGAGTAGTCCCAGCCGTGCCCGGGCCGGAACGTACGGGGCCGGTCGAGCGCCAGGTCCACCAGGTCGCGGGCTTCGTGGTGGGCGAGCGGGTCCGTCAGGATGTCCTGCGGGCTGAGGAAGTCGAGGTAGTCGGGCAGGCCGCTGGTGTGCTGGAGCAGGCGGCGTACGGTGACGCCCCGCCAGTCACCGGGGTGGTTGCGGACGACGTCCGGAAGGTACCGCTCCACCGGTGCGTCGAGGGCGATGCGGTGCTCGCCGACCAGTTGGAGCACCACCGTGGCCACGAAGGGCTTGGTCATGCTGCCGATCCGGAAGCGGCTGTCCCCGCGGACCGGCTCCCCGCTGACGACGTCCGCGACGCCGCTGGTCAGCACCGTGGCGCCGTTCCAGCCGCGCGCTTCGACCAGCGCCCCGGGGGCGCCGTCGACGGCGGTCAACCGGTGCAGGATGCCGGGGAGCGGTTCGGCCGGGCGCTCCGAGGCGGCGGCCGCACCGCCGGACTGCATGCCCGCCGCCACGCCGAACACCACGGCCAGGGCGAGCGCGCCGGACAGCGTTCGCTTGTGCTTGATCATGGGTCTCCTCCGCCGCGCGGCCCGTCACCGCGAGGTCGTTTTACGCTGACCTCACGATGTCCGACGGGATGGGCGGGAGCGATGAGGTGATCGCCCGTATAACGGCTGGGGGAAACCCCTTTGAGCGCCCGTCAGGCGCTCTCCGCATCCAGGGACCGGCCGACTGAGCCGCGGGTGTGGGCCCACGCGGGGAGGGCCGTCAGCGCGCCGACCGTCAGCAGGATGGCGAGAGCGGTGGCGAGGAGCCAGGAGCCGGGGGGTGTGACCGGCGTGCCGAAGAGCCAGTACAGGCCGAGCCCGGCCGGCAGGCCCACCGCCGCTCCGGGCACGGCCGGCAGGAGCTGTGCGACGCAGAGCGCGCCGACGGCCTGGCCGGGCGTGGCGCCCAGCGTGCGGGCGACGGCGAGGGTGTGGCGGGCCTGCACGGCGGCGCCCAGGCCGAGGAGCACGGTGTTGAGGACCGCCATCGCCACCAGCGCGACCGTCACGCCTAGCAGCACCCGGCCGGTCAGGTCCGCCCGGACCTCGATGGGCCCGAACCGGGCGGAGTCGGGGCGTGCACCCAGTTCGGTGTGCCAGGCCAGCAGGGCCGTGACCATGAGCGTGGTGGCGGCCACGCCCGCGGCACCCAGCACCGCGCGGCCCGGCCGGCGCGAGAGCAGCCGGACGCCGAGCAGCAGCGAGGTGGGCAGGTACGCCGTCAGGGCGTGCAGGCGCGGGCGCCGCACGGGCGGCCGTGCGGAGTCGGCCAGCGCGTCGGCGGTACTGGAGCGGGCCGCGCCCAGGGCGGGGCGGAGCGCGCCCGTCACCGCGACGACGACGGCGAACAGGGCCGAGGCGAGGACGGTGGCGAAGTCCGGGGTACCGGCCGCGTTGAGCAGCCCGGCGCCCGGATTGACCAGGCGGGGCGCGGCGAAGGTCCCCGCGGCCAGGCCGGCCCCGGTGGCCAGGAGGGTCAGCAGCAGGTACTGCGCGAGCAGGACGGCGGTGACGGTGGCAGGCCCGGCGCCCACGGCCTTGAGCAGTGTGGCCCGTCGGCTGTCCCGTGTGGAGCGGGCGGTCGCGAGGGCGACGAGGGTGACGACCGAGGCGACAGCGAGCAGCCAGCCGCCGACGACCAGGGCGGGCTGGACGTTCTTGATCATGGCCCGGTCGGTCAGCAGGACGTCCTGCCAGTCGTGGGCCCCTACCCAGCCGTCGGCCTGGTGCCGGCCGGTGAACACGGTCTTCCGCCAGTGTCGCGCCGCGCCCGGGTCGTCCAGTTTCAGGTGGATCAGATGGACGCCGGGGTCCTTGCCGGCGGCCGTGGCGGCGTCCGCCGTCGTGAGCCACATCCGCCCGCCGAAGTCGGAGACGGGTCCCTGTGCGTCATCGCTCCACGGGTACACGGAGGTGGCCGCGCTGACCGCCGTACCGACGACCGGGTAGTCGCGACCGCCGACGGTGACGCGGTCACCAACGCGCACACCGAGCGCCTGCGCGAACCCGCGCTCCAGGACCGCGCCGCCGGCCCGTACCCAGGTGCCGGAGGTCACCAACGGCCGGTCGACCACGGGGCCCCGGCCCGGAACGCGTCCCTCGACCGAGGAGTGCGCGCTCTGGCCGTGGGCCTCGACGTACGTGTCGAACGCGAAGACGGGGTCGGCCACCGCGGCCGTGCCGGGGGTCTTCGCGAGGCGGGCGGCCAGGCGTCGCGGGTCGTCGGAGTCCGTGAGGACCATGACGTCGGGTCCCGCGGTCGCCGCGCGGGTCTTCGCGTACCCGCGGTCGACAGCGCCGCCGGTCGCGAGGCCGAGGACCAGACACGTACTCGCGAGGGCGACGGTGACCAGCAGGACGACGGCCTCGACGGGGCGGCGGCGCACGTCGCGCCACACCAGCCGCCAGGTCAGCAGGAGGTGCCCCACCGTCAGCCCTCCCAGTTCAGCAGGGCGGAGAGCCCTGGGGCCCGGGCGCCGTCCAGGAGGGTGTCGTCCCGTAGCTTCCCGTCGCTCAGCGAGACCACCCGGTCGGCGGTGGCGGCGACGCGCTCGTCGTGGGTGACGACGATCAGGGTCTGGCCGGCCGCGCGCAACTCGCCGAAGAGCCGCAGGACTTCCTGCGTGGCGGCGGTGTCCAGGTTGCCGGTGGGTTCGTCGGCGAGGACGACCATCGGTTCGTTGACCAGGGCCCGGGCGACGGCGACCCGCTGCCGCTGCCCGCCGGACAGCTGGGCGGGCAGATGGCGGGCCCGGCCGGCGAGCCCGACTCGGTCGAGGAGAGCGGCGGCGCGGCGGCGGGCGGTCCGCGGCGAGGCCCCGGCCAGCAGCGCCGGCAGCTCGACGTTCTCCGCAGCGGTCAGCTCGTCCACCAGGTGATACGCCTGGAACACGAACCCCAGACGGCGGCGCCGAAGCCGGGCGAGCGCCCGCTCGCTGAGGCCGTCGACGCGCTCTCCGCCGAGCCACACCTCGCCCTCGGTGGGCCGGTCGAGGCCGCCCAGGAGCTGGAGCAGCGTGGACTTGCCGCAGCCACTGGGCCCGGTCACGGCGAGCGTCTGTCCGGCGGGGACGTCGAGGTGGACCCCGTCGACGGCCCACACCGCGTTCTCGCCCTCGCCGTACACCCGCGTCACACCGACCGCGCGCAGCACCGGCCCGGCCGCCTCGTCCTCGTGCGTACGCCGACCGTGTCCGGTCATCCTTCTCCCCTGCCTTTACCCTGTGCCGTGCGCCCGGACCAGCCCCGCTCGCACACCTCCAACCAGCGCAGATCAGCCTGCAACCGGAGCATGACCCCCTCCAGCAACAGCCCTGCCTCGGAACCCGCCGCATGCCCGAGGGCGGCGCGCTGCACCTCGGCGAGACCGCTCATCAGCTCCCGCCGCCGCGCGCGTACGAGGGCGAGCGGATCGGCAGCGCCCGATTCGCGGGCGGCCACCAGCTTCAGATGGAACTCCGTCACGTCGCCCCGGGCCCCGGCGCTCTCGCCCATCCACTCGGCCACCCGCTCGTGCCCGGCCGGGGTGGGCGCGAACACCTTCCGCCTCGGCCCGCGCACGGCCGCCTCCTCGCGGACCTGGACGACGAGCCCTGCCTTCTCGAGCCGCGTGAGCGTCACGTACACCTGGCCCGCGTTCAGCCCGTCCCCGAGCGGGCCCAGCGCCACCGCGAGCCGCCTGCGCAGGTCGTACCCGTGCGACGGCTCCTTGACCAGCAACGCGAGCACCACGTCCTGCACGGGTCCCCCTCCTCGACGGCTCCAATGGATAGCGGTTAGCCAAAGGTTCGTCAACCGGGGTCGGCCTTCCGGGCCCTGGGTGCTGCAATGGCCCCATGGCCGACACGCTGCACGACACCGACCTGCTCGTCATCGGCGGCGGTCCCGCCGGCTGCGCCGCCGTGCGGACCGCCGCCGGGGTGGGGCTGCGCACGGTGCTGGTCGAGCCGGACCGGCTGTGCCGGAACCTCTATCGCATCCCTGCCCTCGGCAACGTCCTCGGCGGCCACACCGGCGGCCCCGCGCTCGCCGACGCCATCACGGCGGAGGTCCTGGGCACGGAGCTGTGCCGGGCTGAACTCGGTCGTCGCGTGGCCGAGTTGCGTGCCGCCGACGACCGAGTGACCGTCACGCTTGACACGGGGACCCGCCTCACCGCCCCGTACGCCGTCGTCGCCACCGGCGTCGGCCCGCTCCAGCCGTGCGACGTCCCCTGGATCACCGCACCGGACCGGCTCACCCTCCCGCCGCTGTGGCAGGCCGGAGCGGAGGACGGCCGGACCCTCCTCGTGCTCGGCGGTGACCGTCCGATCGGGACCTTCCTGCGCGCCCACCCGGACACGGACGCCCGCCTGCTCGTGGCGTACCCCGCGGCAGACGCGTACAAGACGGACGAGATCCGCGACGACCCCCGGGTCACGCTCGTCCCCGTCGACCACCTGACGCTCTCGGAGGCGGCGGAGGTGACCGCTCCGGAGGACCTGCGCCGCACCCTTGCCGCGGACGCCGTCTTCCTCAGCCTCGGCAGTGCCCCCGCCGCCCCGCCGGGCGACCTGGTCCGGGGCGCGGACGGCTACTGCGCCCCCGCCGACCAGCACCCCCGCGTCCTCGTCGCCGGCGACCTCCGCTCGGCGCGCTACCAGCGCATCATGACCGCGTTCGGCTCCGGCAGCGAGGCCGCGCTGCACGCGTACTACGCGGGGCGGGACCTGCTCGGCGCGGCCGGGTAGCCGTCGGGGGCCGCCCGCGCACGGTCCATCTCGCGCCACTCGGGCCGGAGCCCGGTCAGGTTCGTGGTGAGGAAGTACAGGGCCCCGCACGTGAGCAGCATCGGCACGAGTCCGGTAGCGGTCACCGCGGCCCCGACCAGCAGCCCGCCGAGGGGGATGCCGGCCCAGGCCAGCGAGTCACCGAGCGCGTTGACCCGGCCCAGCATCCGGCGCGGCACCCGCTCCACGAGGACGGCACCCATCACGGGGTTGACGAAGCCGGCCCCGAACCCGCTGACGGCGAAGACGGTGAGCACGCCCCACAGCGGGGCGCCGGAAGCGAGCACCAGGAACCTCGGCGCTCCGGCCAGCAGGAACCCGGCGAGCACCACCAGGCGCCGCGACAGTCTGTGCGCGACGGCGGCGGCGATCAGGCTCCCGGCGACCCCTCCGGCCCCCATCACGCCGCCCATGACGCCGATCGCGGCCGGCCCGTCGCCGGACTCCCTGGCCCAGACCGGGGCGAGGACCGAGGTGAACGCCGCGTCCAGGAGGTTGGTGATGCCGATCATGACGATGGCGGTGAGCAGGAGCGGATCGCCGCGCAGGAAGGTGAAGCCCTCACCGAAGCGCCGCCAGTAGCCCGGCTCAGGCTCCTTCCCAGCGCTGGGCGCATCGTCGGCGGTGCGCCCAGCGCCCCGGGGCAGCGCGATCCTGATGACCACCGATCCCAGGGCGAAGCAGCCCGCGTTGACGGCGAGCGCGGTCAGCGGGCCGAGCAGCGCCACCAGGGAGCCGCCGAGCGCCATGCCGACCGTGGAGGCGAGCCGCTCGATCACACCGGACAGGCCCGTGGCGCGCTCCAGCGGCACCCGGCCGCGCTCGGCCGCTTCCGGGACCATCACTTCCTTGGCCAGGTCACCGGGGCCCCGGGCCGCCCCGATCAGCGCGACCAGCCCCAGTAGCAGCGGGAAGGAGAGCACGTCCAGGGCGTGCAGGACGGGAATCGCGGCGGCGGCGGTCGCGCTGGCCAGGTCGGTGGTCCAGGAAACGGCCCGCGGCCCGGTCCGGTCCACCAGCGGTCCGGTGAACGCCTTGACCACCACGTAGGGGGCCATCTCGCAGAAGGCGACGAGCCCGGTGCGGCCGGCGCTGCCGGTCGTGACGAGGACGAACCAGGGCAGCGCCACGACGGAGATCCGGGTGCCGGTCAGCGACATCGCCATGGCCGTCAGCACCCCGGCGAGCGGCCGTAAGGACCTCGTGGCCGATATGCCGCCGCTCTCCGGTGAGCCCCCGGTCACGACGCGGGTCCGTCCTCCGCTTCCGGGGGCACGGGATACGGCGACGCGCCGGGCGCGTCCAGTTCGGGCAGGACGTACGTGATCACGGTGACCCGCTCGGTACCTTCGGGGGCGCTTGCCGCGGAGCCCGGATCGTCCCGCCGGTAGCGCGAGGCGACCTCCTTCAACTCGCGCTCCAGGGAGCTGGCTTCCTCGGGCGTGAGCCGCAGCGCCCAGTCGCTCATGTCGAAGGAGTTCCGCCACGCCGGGGGCATCGTCAGGAGCTCGTTCAGCGTCTGCTGCAGGCGGAGGGTGTGGATGGCGGCGACGGACTGGAGATAGGCCAGGACGGCCTCGGGCTCCCGTTCGGCCAGCTCCGGGTCGTTGAACCAGATCGTGCGGTGCACCGACCGCCACCAGCGCTCTCGCGCGTTGCCGAGGCTGGAGTCCTCCTCCACGAAGCCGGCCGCGCCCAGCTGCCGCAGGTGGTAGCTGGCCGTTCCCGAGTTCACCCCCAGCCGCTCCGCGAGCCGGGTCGCCGTCGAAGGACCGTACTTCCGTAGCAGTCCGATCAGTTGTACGCGCACCGGGTGAGCCAGGGCGCGTAGTCCCTTGGCATCCAGAACGACGGAGTCCTTGTCGACGGCCAGGTCGTCCGGCCCCCTCACCACATCAGCCATGCGGCACACGATAGACCGCAAAGGGTTCTTCGCGAAGGAATGTTTGCGAACGACTCTTTGCGATGCCTCGGCCCGTAGTACGACACGCGCCCCGCCCATGGGACCGTGGGCGTACCAAATCGCGGACCGTGGGCGGACGTTGGGGCATCGGGCCCCCGCCTAGCGTTCGGGGCATGAGAACTCGTCACCGCGCCCTGGCCGCCTCGCTCCTCGTCCTCGCCCTGGGGGCCACCGCCGTTCCGGCCGTCGCGGCCACCCCGTCGCCCGCCGGGAACGGCCCCGCGCTCACCGCACCCGCCCGGCAACTGCGGCTGCCCGCGCCGACCGGGCCGTACGCCGTCGGCGAGGACACCGTGCACCCGCGGGACACCGGGCGCGCCGACCCGTACGTGCCGGAGGCGGGCGCGCGCGAGCTGCTGGTGTCCGTGTTCTATCCGGCGCGGGCCGGGACCGGGGTGCGCGCGCCGTACATGAGCGCGAAGGAGGCGGAAATGCTTCTGGATTCGCGGGGGCTGGGCGGGGCCGTCGCACCCGAGGTCGTCGCGGCCACCGAGACGCACGCGCGCACCGGCGCCGCGCCCGCGCCCGGGCGGTTCCCGCTCGTCGTGCTGTCGCCCGGGTTCGGGCAGAGCCGTTTCACGCTGACGCACCTCGCGACGGACCTGGCGTCCCGTGGGTATGTCGTCGCCGTCGTGGACCACGCCCACGAGTCCGTTGCCACCGTCTTCCCGGGCGGGCGCGTCCTGCCGTGCGCCGCCTGCGACTACGTGGAGCGGGTCGGTGACGCGGGGCTCGCGGAGGTCGCACAGGGTCGGGCGAAGGACGTGTCGTTCCTGCTGGACCGGCTGACCGGCCGTCACCCCGCCTGGCGGTACGCCTCGATGATCGACCGGCGGCGCGTCGGCATGGCCGGGCACTCCATCGGCGGTGACTCCGCGGCGTCCACCATGGCCGCCGACCGGCGGGTGCGCGCGGGCGTGAACATGGACGGCACGTTCTACGACCCGGTTCCCGCCGCAGGGCTGCGGGGCCGGCCGTTCATGATGCTCGGCACCGACGTCGACCACGCGTCCGGCGGCACCTTCGACACCACGTGGGACCGCGACTGGGCGCGCCTGGACGGCTGGAAGAGGTGGCTCACCGTGGCCGGAGCCGGCCACTTCACGTTCACCGATCTGCCGATGCTCGGGGCGGAGCTGGGCATCAACGACCCCTCGGCCCCACTGCCCGCGGATCGCTCCGGCGACATCACCCGTGACTACGTCGCCGCTTTCTTCGACCTCAACCTCAAGGGTGTACCGCAGCGTCTGCTCGCCGGCCCGACGCCGGGCAATCCCGAGGTGACGTTCCAGCCGCCTGCGCGGTAGCGCGCGGCTGCACGACCTGGGGCCCTCGATTATTACGGCGTAATAATCGAGGGCCCCAGGTCGCAAGATCAGACGGCGCCCGCCGTCTCCGCGGTCGGCTCGTTCGGCGTGGCAGCCGGCTTGACGTGCTCGTTGACGCGCTTGCCGAGCAGGATGAAGAGCAGGATCAGCCCCACCGTCAGCAGGATGTGACCGAGCCCGGCGGTCAGCGGCACGGCCTCCGCGATGTGGTCCTCGTCGCGCCCGAGGACGGTCAGGATGCCGTGGACGCCCATCATCGCCGTCGAGATGGCGATGCCGATGTTGTAGAACCAGAAGAACGCGGTGAACAGCTTCGAGCCGGACAGCCCGAAGACCTTGTCCAGGGCGAGGACGATCAGGAAGACGAGCATGCCCAACGCCAGCAGGTGCGTGTGCATGAGCGCCAGTTGCGTATCGCCGTGGAAGTCCTTGATTTTCGTGAACTCCCGGTAGAAGAGCCCCGAGATCACTCCGACGATCATGTAGACGTGTGCTGCGTAATACGACTTCCGCATGGCGGAGTTCGCCCCCCTGGGTCGAATACCGTATTGATCGCGGCCATTCAAGCACCCTGTCCCGCGCGCACGGCGTTTCCCCGCAGCTCGCCGGGGGACTTCGCGAGCGGGCCTCAAGCCGCCTTCGAGCGCTTCTCGTGCGCGCTTGGGCTGCCGGTCCCGCCTGACTCCAGGATCAGGGGATCAGAAGTGCGTGCCGATCCGGAACGCCTCGCGGATCTGTGCCATGTCGTGGAGATCCCGGCCCCTGGGCTCGTAACCCTGGTGGAAGAAGACCTGCTGCGCGGCGGACAGGCAGGGCACGGTGCGGCCCCCGACGCTGCCCGTGACGAAGCAGTCCGCCGGATAGACGAACGGCTTCCCCGGCTCCAACGACTCCTGGAGGGCGCCCCCGTCAGCGTCGAACACGAGCGGATGCAGGTCGATCTGACGCCCCGCCGCATCCGACACGACGAACCGAACGGGCCGCCAGTCGAGCGTTTCGGCGAACCCGGCGGCGGCAAGAGCGGCGACGACGGCCGGCTCCCGCTCCAGGCGGTGCATCAGGTCCAGATCCTGGTGCTCCCGCGTCTGCCGCCCCACCAGCGCGTCGATGCCCCAGCCCCCGCCGACCCAGACCTCCGCACCTGCCTTTCGCAGCAGATCCAGGATCTCCAGCACATCGTCGCCCGTCATGCGGTCCCGTCCCTTTCGAGGTGTGCCGTCCCGCCCCACAGCCGCAGGCTCAGGCAGCGGCCGTCGCCCTGCCAGTGGGAGAGCGAGGCGTTGGGCACCGGCGGCACGTCCTCGGGGGCGGCAGCTCCGACACCCGCCAGGGCGAAGCGGACGGCGACGACCACCGCGTCATGGGCGACGAGCAGCACCCGCCGTCCGCGCGCGGCCCGTTCCAGATCGGCGAGGAAGCCGCGCACCCGCAGGGCGACATCGGCGAGGGATTCCCCGCCCGGCGGGCGATAGAACCACTCGCCCAGCCGGTCCCGGCGCGCCGCCTCCTCCGGGGCCCGCGCCAGCAGCGCGGCCGGCGGGTACAGCTCGAAAACGCCCATCTCCCGGTCCCGCAACCGTTCGTCCACCAGAAGCGGAAGCGGAGCGGCGCCCTCACCTGCCGCGTACCCGGCCATCACCTGCCAGGTCTGCCCGGCCCGTACGTAAGGCGAGCAGACGACGAGGTCCAGGTCCCCGGCGCGCTCCACCAGCCACTGCCCGAGCGCCCGCGCCTGTGCCCGGCCGAGGGCGGACAGCGGTACGTCGCGGTCGCGGCCTTCCAGGGGCGCCGCACCCGCCCCGGCGCGCTCGGCCTCGGCGAAGGCGACATTGGCGGTGCTCTGCCCGTGCCGGACCGCCCACAGCGCGCCGAGCGCGTTCGGTACGGCGAGGGGCGCCCCGCCCGGTCCCCCTTCGGGACGCCGGAGCGCCGCCTCACCGCTTCCCCGTACCGCGTCCGTCATACCGTCAGGTTAGGGCCCTCCGGCCGGATCAGGCCCTGGTCGACGGCTTCTCGCGGAGGGCGTCGACCACCGCGCGTTCCAGGACCGCCGAGGTGTTCGTGACGGTGCCCTTCCGGCCCATGGAGGTGTCCCGGATGAGGTAGGTCCGCTCACCCAGGTATGCCAGGGTCTTGGCGTCGAAGATCCAGGCGGTGCGCCAGCCGGCGCGCTCGTTGTCACGGGCCACGCCGATGCCGTGCCGGCCGGCCGCGTCCACCGCGTCGGTGTCCACGCTCACACCGGGAATTCTCGCCGCGGCCTTGTACAGGGCGGCCGCGGTCCGCGGCGGCATCAGGGTCTCCCGCAGCAGCTCGCCGATGGCCTCGAAGGCGTCCTGGTCCGGGTCCCGCTCGTCGGCCGGGGTGTTCCGCGCGTCCTGGTCCGTGGTGATCTCGGCGGCGAGCCGCCGGAGCAGGGCATCGGGGTCGGTGGGCAGGGAGGCGAGCCAGGTGTACGTCGGCCGGTTGAGGCCCTCCGGGTAGCCGACGGGCTTCTCGCCGTCCGGGACGCCGACCGTGATCGGGTAGTACGCGCCGTCCTGGTGGATCAGGCCCTCATCGATCACCGGTCCGGGCTTCTGCGTCATCCAGACCTCGCGCTCACCGGGCCTGCCCAGCTTCACCGGACCGCCGAACGCGCCCGTGTTCTCGGCCTGCAACGTCCTGACGTACACGTACTGGTCACCGGCGACCCCGATCGCGTCGCTCTTGGAGGCGACCGTGGCGATCCGGTCCAGCAGCACGGTCGCGCCGCGCGGGGCCGTGGCCGTGGCGGCGGTGCGGGGGGCCTCGTCCCGGCCCGTCACGGCGAGGGCCGTGAACAGGATCCCGCCCAGGGCCAGCCCGGCGGCGGGCAGCAGGACGGCGGGGCGCAGAAGGCGGCGGGGCCGGGGGCCTGCGGTCACGCGGTCGCCGTCCTGGTCGATCAGCTGCATCAGGGTTTCCTTGTGGTGGAGATGGCGCCCCGGGGGCAGGTCCCGTTCGGCCGGGGCCGGCAGCAGCCGGGCCAGTTCCTCGCGTTCGGCCCCGGTGGGGCCGGAGGTGCGGTCGTTCATCGGGCTTCCTCCTGGAGGGGCAGGGCCACGAACGCGGCCCTGCCCTGTACCTCTCCGCGACGGGGGCGGGGTTCCGTGCCGTGGTCGTTCCGTTCCCGGGCCAGCCGCTCGTCCGTGAGCCGCCGCAGCCGTTCGCGGGCGCGGGACAGCCGCGACCGCACCGTGCCCACGGGGACGCCGAGCGCCTCGGCGGCCTCCGCGTAATCGAGGCCGGACCAGACGCACAGGGCCAGCACCTCGCGGTCCTGGCGGCGCAGCCCGTCCAGCGCCTGCCGGACCGCGGCGAGCCGCCGGGCGTCGTCCACCTGCCCGGCCGCGGCGTCCGCGATGTCCGCGACGGGCTCGGGGGCGGGGCGGCGGGCCAGGAAGGCGAGGCGCCGGCCGGTGCCCCGGTTGGCGTTGCGGGCCTTGTTCGTGGCGATGCCGAGCAGCCACGGCAGCAGCGATTCGCCCTCCGGCTCGACGGCGTGCCGGGTGCGCCAGGCGGCGAGGAAGGTCTCGGACATGACCTCCTCGGCCGTCGACCAGTCGCCCGTCAGCCGGTAGGCATGGTTGTAGACCGGCCGCGCGAACTCCTCGTAGAGCGCGGCGAACGCCTGGCGGTCGCCCGCCCTGATGCGTGTGCGCATGCGCTCCCGGTCTTCCTGATCATCACATCTCACACCCCTACCTCTCCGGCCGGCGCGGCGGGTTCCCGTGACCCCCGCCACACCGGGTGGGCGCGTCAGACGGCGGCCGGTACGAACTCCGCGGGCGGGCGCGGCGGATTTCCGCGGGTCCACACGATCCGCAGCGCGGTGGCGCAGATCCGCCAGCCGTCGGCCGTCCTGACCAGCTCGGTGTCGGTGTGCCCGGCGGAGACGAAGACGCCCTCCGAGCCGTCCGCGAGGACGTGGGTGCTCAGCTGGGCACCACGAGCCGTGGCCCTGTCGCCGTCGATGTCGATGACACTGTTCGTACCGAAATGCACGGTCCGGTCGAACAGCGCCATGCCCTGCCGCACGCGGTCCAGCACGGCGTCGCGGCCGTGGACGGTGCCGATGGGCATCTCGGCGGTGACGTCCTCGGTGTGGAACGCGCGGGCCCACTCGTCGTCGAGGACTCCGTGGTCCAGGGAACGGAGAAAGCGGTCCAGGAGGTCGGTGATCTCGGCACGGTCGGTCAGGTACCGCAGCTGCCGCTGCACCTCTTCGGTAGTCATGGTGCAAGACTCATCCCTCAAGCGGACTTGAGGTCAAGGCGCTCCCGCTGCGTTGTCAGACCCGTCTGGGATGCTCCGGCGATGGAGAGTGAGAGGGAGTTCGGGATGACGGCCGAGATGACGATGCAGCTGGTGATCGACTGCGCCGACCCGCAGCGGATGGTGGCCTTCTGGGCCGGGGCCCTGGGTTACGTCCCCGAGCCGCCGCCGGAGGGGCATGCCACCTGGCGCGCCTACTGGGAGGACATGGGGGTGCCGGCGGAGGAACTGCCTCCTGGCTCCGGGGACCTGCCGGAGTCGATCGTCGATCCCGCCGGGCACGGGCCGCGGGTGTGGTTCCAGCGGGTCCCGGAGGTGAAGGCGGTCAAGAACCGGTGGCACTTCGACCTCAAGGTCGGCGGGGGGCGCGGCGTCCCGCTCGAAGTCCGCAAGCAGCGGGTCGACGCCACGGTGGCGCGACTGGTCGAGGCCGGTGCCACGGTCGCGCAGGTCAGGGAGATGCCGGACATGGACTTCTACGCCACCGCCCTGCTGGACCCGGAGGGCAACGAGTTCGACGTGGTCTGACGGCCACCGCCGTTCGCGCACGACGGTGGCCGGTGGTTCACTTCCGCGCGCTCACAGGATCTGGATGCTCCTGATCCGGGGCGGGTTGTTCGGGAACGTGATGTCCGTCCAGCGGTTGATCCGGACCGAGTCCCCGTTGACGTCGTAGTAGATGAGGTCGTTGTTGCCGGTGACGATCCGGTCGGCCCACCAGCCGCCGAAATCGGTCCGGCCCGCGTTGGCGTAGCAGTCGACGCTCTGACGGCCGTCGAGGTGGGAGTAGATCTTCAGGAAGTCCGCGCCGCCGACGCACTCCACGTGGTCGATGGCGTAGGCGGACCCTGCGGGTACGGCGACGGTCAGCGAGGCCGCGGCGGCGAATGCCATGGCCAGGGAGCCGAGGATCCGCTTGCCCTGTGCGATCACGGGATCTCCTTCGTGCGAGCCCGGGCGCGGGGCCCGGGCTTGACGGTGGCGTGGCGCCGCGACGTGCCGGGCGCGCTCCGCCGAGCCGGTGGCGACTCGTAGACGATCTTGTAGCCGCTCCACCGGCAGGCGTGGAAGGCGGAGCGGCGCCGCCGCTTTTCGACCCGATCGGGCGAGGGCTACCGTGCCCCGATGTCGTACGCGACACCCTCGGAGACCGCCCGCAGCTTGTCCGGGTTGGCCACGTTGTGGATCGCGGTGATGCGCCCCTGCGCGTCGAAGTCGAAGGTCATAGTGGCGATGACGCGGTCCGGGCCGCTGAACACCAGCCCCGGGCCGCCGTTGATCTCCGCGAGTCCGGCCTTCATGTCGGCGGGCTCGACGCCCTGGTAGGCGACCGTGCCGATCGCCGAGAACCAGCCGGCCACCGTGGCCGCGCCGGTCACCGGGCGCAGGGCCTGGCGGACCTTGCCGCCGCCGTCGGTCCACAGGGTGACGTCGGGGGAGAGGAGTTCGAGGAGCGCGTTGACGTCACCGCCCGTCGCGGCGGCGTGGAAACGTTCCGCCGCCTCGCGCTGCCTCGCCCGGTCCGCCTCGAAGCGCGGGCGCCGGGCCCGCACGTGCTCACGGGCGCGGTGCGCGGCCTGCCGTACCGCCGCCTCGGAGCGCTCCACCGCCTCGGCGATCTCGGCGTGGCTGAAGGCGAACACCTCCTTCAGCACGAACACCGCGCGCTCCAGCGGGCTGAGCGTTTCGAGCACCACCAGCATGGCCATCGACACCGACTCGGCGCCCAGCGCGGCCGATTCGGCGTCCGGGACGGTCTCGGGAGCGCCCCCGCCGGTCAGGATGGGCTCGGGCAGCCACGGCCCGACGTACGTCTCCCGCTTGTACCGGGCGGACCGCAGCCGCTCCAGCGCCAGGTTGGTCACGATGCGGGTCAGGTACGCCTTGGGGTCGGCCACCTGCGAACGGTCCGCGGCGGACCACTTGAGCCAGGCGTCCTGGACGCAGTCCTCGGCATCGGCGGCGGTGCCGAGGACGCGGTACGCCACGGAGAACAGCAGGCGCCGGTACTCCAGGAAGACCTGCTGACCGGGATGGGCGAGACGGTCGGGATGGGCGAAACGGTCGGCTGCGCTGGTCATTTTTCCCCTCGGATGCGGGTGAAGCGGCCTCCGCGAGGCCAGAACGCGCCCGACGCGGGGATCTTCTTCATACGGCCGTACGTCGGCCAGGGTGAGGCTGTCACGGTCTCCTTGTACCGGACGGCCATCGCGCCCACCAGGCAGATTCGGCGCGGGCTGTCGTCGGGCCGGGTGAACTGCACCACCGCGTCGCCCCGTCCCAGGCTCACCGGCGTGTGGTAGTAGCCGAACCGGAAGGGCTTCGGCTCCTTGCCCCTGAGGACCCGGTCGATCGACAGCGCCGCGTGCACCCCGGTCGGCATGCCGCCCTGACAGGTCCCGTGCATGACCCCGTAGCCCTGGCTGATCGCGGCCGCGTCGCCGACCGCGTACACGTCGGGGTGCGAAACCGAGCGCAGCGCCCGGTCGGTGACGACCCGTCCGCGCTCGTCCACCTCCAGGCCGGCGGCGGCCGCGAGCGGTGCCACCCGGGTGCCGCCCGTCCAGAGGACCGCGTCGGCCGCGATGCTCTCGCCGCCCTCCAACTCCACCGAACCGGCAAGCACCTTCGCCACGCGGACGCCGCTGCGGACCCGCACGCCGAGGCGGCCGAGGGCGGCCCGTACATGCGCCCGGGCCTTGTCGTTCATGGCCGCGCCGGGCTCCTCGCCGCCCAGCAGCACCACGTCGAGGCGGGGGTACCGCTCGGCGATCTCCGCCGCCGACTCGACGCCGGTGAGGCCGGTGCCGACGACGACCACGGTGCCGTTGCCGCGTTCGCCGCCCTCGGGAGCTTCGCCACCGAGGGCCTTCAGCCGGTCGGCGAGCAGCTGCGCGTCCTGGGCGCTGCTCAGCGTGTACGCGTAGTCGTCGGCGCCGGGCACCGGCGAGGTGTCGGCGACCCCGCCCAGCGCGTACACCAGCGTGTCGTAGGACAGGACGCGCTCGTCGTCGATCCGTACGGTCCTGGCCCCGGCGTCCACCGCCGTCACCCAGCCCTGCGTGAACCGCGCGCCCGTGCCCTCCAGCATCTCCGGGACGCTCATCGTGTCGAGGGGACGGTCGGCGGCGGTCATGTGCAGCCGCATCCGCTCGGTGAACCGTTCCCCCGCGTTCACCACGGTCACCCGCACGGTGTCCCGGCGCTTCCCGGTCCGGGCCGCCAGCTGCACGGCGGCGGCCATGCCCGCGTACCCGGCCCCCAGAACCACCACGTGGTGCTTGCCGCCCGTACGAGTTTCCTGCTGCGTATTCATGATCGGTCCCTTCTCCATCGGCTGCTGACGACCAGGGGATGGGGGCGGGGCCCTCGGATGTGACATGGCGGGACTGTGGCGCGCGTCACTAGTAACCACTTATAGTGGTTACATGGACGCTGCGCCCCCGGGACTGACCCTGCGGTCCACCACCGGTGTCACCTACCGGTTCGACCCGGGCACCCTGTGCCTGGAGCTGCTGACGACCGGCGGCCCCGGGCCCTACCAGCGGTACGAGGTCCTGCACGGGCCCGCCGACGTGACCGCCTGGGCGGAACGCTCCCGGCTGACCCCGACCCCCGAGCTCGCCGTCTCCGCGGTGGAGGTCGCGGCGCTACGGATGCTGCGCGACGCCCTGTTCCGGGTGGTCATCGCCCACACGCGCGGCGAACCGCACCCGCCCGGCGACCTGGCGGTCATCAACGAGGCCGCCGCACGCCCCGCCCTGGCGCCCGCCATCGCCCCGGACGGCGGCCGCCGCTGGGCCGGCACCCCCAGCGGGACGGCACTGGCCGCCACCGTCGCGCGCGACGCCGTCGAGCTCCTGACGGGCGCCCACGCGCACCGCGTCCGCACCTGCGCCGCCGAGGACTGCCATCTCGTCTACGTGGACACCTCGCGTCCCGGCCGCCGCCGCTGGTGCTCGATGGAGCACTGCGGCAACCGTCACAAGGTCAGGGCGCTGCGCGCCCGCCACTCCGAGGAAGGATGACCGATGCCCACCGGACTCACCAGGGACGCGGGCTGGCAGATCGGCGTGTCCCGCACCCTGCCCCACCCCCCGTCCGTCGTCTGGGACTTCATCAGCGGCCCCGAAGGACTCGCCCTCTGGCTCGGCCCGGACGCGGCGCTGACCCCGGAGCGCGGCGCGCCGTACCGGACCGCGGCGGGAGTGACCGGCGAAGTACGCGGCTACCGCCCGGCGGACCGCATCCGCGTCACCCGCGGCACCACCACCCTCCAGGTGGCCATGGCCCCGGCCGCCGACGGCGCCCGCACGACGCTCCGCTTCCACCAGGAGCACCTGGCGAGCGCGGAGGACCGCGAGCGCGGGCGGACCCACTGGCAGCACGTGATGGACGAGGTGGAAGCCGCCTTGGACCGGCCGTAGGAGGTCCCGGCCCCCGAGGAGCATCCGCACGACGTCCTCCCGTCAGCGAAGCGGGGCCGCGAAGTCCAGCAGGGGCCCGGCGACCCGGGGCGGGTCCTCCAGGATCGGCGAGTGGCCCAGCCCCGGCAGCAACTCCACCCGGGCGCCCGGCACGGCGCGGTAGTCGGCGGCGGACGAGGAGCGCCAGCGCCGGTCGTCCTCGCCGAAGAGCACCAGCAGCGGCTTGCCGAGCACCGCCAGCCGCTCCGGCAGCGCCCGCTCCTCCATGTACGCGCGGGTGGCCTGCATGGTGGCCGCGAAGGAGTGCGGTGTCATGGCGCGGACCTCGTCCAGCAGCGCGTCCGGCACCCGGTAGCCGGGGCGGCTGAAGCCCGTGCTCGCGAGCTGCCGGATCTGCTCGTCGCTCGGCGGCCACTGGGCGGGACCGGCCGCGCCGGAGCCGGTGGCGATGAACGCGCCCAGGTTCGGGCCGGTGTTGACGAGCACCAGCGCCGACACCAGCCCGGGACGCTCCTCGGCGAGGGCCGTCGCGGTCACCCCGCCGCTGGAATGCCCCACCACCACGGCCCGCCCCGCACCGAGCCGGTCCAGCACCTCGCCGACCCGCCGGGCCTGGTCGGGCACGGCGTAACGGCCTTCGCCCGGCTTGTCCGAGCCGCCGTGCCCGAGCAGATCGACGCGCACGACGCGGTGCGCCCCGGCCCCGGCCCCGCTCCCGGCTCCCGTCAGCAGCGGTACGAGCGCGTCCCACGAGCGCGCCGAGGACGCCGAACCGTGGATCAGCAGAAGTACGGGGGCCTCGCGCGGCCCGTCCTGGCACACATGGATGGTGTCGCCGTCGTCCAGGGTGAGGAGCGACGACTCGGTGGTCCTCGAAGCAGTCATGACTCCACTGTCGCGACCGGCCCCCGCCCGCGTATTGAACGAATGTTCCGGCCGGCCCCTCGTAGCATGGAGGGGTGCACACGTTCATGCACGGCACGACTGCGTGGGACGTCGCCCGTCCGCAGCGGCCCAGCCGAGTGGCCGGAGTCACCATGGCCGGGTTCGGCGTGCACGACCTGGACGCCTTGCGCATGGTCCCGCACCCGGCGGTCACGCTGCTCCTCGAATTCGGCGCCGGCACACCCGTCCTCGACCGCGCCACCGGTGAGCAGCAGCGCGGATGCCTCGTCGCCGGTCCCGGGCTCGGTTCCGGGGGAGCGGTACGGGTGCGCGGGCGGGACGTGGAGTGCGTGCAGGTGCGGCTGTCCCCGGTCATCGCCCGCGCGGTCCTCGGTGTCCCGCCCTCCGAGCTCGACGGTGCCGTCGTTCCGCTGGACGCCCTGTGGGGCCGCGATGCCTCCCGGATCCGCGAACAGCTCGGCGAAGCCCCGTCCTGGCAGGCCCGCTTCGCGCTCGCGGAGGCCCTCATCACGCGCCGGTACGCGGCCGGCTCCCCGGTGGACCCGGAGGTGGCGCGGGCCTGGCGGCGGCTCACCGACGGGCACGGCCTGCCCCGGATCGAGGAGCTCGCCGCCGAAGTCGGCTGGAGCCGCAAGCGGCTGTGGTCCCGCTTCCGCTCCCAGCTCGGGCTGCCGCCCAAGCGCGCGGCGACCCTCCTCCGCTTCGACCACGCCGCCCACCGCCTGGTCGCGGGAGAGGGGCCGGCCCGGGTGGCCGCCGACACCGGTTACGCCGACCAGTCCCACCTGCACCGCGACGTCATGGCGTTCACCGGGGCCACACCGGCGGCACTGGCCGGCGAACCCTTCCTCGCCGTGGACGACATCGCCTGGCCGGGGCGCTGACGGGGCGTCGGGGGCACGGCCTTGCGGGAGTTGCCCCTTCACGCCTCCTACGCGTTCGGGATGCTGGAAACCGCCCTGGACCGAGACGTGGCCGCGGCCGCACCCCTGCGGAAGGGGGCGGACACGCCCTAGCGTGGGCCCATGCACCCCTTTTCGCGCTCCTGGAATGCGCTGCTCGACGCCGTGGCCGGTCTTCCCGACGAGGAATTCGGGAAACCCTCCGGCTGCACGGGATGGCTCGTCCGGGACCTGGTGTGCCACCTGGTCATCGACGCGCAGGACGTCCTGATCACCCTTGTCACCCCCGCCGACGGACCCGCAACGACCGACGCGCCCGGCTACTGGGACCTCCTGCCCCAGCCCCCGACGGGCGACGACCCGCTCGACGCGCTCATCCCCCGGCTGGCGGCGGCGTACGGCGAACCGCGCCTGCTCAAACACCACATCGACGACATCGGCACAGCGGCCGTCCGCGCCGCCGGTCTCGCGGACCCGGCCGCCCGGGTCCGTACGCAAGACATGGTCCTCACGGTCGCCGACTACCTCTCGGCGTACGTCCTCGAAGGCACCCTGCACCACCTCGACCTGGTGGCCCACCTGCCCGCCGCCCCGGGGCCGCCCGCCGAGACCCTGGCCGTGTCCCGCACCGCCCTGGAGTCCGTCGCGGGTGCCACGTTCCCCGCGTCGCTGGCGGACGCCGACGCGCTGCTGATCGGCACGGGGCGCCGCGCACCGACCCCCGCGCAGACGGCGGAACTGGGTGGCCTGGCGGCGCGACTGCCGCTCGTTCTCGCCTGACCCCTCAGCCGCCGCCGGCGCCGCGCGGCTGCTCCGCGGCGGCCCGGCCGGCGAAAACGGCGGTACGAGAGCCCCGGAAGCCCGGATGGTGGTGCAGGCTTCACCCCGGTTCGGGTGCGCGGTGTACTGACCCGCACCCCCCGGCCGGGCAGCATGGAGGCGACGGCGCGGGGGACCGCGCGACGCGCACGGAGCGAAACAGGAGTTCTCATGGCACGTTCGACCGACTACGACGAGGACCGCGCCTCCCGCAAGGCCAGGGGAGCGTGGTACGTGCCACCACTGCTGGTCTTCCTCGCGGGCGCCATGCTCACCTCCGTGGTCTCGCACGCCGTGGACGACGGGACCCACACCGCCGTGATGAGCGCCGGCTTCGCCCTCGACACGATCGCGGTGATCTGGGCGGTCGTCCGCTGGCGCCGGTCCGCGGGCTGACCACGTACGCAGGGAGAGAAAGCTCCATGAACTCGTCACCGGGCACGCGGACCCGCTTATCGCGACCGCACCGGAGGTGGACCGCACTCCTGGCCGGCGGAATCATCGCCGTGCCGGCCGCACTCGGACTGACCGCCTGCGATTTTGCGCAGGACGCGCTGGACCGGGGCGACCTGTGCCTCGACATCCTCGACATCGCGCTCTTCGACCCGAACCCGTCGAACGCGGACGAGGCCCGCGAGGACGTACGGGACCGGGCCGACAGGATCGACAGGATCGCCGGCCGGGCATCCGACGACGAACTGCGCGACGCCGCCGAGAAGACCGCGAAGGAACTGCGGTCCGCCGCCGGCGAGAACCTGGAAGCCGGATCGGTCCCGGAATACGTGTCGGAGCAGAACGGCCGGCTGAAGGCGCTGCGCAAGACATGCACCGACCTCGGTGACTTCGGCTGACACCGTCACAGAGACGGCTGCGGTCTACCGCGACGCCTCGCCCGTGACGTCGGTGCCCAGGTACGCGAGGACCGCCAGCACGCGGCGGTGGACACTGGTGCCCTCCGCGGGCAGGTTCAGCTTGTCGAAGATCCCCCGGATGTGTTTGCTGACCGCCCGCTCCGTGACGAACAGCCGCTCCGCGATGGCCGCGTTCGCCAGCCCCTGGGCCATCAGCTCCAGCACCTCGTGCTCGCGCGCCGTCAGCCCGTCCAGCGACCGCGCCGACGCCCGCTGCTGGAGGATCTCGTTGACCACCTCCGGGTCCAGCGCCGTGCCCCCCTCGGCGATGCGCTCCAACGCCTCCAGGAACTGCTCGACCCGGCCCACCCGGTCCTTGAGCAGATAGCCGATCCCACCCGCACCGAGGGCCAGCAGCTCTGCCGCGTAAGCCTGTTCGACGTACTGCGACAGTACGAGAACGGGCAGGCCCGGGAACTCCTGCCGGGCCGCGACCGCCGCGCGCAGACCCTCGTCCCGGAAACTCGGCGGCAACCGCACGTCCAGGACCGCCGCGTCCGGCCGGGTGCGGCGCAGCACCGGCATGATCTCCGGCCCCGACACACACGTCCCCACCACCTCGTGGCCGTTGTGCGTCAACAGCAACGTCATCCCCTCCCGGAGCAACGCGTTGTCCTCCGCGATCAGGATCCGCATGGCAGCTCCACCTTCGTCCTCGTCGGCCCTCCGGGAGGGCTGGTGATCTCGGTCGTGCCGTCGAGCGCCGCGACCCGGCGGCGGACGCCGAGCAGCCCACTCCCGCCGCGCTCCTCGGCCCCGCCGCGCCCGTTGTCGGTGACGACGACCTGAAGGGACCCGTCGGCCCTGGTGAAGCGTACTGAGGCATGGGTCGCCCCACTGTGCTTCCGGATGTTCGTCAGACACTCCGCGATCACGAAATAGACCGCGGCCTCCACGGCCGCCGGCAGCCGGTGACCGTTCTCCACAACCGCCAGATTCATCTCCACCGGAATGTCCGCCGAGACCGCGAGCGCGCGCACCGCCCCGGCCAGTCCGCGGTCCGTGAGAACCGGGGGATGCACCGTACGCACGATGCCCCGCAACGCAGCGAGCGTGGCGTCGATCTCCTCCTGGGCCTCGGCCAGCCACCGCGTCGCCGCGTCCGGATCGCTCCTCACCTGCTGGCGCGCCAGCCCGACCCTCATGGACAGCGCCACGAGCTGGGCCTGCACCCCGTCGTGCAGGTCACGTTCGATACGGCGCAGCTCGGCGCTGTGCGACTCCATGGCCCCGGCCCGGGACTCGGAGAGCTCAGCGACACGTTGGCCGAGTCTCGCCGATGGCGACGGCTTCAGCAGCGCGGCGGTCCACCGGGCCTGTGCGTCCGCCAGGTCCTCCAACACCGGCAGCGCACGGGGGCGGCGGCCGAACACGGCCGCCGTACCGTCGACGAGCAGCGCCACCGGCCACAGCACCAGCACGCCCGCGCTGAAGCCGAGGATGCTGAGGGTCGCGTACGGCAGCCAGAGCGCGTCCCGCCACGTGCCGGGATCGGTGAGCGCCAGGCGCACCCGGTCGCTCGGCGAGCCGTCCAGCGGCAGATACAGCTCCGGAACCGGCTTCCCCAGCCACCCGCCGGCCCGCACCCGTTCGTAACCGGCGAACCGGCGCAGCACACGCACGATCTCCGGCCAGGCCGGAGCGCCGACCAGCACCAGCGTGAAGAACACCCCGGCCGGGACCGCGAAGCAGCCCAGGAACGCGGCCATGGCCACCGGCAGCCCGAAGAACAGATGGCAGGACGCCTGCCAGGACCGCTGGAGCTGGGAGGAGAAGTGCGCCATGAAGGCACCGTAGTTGGCGGGCAGGGCCCCCGGTCAGTGGACTCAACCCCCCGGAAGCCGGGTGGTGCCGGCTGAACCCGTACACGGGTGAGCGCTCCATCGTGCCGACCCTGGTCGCGGCCCTACCGTCGCCACAGAGGCGGGGCAGGAGCACGACCCGGAAGGCGAACCAATGGCACTGCGCATGAGGAAACGGACCCACGGGCCCGCGCAAACGGAGGCGGCGGGCGCCTGCGCGCTCACCCTCGAATCCGTCACCCGCCGCTACCGGCGCGGCGGGAGGGACTTCCACGCACTGGACCACGTGAGCATGGAAGTGCCGCCGGGCCGTTTCCTGGCCGTCATGGGCCGCTCCGGCTCCGGCAAGACCACCTTCCTGCAGTGCGCCGCCGGGCTCGACCAGCCCACCTCCGGCACGGTACGGGTCGGGGGCACCGACCTGTCGGGGCTGTCCGAGGCGGCGCTCACCCGGCTGCGCAGGGACCGGATCGGCTTCGTCTTCCAGTCCCTCAACCTCGTACCGTCGCTCACCGTCGGCGAGAACACCGCCCTGCCGCTGCTCCTGCGCGGCATGGACCCCCAGGACCCCGCCGTGCGCGAGCGCGCCCTCACGATGCTGGCGTCCGTCGGTCTCGGCGACCGCGCGGACGACTCCCCGCTCCGTCTTTCGGGCGGCCAGCAGCAGCGCGTCGCCATCGCCCGGGCCCTGGTCACCGACCCCGCCGTGGTCTTCGCCGACGAACCGACCGGGGCGCTCGACCCCGTCACCGCCCGCGAGGTGCTGCGGCTGCTGCGCGAGGCCGTGGACACGTCCGGCCACACCGTGGTGATGGTGACCCACGACCCCCAGGCCGCCGCCTGGACCGACGAGGCGGTCTTCATCGAGGCCGGACGCGTCGTCGCCCGCGAGGACCGCCCCGCGCCGGAGACCGTGGCCCGGCGGCTCGCCGGGCTCGGGGAGCGATGACCGTGGCCGTCGGCACCCGGCCGCCCGCCGGCCGCACCGGGCCCCGGAAGCGGCACGGCGAGCCGGTCGGACGCGGCCTGCACACCGCCCGCTTCCTCGCCCGCCGCTCCATGCGGCTGCACCGCAAGGCATGGGCCGCCGTCTTCGCCGCCCTCGTGCTCACCGCGCTCCTCCTCGGCAGCTTCGCCCTGGCCACCCTGTCGGCGTTCGTGGGCCACGCCCACGTCGAGCGGTACGCGGCGACCACCGCTGTCGTCGCCGCCGACCAGACCACCCGCTACCGGGCCAAGCCCTGGGGCGACCCGATGACCACGGTCACCCAGTCGCTCACCGAACGCGTCCGCGTCCCCGCCGGCGTCGTGGACCGGCTCGCCGAGGTGCCCGGCGTACGCGCCGCCGTCCCCGACAGCAGCTTCCCGGTCGCCCTCGCCGCCCCCGACGGCCGGGGCGTGCCCGGACCGGACAGCGACTCCGGCACCGCGCCCGTGTACGGCCACGGCTGGCCGACGGCGGCACTCGCCCCGTTCACCCTGCGCACCGGCAAAGCCCCCGCGAAGGCCCGCCAAGTGGCGGTCGACGGCGACCTCGCCGCACGCGCGGGCGTACACCCCGGCGACCGGCTCCGGCTCCAGATGCTCGACGCACCCGCCGACTACGTTGTCTCCGGCATCGTCGCCCCGCAGGGCGAGGCCGACGACACCGGACTCGCCCACCAGGGCGCCGTCTTCTTCACCGAGGGCGAGGCCGCCCGGCTGTCCGGCCACCCCGGCACCGTCGACGCCATCGGCGTGGTCGCCGACGACGGCGTGAGCGTGCACGAGCTCTACCCCGCCCTGCGCAAGGCCCTGGACGGCGCCCATCCCGCCCATGACGCCGCCGAGGGCAGCCGGGACCCGCAGGACAGCTCCCTGCTGCGGGTCCTGACCGGCGACGGACGCGGCCAGGCGGAGTTCCTGGACGCGGCGCCGAGCCGGGCCGGCCTGCTCAGCCTGCTGGCCATGCTGTGCGCGACCGTCCTCATGATCGCCGTGCTCGTGGTGGCCGGCACGGTCACCCAGGCGGTCCACCAGCGGGCCCGCGAACTCGCGCTGCTGCGCGCGGTCGGCGCGACCCCCGGGCAGCTGCGGGCGACGGTCGGCCGCGAGGTGACCGGCATCGCCACCGCGGCGGCCGTG
>NZ_JAAGNI010000091.1 GCF_010550605.1 Streptomyces sp. SID9727
CCGGCGTCCGCGTGCGCCACGCGGACGGCCGGACCGCCACCCTGGCCTGCGACACCGTGGTCTTCACGGCCGACTGGATCCCGGACCACGAACTCGCCCGGCGCGGCGGCCTCCCGATGGACCCCGGTACGCGCGGCCCCGCGCACGACCCCGCCCACCGCACCGGACTGCCGGGGGTCTTCGCCGTCGGCAACCTCCTGCACGGCGGGGAGAGCGCGGCCACCGCCGCCCGCGAGGGCCGGGCCGTCACCGGACCCGTGCTGGCCCACCTCGCCGCCGGGACCTGGCCGGCGAGCGGCCCGCCGCTCGCCGTCGCCGCACCGCTGGAATGGATCGCACCCAACCTCGCCGGACCCGGCGGGCGCCGGCTCCTGGTGCGGACCGGCCGGCGGCTGACCGTGCCGCTGCTCGTCGCCGTCCAGGACGGGGCACTGCTGCACCGCGAACGACTGGTGCGCTCCGTCGCGCCGGGCCGCTCCTTCTCCCTCGCCGCCGACTGGCTGGGACGCGTCGACCCGCGGGGCGGCAGGGTGCGACTCCGGCTCGGCTGAGCGGGGGCGGCCGCTCAGGGAATCAGCAGCCAGTCCGAGCCGATCGCGGCGACCAGCCCGACGGCGAGCAGCCAACTGCCCAGCCTCGTACGTCCGTTCCGGCTCAACTCGATCACGATCCCGCAGAGGATCAGCGCCAGCCCGTAGACCCCGACCACCAGGACGGAGGCGCGGCTCGCGAGCCGAAGCCCGAGCACCACCGCCATCGCCGCCATCCCGACCGAGGACAGCACGACGCGCAGCCGTCTCGCCTGCCGGGGGGTCAGCCGGCGCCCGTCGGTGTCCTCGCCCTCGGCGAGACCGTCCGCAAGCCCGTCCGCGACGTCCTCGGCCCGGCCCTCGACGGTGGTTTCGGCGGTGTCCTCGGCTATCGGGGCGTCCGCGGCTCGGTCCTGGTCAGAAGTGCTCATGACGCGGGATGGTAATGGTTGCGACCCGGCCCGTTCTCCGTTGTCAACCAACACCGTCGAAAGCAGGCCGACTTGTGCCTCACGGCTGGTTCGCCCGCAGCCTCGGTGCCTCCGCCGCCGCGTCCACCGGCCCCGCGCCCGCGCCTTCCACCCGCACCGCCAGTTCGCGCGCCCAGCCGGTGAGCTCCCCGAGCCCCATCCCGTGCGCCTCACCGGCCCCGTACGCCTCCAGCGCCGCCGCGCCGCGCCGCAGCAGCCGCGCCCCGCCCGTCGCGTTGCCCCGGGCGGCATGGGTCAGGCCCACGGCCAACTGGGCGAGGCCGCGCCACAACTCCCGTTCCGCGTCAGGGCCCGCCTTCCACGCGTCCTCGAACACCTCGTGCGCGTGGAACGGCATCCCCGCGTCCAGCAGCCTCTGCGCCTCACGGACCGTCTCACCGGCGGTGCGTTCGACGCCCTCCGGCTGGCGTTCCACCCCCGGCGTCCCGTACGGCAGCGGGCGTCCCAGCCCGTCACGGGGGCGCGCGTTCTGCGCCCGTCCCTCGGAGTCCCGGTCCCTGCGTGTCTCGTTCACACCCCGATTGTGCCCCGCACCTGCGGCGAACTGTCCGAACCACTGCCCGTGGAACCCCGCGCGCGACTAGGCTCGACCACCATGGTCACCACTTTGGGGGAGGGTAGGCATGAAGCCGTCCCGGCCGCTTTATGAGCGCGAACCGGAACTCGCCACTGCCGCACAAGCCATCGACGCGCTGTGCGGGGCACAGGCCACCGGCGGGCTGCTGATCTACAGCGGCGAGGCAGGCATCGGCAAGACCGCGCTCCTGGAGGAGATCCAGGCCATGGCGGCGGACCGGTGCACCATCTGGTCGGCACGCGGCGGTGAGACGGTCACCTCGGTGCCGTTCCACGTCGTACGCCAGTTGCTCCAGCCGGCCCTGGGCCAGTTCCCGCCCGACGACGTACGGGCCCTGTTCGGCCCCTGGTTCGACAGCGCCGCCCCGGCCTTGGGCCTGGCCGAGCCCTCCGGCCCGCAGCCCGATCCGCAGGGTGTGCGCGACGGCCTCGACTACGTCGTGAAGCGGCTCGCGTCCCGGCTCAGCCACCGCCCGCTGCTCCTCGTCATCGACGACGCCCACTGGGCGGACGGCGAATCCCTCGCCTGGCTCTCCTCGTTCACCGCCCGCCTCGGCGACCTGCGCGTGCTGGTCGTCCAGGCCCACCGGCCCGAGGAGCTGGCCGCCCGCGAGGCCGCGCGCAACGCGGCCGACGGCCACCCCGCGCAGATCCGGGTCGCCCTGCGCGCCCTCACCCCGGACGCCACCGCGGAACTGGTCCGAGCCACCCTCGGCGAGCACGCCGACGACCCGTTCTGCCGCGAGGTCTGGGCGGTCACCGGCGGCAACCCGTACGAGGCGGTCGAGCTCGTCGCCAAGGTCCAGGACAAGGAGCTGGCCCCGCTGGAGGAGGCCGCCGGGCTCCTGCGCGAACTCGGAGCCTCCGCCCGGGGCAGCGGCCTCGTCGCCCGCCTCGAACGGCTCGGCACCAACGCCAACCGGTTCGCCTGGGCGGCCGCCGTCCTCGGGACCGACATCTCCCAGGACCTCGCCGCGACCCTGGCCGGGATGAGCTCCGCCGAGGCGGCGGACTGCACCGCCCGGCTGCGCGAGGCCCGCATCGTCAGCGGCTTCGACCCGCTGGAGTTCGTGCACCCGCTGATCGCCTCCGCCATCTACCGCTCGATCCCGCCGGCCACCCGAACCGCCATGCACGGGCGGGCCGCCTGGGCGATCACCGACGCCGGTCTCGGCCCCGCCGCGGCCTCCCGCCACCTGTTGGAGGTCCACCCGGACGACGACCAGGAACTCGTCGCGCAACTGCGCGCCGCCGCCAAGCAGCACCTCGCCGTCGGCGCCCCGAGGCCGCCCGTCGCTGCCTGGAGCGCGCGCTGGAAGAGCCGCCGCGCCACGACGTACGCGCCACCCTGCTGTACGAGCTCGGCTGCGCCACGCTGCTCAGCTCCCCGGCCACCACCGTGCAGCACCTGCGGGCCGCCCTGGACATGCCCGGCCTTGCGGACGAGCTGCGGGTGGACGCCACGTTCCGGCTCGCCGCCGCGCTGTCCCACAACAACCAGCTCAAGGAGGCGGCCCTCGCCCTGGCCGCCGAGGCCGAGCGCACGGCACCCGGGCCCGGCCTGATGCGGCTCCAGGCCGCCCACTTCCTCTGGGAGGGCATGCAGGCCACCGAGGAGGACGGCCCCGGCCGCTCGCGCCGGCTGGCGGCCAACGCCGACCACCTCACCGGCCGGGACAACGCCGAACGCGCCCTGCTCACCCTCCGCGCCTTCGACGCCATGCTGCGCGGCGAGAACGCCGAGATCATCGTCGACTTCTGCGAGCGCGCCCTGGTGGACGGCCACCCCGCACGCGGACTCGGCTGGACCGATTCCGAGTGGGGCTTCGAGCTCCCCGCCATGGTCGGGATCGCCTACGCCTTCACGGACCGGCTCGACCGCGCCGAGGAGCTGTTCGGCGAGGCGGTCCGGGCCTTCGAGATCTCCGGCTGGAGCGGTGCCCACCTGGCCTTCGCGCACACGCTGCTCGGCCTGGTCCACCGCCGCCGGGGCCGCCTCGCCGAGGCGGAGGGCTTCCTGCGCGAGGGACTGCGCCTCGCGGACCGCGTCGGCAGCGGGCTCCCCGTCCACTGGGACGCGGCCTGCCTGCTCATCGACACCCTGCTCGCCCGGGGCAAGGTCCCCGAGGCCCGCAAGATCGCCGACCAGTACGACTTCGGCCTGCCGTACCCGAGCGCCATGGTGCTGCCGGACGCCCCCTGCGTCCGGGGCCGCCTGCTGCTGGCCGAAGGCCGTACGAAGGAAGCGGTGACCGAGCTGGAGGCGGCCGGGCGCGCGCTGGAACCGCGCGGCAGGTTCAACGGCATCTGGGGCCCCTGGGCCGGCGACCTGGCCCGTGCCCTCGCCGACGAGGACCCGGGCCGCGCCGCCCAGCTCGCCAACACCGCCCGGGTCCACGCGGAGCGGTTCGGCACGGAGACCGCCATCGGCGAGGCCCTGCGCTGCGTGTCCCTCTTCGCACGCCCGGAGGAGTCCGCACACCTCCTGGGCGAGGCGGTCCGCCACCTGGAGGCGTCCCCCTCCGGCTACGAGTTCGCCCAAGCGCTCGTCGACTACGGCATCGCCATCCGCTCGCCCCGCGAACTGGCCCGCGGCCACAAACTGGCGACCGCCTGCGGCGCGGAAGGACTGGCCGCCCGCGCCCAGCAGGCACGCGCGTCGATCCGGTCCACCGAGTGAGGTAATGTTTTCCCTGCAGCCGCCACCCGGCCGGACCGGGTGAGGGGCAGCGGGACGTGGCGCAGCTTGGTAGCGCACTTGACTGGGGGTCAAGGGGTCGCAGGTTCAAATCCTGTCGTCCCGACTGGAGACAGTCGCAGATCAGGGCCGGTGTCGGAGAAATCCGACACCGGCCCTGATCATTTCCCGGGGCCAGTCGGGGGCCGACCGGGATCTGTCCCGGCACCCGGCCGAAGGCCTTCGTCCATCAGCGGTCTCGCCTTGGCCGCCCTCGTCGGTTTGCCGGCATCCGCGGCCGTGTCACCGGGCAGTGGTGGGTCCTGCGCGTGCGCGAGAACGGAAGACGGCCCCTCCCCTCACTGGGGCGGGGCCGTCCCTCGGCTGCCACGCTGCCGCTGGACCGGTACGGCCGGTCGGTCTGCACTGCTGCGGGACCTGACGGCCGGGCTCGCGTCGTAAGGAACAAAGAGTGCTGATCAGGCGCCGGCTGTCACGGGTTCCAGCTTGATGCTGAAGTGCCGGAGGATCGGGGACTGGCCCGTAACCCGGTATCCGCGGACCGATTCAGGATTCTTCGCGATGTCCGCCAGAGTGGCGGCCACGTGGTCGTAGTGGCTGCGGGTGTAGACCCGTCGGGGGAGCGCCAGCCGTACGAGTTCGTACGGCGCCGTCTTGACAGGGTTGCCCTGCTCGTCCTCTTCGCCGAGATACAGCGACCCCAGCTCCGCCGAGCGGATGCCTCCGCGCAGGTAGAGCTCGCATACGAGTGCGGTTCCGGGGTACTGGTGCGCGGGGATGTGGGGCAGGAGGCGCCCGGCGTTGACGTAGAGGGCGTGCAGACCGGCGGGTTCCACGATGTCGACACCGGCCTCGCGGATGCGTGCGGCGAGGTAGGCGGCAATGTCGGCACGCTCGGCGAGGTAGGCCGGCTCGGTCACTTCGAGGAGGCCGCGGGCCATCATGTCGAGGTCGCGTCCGGACAGACCGCCGTAGGTGGTGAAACCTTCGGTGGCGATGAGCAGACCCCCGCACCGCTCGGCGAGTTCGGCGTCCTTCAGGCCGATGAAGCCGCCGATGTGGACGATCCCGTCCTTCTTCGCGCTCATGACGCAGGCGTCCGCGAGGCGGAAGGCCTCCTCGGCGACCTGGCGCGGGGTGCGGTCGGCATAGCCGGGTTCGCGCTGGGTCACCAGCCAGGCATTCTCCGCGAACCGGGCCGCGTCGAGGACCATCGGCACGTTGTGGCGGCGGCACAGTTCGGCGGTGCGGCGCAGGTTGTCCATGCTGACCGGCTGGCCGCCACCACCGTTGTTGGTGATGGTCATCAGCACGGCCGCGACGGGTGTCCGGTCCGCGTTCTCCAAGGCCTGTTCGAGGGCGACCAGGTCGATGTTGCCCTTGAACGGAAAATCGCTGTCGAGGTCCTTCGCCTCGGCGCAGGGCAGGTCGTACGCCGTGCAGCCGGTCAGTTCGACGTTGGCGCGGGTGGTGTCGAAGTGCGTGTTGGACAGCACGCTCGTGCCGGGCCGCAGCAGGGAGGAGAAGAGGACGCGCTCGGCCGCGCGGCCTTGGTGGGCCGGCAGGATGTGGGGGTAGCCGGTGAGTTCGGAGACGACCTCGTGCCACCGGTAGAAGGAGCGGCTGCCGGCGTAGGACTCGTCGCCCTGCATTCCCGCGGCCAGCTGGTCCGCGGAGATGGCACCTGTCCCGGAGTCGCTCAACAGGTCGATGGTGACCTCGTCGGCCCGCAGATCGAAGGGGTTGTAGGCGACCCGCTTCAGCGCGGCCTCGCGCTCCTCCCGGGTGGTGAAGGCAAGAGGTTCTACGACCTTGATGCGGTAGGGCTCCACGTGACTTCCTTCTGTGTGCTGTGCGGGCTGACGTGGCCGACGGCCTGGTGCCCGAGGTTCATGTCGCTCTGAGTGCGTTGCGCAGGCATCCAGGGGTGCCGCTGGTACTGCTCCTGCGGCGGCCGGACGCGGTACGCCTCGGCACTCAGGTAGGAGGTGAGCCGGGGCGGCCGGTTGCGCTCGTACACCAGGGCCAGGTAGGCGATCAGTCCCACGCCGTCGGCGAGGGGTCGCTGTGTGAGCGCTCCCAGACTTCGGTTCAGCACCGTGGCGTCCATACCGGCCCGGTTCAGCAGGGCTGTGGCGCGGGCGAGGGCCTCCTCGTCGTCGCGCACGTAGTCGCGAACGGGAATGTGGAGCGTGAAGCCGCTCGGGTCGCTGTCACCCGCGGTGAAGGAGTGGCAGGTGAGCGCCGGCCGCCGCACCAGCCGCAGGGTGTCGTCTCCGCCGCGCCCGGACGGCGCGAGGGAGCCCGCGGCCGCGTGGAAGAAGGAGCGGATGTCGGCCGCTGTGGCGCCGGAGGTACGACTGAGCGCGCAGGCGTCATCGGCTGACATACGCGGGTGTCTCACGTAGACCTTGACGCGGGGGGACGCCCAGGCGCCGAGGTCCAGAGCGAGGAACGGGTAGCCCGCCGCCGGGGGCAGCTGCTCGAAGGCCCGGTCGTAGCCGAGCCGCAGCAGTGCCTCGTGCACGGTGCGGGCCGCGTTTTCCGGGCCGGAGGCGGAGGGGTTCAGGTAGACCTTGACCCCTGGGACCCCTCCGGCGCGCAGATCGAGCGCATACCACAGGGCCAGGGGGCCCTGTGCCGCAGCGGGGAAGAACAGGTCGGCCAGGGCGTCGAGCCGGTCGGTGGAGAAGCCCCATCGGGTGCCCATGGCGCGGATGGCCGCGAGTCCGGCGCGGCCGCTGTCGACCATGTCGTGGTGGGCCCACCCGGGCTCCACGAGCACGCGCAGGGCCGGGGCGGCATCCGGAGCGGCGGCGAGGGAGAACTCGACGGGGGTGTGGTCATCGGAGAGGAAGGTGGGCGAGGCCGGCGGCAGGGACAGCGGCCGGTGAGCGGCGCCCGCGAGGGAGTCGACGAGGACCTGTCCGTACAGCTCGGTGTCCGCCTTGCTCAGGCCCACCGTGGTGCCCAGGCGACGAAGTTGGCCGAGTACGTGCTCGCCGAGCGTCGTCTCACCGGGGCTGGTTGCCGGCACGCCGGGGCCGGGGCGGGAGGTCATCGTGTGCCTCGCACGTCGTGGCGCCTGCCGCTTCGGGACGGTGCGGGGGTACGGGGGCGTGCTCGGCCGACGAGGGAGGAGGCAGGGGCCGGTGCGCTGCCGGGAGCAGCGGGTATTCGGTCCTGCGGCTGGTCGGGTTCGCCGCCCCCGCACGCGTTCCGTCTGCGGGGGGTGGTGCGCCGTGGGCCCGGTCGGGCGCTCGCGGATGGGGGCGCGGAGATGCTTGCGAGGTCCAATGTCTCTCCTTCATCTTGTGTCACTCCAGACACTCCGCGCCGTTCTACCCAGGAAGTTGATCTCTCATGCGGTCTGTGTCAACTGCCTGTGTCACATGCATCACAAGGGGTGTGGGCTACTGGTTCGTCAGCCACTTCATGAAGCTGCTCCAGCGCCCCGTTTTGCCGGCGGGCTGCGGCGCCGCGGGCGTGGGCGCGGCCGCGACAGGGGGCGCCTGGTGGCGGGGCACGGATGTCGGCTCCGGTGCGGCCGCGGCGCGGGGAGTGACTGCGTTGAACCGCACGGGCAGAGAGGCCAGGGCCCGGTTGAAGGGACCGGGCCGCCAGGCCAGGCTGTCCGCGGGGACGGCGAGTTCCACGTCGGGCAGGGCGTTGAACAGCGTCTCCAGGCCCGTCAGGGCGATCAGCCTGGCCGGGTCCTTCGACGGGCAGGCGTGCGGGCCCGCGCTCCAGGCGAGGTGGCCGCGGGTGTCGGCACCGCGGTCCGCGAGTGCCGTGTTGGCGGCGCCGAAGGACACCAGCACCAAGTCGCCGGCGCGCACCTTGTCCCCGGCCACGTCCGTGTCGACCACCGGGTAATGGGGCGCGTAGTTGGACATCGGGGCATTGCGCCACAGCGTGTCGTCCAAGGCCTTGTCGAACTGCCCCAGGCGCGCGAACTCCTCGTTGGTCAGCATCGTGTAGAAGGCGTTGCCGATGAGGTTGCCCTCCGGCTCGCCGCCCGCACCGAGGAGCAGCACCAGCGTGTGGGCCAGTTCCTCGTCGTTCAGCTGCGCCGAATGCTGCATCAGGTAGGACGTGATGTCCTCCCCGGGCTGGGAGCGCTTGAGCGCCACCAGCTCGCTGACCGCTCCGAGCAGGACCTGGCTGGCCGCCTCGGCGTTGACTCCGTCGAACATGCCCGAGATACCGAACAGCACCCGGTCACCGATCTCCGCCGGGCAGCCGAACAGCTCGTTGAACACGTACAGCGGGAGCTGCTGGGCGTAGTCGCGGAGCAGGTCGGCGCTGCCGCGGGCGCTGAACTGGTTGATCAGGAACTGGGCTGCCTGGCTGACGATCCGGCTCAGCCGCTTGTTGCTGACGCGGGTGAAGGAGTCGGTGATGGCCTGCCGCAGCCGTACGTGCTCGGCGCCGTCGGTGAACATCGCGTTCGGCCGGTAGCCCAGCAGCGGCAGGACCGGGCTGTCGGGGCGGATGCAGCCCTCAGCCAGTGCGCGCCAGCGGCGTGAGTCCTTGCGGAAGGTCGTCGAATCCTGCAGCAGTTCCAGAGCCGCGTTGTAGTCGGTCACCAGCGTGGCCTCGACACCGGGGGCGATGGTGACCGGAGCCGTGGGGCCGAGCTCCCGCATGTAGCGGTAGTACGCGTGCGGATGGGCGGCGAACTCCGCGCTGTCCAGGGGTATGCGCTGCCCGCTGCCGTGCGCGGGGCAGCCGGGCGGAGGTACAGAGGGGGTTGTCATGCGTGCTCCAGGTCGGCGCGCTCGTACAGATAGCGGACCAAGGTGATCAGGGCGTCGACGGACGACTTCTCGTCGCGTGCGTCGATGGTGACGACGGGGGTGTCGGGCAGCAGGTCGAGCGCCTCCCGGACTGCCTCCGGGGAGTGGACCGTACCGCCGTCGAAGTGATTGATGGCCACGGCGAAATTGAGGCCGTAGCTCTCGACCAGGTCCATGACGTCGAAGGAGTCGGCCAGGCGCTCGGGGTCCACCAGCACCAGGGCGCCCAGTGCTCCGCGGGCCGTGTCGTCCCACAGACTCACGAACCGCTGCTGTCCGGGGGAGCCGAACAGATACAGAACGATGCGTTCGCTCAGCGTCAGCCGGCCGAAATCCAGGGCAACGGTGGTGGTGGTCTTCCCCTGAACCCCTTTGAGGTCGTCGACGCGCTCCGAAAGCGTCGTCATCTGCTCCTCGGTGGACAGCGGCGTGATCTCGGAAAGTGAACCGATCAGGGTGGTCTTGCCGACGGCGAAGTGCCCGACGACCAGGATTTTCACTGCGGTCTGTTCTGCGCCGCTGGGCACGTAGGCGTCCTCAGACAGTGAGAGCCTTGAGGCCATCGAGCACCTCCTTGAGCAAGGCCTTGTTGGTGGGACGGGCCGAGGGAACCGGCGCCCGGGTCACGAGATAGCCCCCCTCGGCGAGGGAACTGAGCAGCACCCGGACCACCCCGAGCGGCAGCTGGGAGTGCGCGGACACCTCAGCGACCGAGAGGTAGCCGCTGGAGCACATCTCGAGGAGCTGCTGCTCCTCGGGCGAGAGCCGCTGGGGGCGCTGTTGCTCGTCGTCGGCCGTCGTGACGAGGGTGATGAGGGCGAACTCACCCTCGTCGGGGAGGTCACGGCCCCGGGTGATGACGTAGGGGCGTACTAATTCCTGGGCCTCGGTCACGAACTCCGTCTCAGGACCGACCGGTTCCGTCATGAGGTGACCGTGTCGCCGCGGAGACCGGTGGACATCGCCTTGCCCAGCCGGCTGACCAGCTGCTGCATCCGGTACGTGATGTCCTGCATGTCGACCTCGGCCGATGCCGCCACGGCGAGGTAGCTGCCGCCGCCCGCGGCGTTCAGGAACACCCAGCCGCCGTCGAACTCGATGAGGGTCTGGCGCCAGTTCGCTCCGTGCTCACCGCAGAAGAAGCTGACGGCCCGGCTGAGCGACTGCAGGCCGGAGACGGCGGCGGCGACCTTGTCGGCATCGCCCCTGTCGATCTCCGCGGTACGGGACATCTGGAGGCCGTCGGCGGAGATCAGGACCGCGTGGAGGGCATGCGGGATCTGCAGGGCGTCCTCGAGCATCCAGGACAGGTCGTCGCTCACGGGGCATCGAATCCTTCGTGTGAATCGGCAGTGCTATCGCCTTCGGCGGCCGGTACCCCCGCACCTCGACCGCTGAGAGTGCCGCGCTGAAACGCGCCCATGGCCGCCACGCGCGCCTCCGCCGACAGGGCCGGCCGCGCTTCCTCGGGCCTGCGGCCGCTGTCGGGCACGACCGCCATGCCGCGCTTGTTCCGTCGCCGCGGCAACCCGCCCTCTGCCGCCGCAGGAGCCGAAGCCCGGTCGGCCGCAGCGGCTCTGACTTCTTGTGTGGTGCTGGGCGTCTTGGGCTCGGGCATCTCGGTCAACAGCTCCTTCGGCACCATCACCACTGCGCGGACGCCGCCGTAGGGAGAGGTGCTGTCGATGGTGACCGTGAACCCGAACCGCGCACACAGGGCACCGATCACCGCGAAACCGAACGCGGGAGGGTTGCCGAGCTCCGATACGCTCACCGCCGACCCGCTGGACAGCAGCGCGGTGGCGTTCGTCCGTTCTTCCTCACTCATACCGACACCGGCGTCGTCGATCACGACGCAGATGCCCCGGGGCACCGTCCGCACCTCGACCTCGACCATGGTGGACGGCTCGGAATAGCTGGTCGCGTTGTCGAGCAGCTCGGCCACGGTCAGTGCGATCGGTTCGACGGCACGACTTGTCACCGCGAAATCGACCCGTGAGGCGATCTCGATGCGCTGGTAATGCCGAATACGGCCCTGCGCTCCGCGGATCACGTCATAAACCGACGCAGCCTCCCGCTGCCGGCCGAGCCACCCGCCGCACAGCACGGCGATGGACTGCGCACGCCGGTTGAACTGCGAGTTCATGTGGTCGATGTCCAACATGTCCCGCAACATGGCCGAGTCGCCGTACTTCTGCTGCAGCCCGGAGATGGCCCGCTGCTGCTCCGCGGCGAGGCCCTGAAGGGTCCGCATCGCCGATTTCAGTACGGTGTTGGTGGCCTCTTCCGCCTCTTCCTTGGCCTGGCGGACCACCTCGTCGTAGCCGCTGCGCAGCTCGGTGACGGTGGACTCGAGGCCGGCGGACCGCCCCTGCCATGCGGTCAGCTCATCCTGAAGGCCGAGCTTCTGCCGACGCAGCGCCTTGATCGTTTTTCGCTGGCGAGTGATTACCGTGGCGGCGACAGCGACGCCGACGGCAAGCGCCCAGACTGTCGGATCCTGCCAAAAATTCGTCATCTGACTCTCTAATGAGGGGCTGTGGTCCAGCTCTCGAAATCTGTCCAAGCGGACCCTCCAATGTGGGCAGACGTCACCGCCCGGAGAGCCCCCCTGGCTGTAGCCACGCCAAGGCGAAAACGCGCGTGGCATGTGCACGCGAGCGTATCACCGGACGATCATGAGGCCGTGTCAAGCCCGCCACGCCGCCGCCCCGTTGGCGAGAAATGCATGCCCATGTCAGCGACAACCCGCCCGCGACGCGCAAGGAGAAGTGCCCGGAAATGCATCCACAGATCGCTGAGCGCTGTCGGCGTGGCCACCGCGCGGCTGACGCAGACGAGACCGCAACGCACAAGTTCCCCAGCCCGATGGCGGCCTTCAACGCACCAGCCGGTGGCGACTTCCAGGAGATCAGGGCGCTCCTGACCCGAGGACAAGAGGACGGGTGGTGGCACTACGAAGTCGGCTGTGCCGCCGACGAGTGGTGGAACGCCTGATCTTCACGCGCTCCGAGACAGCCGTCCTCGCAGCAGCCGGCCCTCGGTGGGCACGCGCCAGTGGGTGGCTGACGCAGGACATCCCGATGCACGGCTCCGGCGGCGTGGACCGCGGCGTGGACCTGGGCGGCGCCGGTGGTGAAGGCGAACAGAGTGCCGCCGGTGAGCGCTCCGTGGGCGGCGAGGTGCTGGTCGAGGGTGAGCCCGGGCGCGTAGGCGGCTGCCGGCCAGGGGGTCTCGGCAACCGGGTCCGCTGCGAGGGGAGGGCTGAGGCACGGTCCGTGCACGCGAGAGGAGAGCTGGACCTCTCGCTCCCGGGGGCCACGGGGTCGCAGGGTCGCATCCTGTCGTCCCGGCTGGGTGCAGTCGCAGGTCAGGGCCGGTTTCGGAGGTTTCGGAACCGGCCCTTGGCCGTCGTCCGGCGCCGGGCCCCGACGTTTTTCCGCCGGGAGCCGGGGTACCCGGTCGCGGACAGAGAACCGCGGCACTCCGGCGGAGGGGTGCGACCGAACAGAGGAGTAGCCATGCTGAAGGCGATCGCGGATGTGTTCCGTTCCATCGGCGGCGCCATCGCCACGGTGGTCACGCTGCCGTTCCGGGCCGTCGCCCGGCTGTTCAGCGGGGCGTCGAGCACCGCCCACGGCCACCACTGAGCGTGCGCCGACTCGTCGCCACGGGTCTTCGAGGGGCGGCTCCGGAGAGGTCCGGAGCCGCCCCTCGGCGTTTCGCGGAGCCGCCTCACCCCGGCCGGACTGCCGAGCAGATGCGCTGTGCGGGGGCGGCGACAGGGGCCGGTGACGGCGATGCGACGACGCTCCCGTGCCGGAAGTTGGCATCGCGTGCACGGTTTCCTGGCAACCCGCGCAGACCTTCGTGGATGCCCGGAAGGGGTCGGCGGCCGGTGCGACGGGCAGGCCCGTATTCGCGCCGCGCCACGCGCTTGAACTGCTGCGGAGCTGTCGTACGCCCGATCTATTGTGTCCCTCGCGCCGCGTCGGCCCGGGGGAGGGGACGACGCGTGGGGCGCACATGACGAGGGGGGCTCCTGCATGTCGAACGCGAAGTCGGATCCGAAGAACCCGGCACTGGATGCCACGGCAGCGGTCCGCGCGCAACTGGGCGCGGAGATGCGGAGGATCAAGGAGGGCGCTCAGCTCAGCTTCGGCGGGCTGGCCGACCGTACGCACTACAGCCGCTCCTCGTGGGAGAGGTTCCTCAACGGCAAGCAGCTGCCGACCCCCGTGGCGGTCGAGCAGTTGGCCGCCGTGGCGGGCACCCCGCCGGAACCCCTGCTCGACCTGCTGGCCAGGGCGGGCGCGCCGGTCGCGGACCCGGTGCCGGTCACGGTCGGCCGGGGGCCCACGGCCACGCGCACCACCGCCGGTGACCCGGCCGCCGGGGCGCGGACGCCGGGCGAGCGGCCCGGGGTGTCGTGGCGGCGGCGCTGCGCGGTGATCGGCTACATCGCGGCGGGCGCCCTGATGGGCTCGGTGGCGACCGGACTGCTCTCCCCGTACCTCGCGGGAGCGGACCAGGGCCCGGACGCCGCGAAGACCCGCGCCGAGGGCGGGAAGGCGGGCGGACAGGGCGCGGACCTCGTCCCGGGCGCCGGGGACATCCAGGTCAAGTGCACGTCGGACACCTGCTGGCGCAACGATCCCCAGGCCATGGAGTGCCAGTGGGACGCGAAGACCGTCAGGAGCACCTACCTGCGCGGCATGCAGATCGAACTGCGCTACAGCGCCGCCTGCCAGGCGGTCTGGGGGCGGATCGAGGGCGGGGCCGTCGGCGACAAGGTGATCATCAAGGACGCCCGGGGGATGGAGTCGGACGCCTTCATCCGCTTCGAGCACGACTCGTACACCAAGATGCTCGGGGTCTCCAAGGACGCGCCGCTCGACTCCATGAGCGTGTGCGGCGAGATCCCCTCCGAGAAGCAGATGCAGTGCGCGCCGAAGGGAACGGTCAGGATGCCCTGACGGCCCAAGCGCGCCCGGACCGTGGAGCGGTCCGGGCGGCGCGCCGTCAAACCGCTTCCGTCACCACCATTGTCGGCAGCGTCGCGCCTCGCTATGTTAATCGAAAATCACATGTGACATCACCTCTGCTCGACGCGGTCCGCAGCGCATCAGGTTCCCGGACAGCATGTCTGTGCGGGCTCCTGAAACCGTCTGGTCCATCAGGGAAGCGGGTAAGTCAATGGAGAATCTCAGCAGGCGCAAACTACTGACGCTCGGCGCGGCACTCGGACTCGCGGGTGCGGCCGCCCCGGCCGGGGCATGGGCGGCCACGGGTCCGGCGGCCGTGGCCGCCGACGGGACCGGGCCCCAGTGGATCTGGGACGATCTGGCGGATCCACTGATGGTGAAGATGCTGGAGAACGGCCACGTCCCCGCCATCAACCGCGCGTGGGGCGCGTGGGTCGACAACAACGACCCGCTGCCCAGCGGGCTTCCCGCCGAGTTCAGCGCCTACCTGAACCAGGTCAACCGGCTGCCCTCCTGGGCCGACCAGACCAAACTCGACCGCGCGGCCGACTTCAACCGGCGCAAGGACACCTACCTGTTCATGCTGTACGGGCTCGGCAGCGGCATCATGAGCACCGTCATCCCGCGCGAGGCCCGAAGCGTCTACTGGTCCGCCGGCGGCGCCCAGATGCAGGACCGGGCGGCCAAGACGTTCACCTTCGGATACGACCTGGCCCAGCTCGGGGCGTTCCGCCCACAGGGGCAGTTCGTCGTCACCGCCAACAAGACGCGGGTGGTGCACGCGGCGGTGCGGCATCTGCTCCCGCAGTCACCGCACTGGCGGTCCGTCGCCGACGAGTCCATACCGATCAGCGCCGCCGACATCCTGGTCACCTTCCACAGCCTGGGCACCTACGTGCACCGCAAGCTGCTGGACTGGAGGGTCCCCTTCTCCGCCGCCGACCAGGAGGCGTTCCTGCACTCGTGGCAGGTGGCCATCCACCTCCTCGGCGTACCGGACGAGCACATCCCGCAGAGCTGGGCGCAGGCCGAGGCGCAGTCGGCACAGGTGCTCACCCCGATCCTCACCCCGACGACCGAGGGCATCGCGCTGGCCGAGGAGCTGCTGGGCCTGACCGCGCAGATCGACCTGGGTGTCACCCGGGGCTTCCTCAACGAGTTCGTGCGCTACGTCCTCAGCGACGACGTCGGTGACTGGCTCGGCCTGAAACGCGACTACCTGTCGGCGGGCCTGGTGCGCACCGCCTGGCCCGCGTACATCCTGTTCCGCGAAGGGCTCTCGCCCGTCATGCCGGGGACCTTCTACGCGATCGACCAGATGGTGCGCGGCCTGGCGATGCTCTTCCTCAACAAGGGCTCCTCCGGGACCACCACCCCCATCACCATCCCCACCGGCAACCGGGCCGGCTGAACACCGCCGGGCCGCCCCGCCCCGCGCGTGGCGGCCCCTCGGCCGGAGTCCGAAGGGCCGGGGGTGCGAAAGCCCAGGGCCGTACGCAGGGCCCGGCCTCGTTCCCCGGGCCCGGGGCGTTCACAGCCCCAGGGCGCTCACGACCAGCGCCGTCACGGCCGCGCGGTGGCCCGGGCCGTCCCGCCACCGCAGTCCGCGCCCGGCCTCGACCGCTACCCCGAATGCCGCGTGCGCCAGGACCCGGGCCTGCCGCGGGTCCAACTCCGGGCGCGCCAGCCGCAACTGCTGCTCCCAGACGGCGATGTGCTCCCGCTGGGCGAGGGCCAGGGGCCGCCGCATGGCTGCCGGCAGGCCGACGACTTCCGCCTCCGCCACGCTGTTCAGCTCGGTGTGCTCGAAGCTGTACGCCACGTAGGTCGCCGCCAGTGCGACGACGGCCTCGTGCGGGTCGGTCACTCCGCGCAGGTTCTGCTCCACCCCCTGGGCGAGCAGTCCCGCGGCCTGGAGACACGCCGCGGCCAGGATGTCGATCTTCCCGGGATAGTGCCGGTACAGCGCGGACGGCGTGAGCCCCACGGCCCGGGCGATCTCCCCGTTCGTCACCTGCGCGAAGCCGTCCCGGGCGAACAGCGGCACGGAAGCCGCCAGGATCTCCGCGCGCCGGGTGCGTGGCACCGGATGGGCGGGCAGTTCGACGGGGCGCGCGGCCCGCCGCTCGGCCGCCGGGCCGCAGGCGGCGACGCCGAGCGCCGACGTCAGCAGGAGGTCCTCGGCGCGCCGCTGCGCGATGGAGGTGTGGTGCATGGTGATGGAGCCGATCGCGCCGAGCGCCGCCACGGCGCGCAGCCGCGCGTCCCCCAGCGGGTGTTCGCGCCGCACCGCTTCCTCGACCCGTGCGACGAGGCGGCCGAACCCGGCCGCGAGGCGCCGCCGGTCCTCGCGGTTCAGATAGCGGGCCTCCCACCGGTAGACACCGCCCGACGCGCGATGGGCGACGGTGATCCGGGTCAGGGGCAGGAGCACATCGGGCAGGGGCGCCCCGGGCGGCACCTCGTCCAGGGCGGATACCAGTCCGTCCACCATGACGTCGGCGCACTCGGCGAACAGGGCGTACTTGTTCGGGAAGTGCCTGTAGAGGGCGGCGGCGGTGATGCCCACCTTCGCGGCGACCTCCTCCATGGACGCCGCGTGGTACCCGCGCTCGCTGAAGACCCGTCCGGCCGCCTCGACGACGAGCTGTCTGCGGTTGCGCGGCCGGGTCGCGGCGGCCCGCCCGGCCGCGGCCGGACGGGCGGAGCGGGGGGCTGGGACCATGCCGATCAGTCAATCACACGGGGTCAGCGGGCCGGCCCCACCCGAAACGGTGCGGCCGGCCGCGCCACGGGGCCGCCGCGCGGGACCCGGGCCGGACCGGTCAGCCGAAGGTGAGCACCGGCTTGACCGCGCTTCCGTCCCGCATGGCGGCCTCGGCCGCGCGGATGTCCTCGAACGGGAAGGCGGTGACCAGCCGGTCGACCGGGAAGCGCCCCCGCCGGTGCAGCGCGACCAGTTCGGGAATGAAGCGGCCGGGGTCGGAGTCGCCCTCGATCACCCCGTGCACCCGGACGCCCTTGGCGAGCAGTCCTCTCACGTCGAGGGACACCTCGCCGCCGAGGCCGAGCAGGGCGAGCTCGCCACGCGGGCGCAGCGCGGCTACCGCCCGGCGGATCATCTCCGGCCGCCCGGTGGTCTCGACGACGTGGTGCGCGCCGCCACCGGTCAGCTCACGCAGCGTCCGCACGAGTCCGTTCCCGGGGGCCAGGACGGCCGTCGCGCCGAGTTCCGTGGCCAGGGCCAGGCGGGAGGCGACCGGGTCGACGGCCACCACCGGGTCGCAGCCGACGGCCACCGCGGCCATCAGCGCGCTCAGCCCGACTCCGCCGGCGCCCACGACGACGAGCGCCGAACCCGCCGGGGGCCGCAGCCGGTTCAGCACCGTGCCGGCCCCGGTCTGGCCGCCGCAGCCGAGCGGGGCGGCAACCGTGGCCGGGAGCTCCGGAGGCACCTTCACCACGCCGCGGGACCTGACGACGGCGTACGTGGCGAAACTGGACTGCCCGAAGAACCCGGCGTACAAGGGCGCGCCGCCCATGGACAGGGGAGTGGTGCCGTCCGCGCGGCCCCCGGAGAGGTTCAGGACGGGTGCGTCGAGGCAGTAGGCGGGGTGGTCCGCCGCGCACTGTTCGCAGGTGCCGCAGCTGGCGAAGGTGAGGCAGACGTGGTCGCCCGTCGCGAGACCGGACACGTCCGCGCCCACCGCCTCCACGACACCGGCGCCCTCGTGGCCGAAGACCATCGGGGTGCGCCGGCGCGGCCAGGTGTCGCGCATGCCGAGATCGGTGTGGCAGAGGCCGGCCGCGGCCATCCGTACCAGCACCTCGTCGTGGCGCGGGTCGCCGAGGACAGCGTCCCGGACGGTGAACGGGGCGCCCGGGGCCTCGGCGACCGCCGCGCGGACGCGCCTCACGCGTGCCGGCCCGCCGGCCCGGCCTCCGGCGGCACCCGCTCCAGGAAGAAGTAGTAGTACGGGCCCTCCGCGGGGGTCCCCTTGGCGTTCATGATGCCCATGAGGGTGACGTCGTCCACCTGCTTGAAGTGGTCGAGGACGGGGCGCCCGTCGTAGACCATGGTGGCCGTCGCCTCGCCGCGGAACTCGACGGTCCACAGACTGGCCTCGCCCTGGCCCAGCTCCTGGTTGGAGTACAGCTCGCCCGCCGCGTCACGGCAGATCAGCGGCTTGGCGTCGTGCACGGACACGAACGTCTTGCCGTACCAGCCGGCCTCGGCCAGCATCCCTTCCAGGGGGTGGCCGGTACGGAACTCGCCGCCCTTCCACGCACCGAGGATGTCCTGTGGGCGCACGGTGTCCAATGCGGCCCAGATCGCGTCCAGTTCGTCGGCCGGGACCGGGCGGTCCCGGCCGCGCAGCTCCTGGAACCGGGCGCGGGCTTCGAGCGCGTTCATACGGTTTCCTCTCGTCGGGCGGCGTTCAGGGGGTGTCCGGCGGCGGGCGGTGGCCGACCGTGCCCAGGCTCAGCAGGACGTGCCGCTCGGCCACCTCCTCGGCGGTGAGCGGGCCGTCGGCGCGGAACCAGTTGGCGACCCCCTGGCACATGATGAGCACCGCGCGCACCGCGTCGGCGGGGATCGGCGTGGTGAAGGCGCCCTGGGCGCGGCCCGCCTCCACGGTGTCCAGGAGCATGTGCTCCAGGTAGTCGCGCAACGCCACGTAACGGGCCCGGTTCTCCGGTTCGAGACTTCTGATCTCCGTGTCCAGAAAGGCCAGTCGGCGCCGGTGGGCCATGGACAGCACGATCGACTCGACCATCCGGCAGAACCTGGCCGGCGGATCGTCACCGGCTTCGGCGGCGGCCGCACGGCAACGGTCGAGCACGTCCTTGATGGACGTCTCCAGCAACGTGGCGAGCAGTGCCTGCTTGTTCGCGTAGTGGTAGTAGAGCGCGGGCACGGTCACGCCGACCCGCCCTGCGATGTCCCGCACCGAAGTGCCGTGGTAGCCGTGCTCGTTGAACGCCTCCATGGCGTGCAGCAGGATCGGATGCAGACCGAGCGGCCCGTAGGAGCGCCAGTGCTCCACCGGCGGCGCGGCGTCCTGACGGGTGTGCGTGCTCAACTGATCTCCTCGGTACGGGTGTGCCCCTCGCCTGGTCCAGCCACTTAGCGATCGTTCAGGGTCTTTCCGTCGACAGGGTACTTCCTGCCTCGGTGTACCGATAGACGGCGTAAAAAGTCAGCAGTGCAAGGGAGTTGACCGCCCGACTGTGCACTTCTAGGTTCTTAGCGAACGCTCAGTAGGACGTGACCGAGCGGAGGCGGACCGTAGCGTGCCGAGAGAGGAATCCATGGAACTGTCCTCACCCCTGACGTACGCGGGCGATCCGCGCGCCGCCGCCGACCGGGCCGCCGCACTGGAGTCCGCGGGTCTCGACGCCGTCTGGGTCGCGGAGGCGTACGGCTTCGACTCCCCGACCGTCATGGGGTACCTCGCGGCGAAGACCGACCGGATGCGGATCGGCTCGGCCGTCGTCAACGTCTACTCGCGCACTCCCGCCCTGATCGCCCAGACCGCCGCCGGCCTCGACGCGGTCAGCGGGGGCCGCGCCCTCCTGGGCGTCGGAGCGTCCGGCCCCCAGGTCGTGGAGGGCTGGCACGGCCGCCGCTACGACCGTCCGCTCGGCCGCACCCGCGAGGTGATCGAGCTGTCCCGGCGGATCTGGCGGCGCGAGGTCATCGAGCACCACGGGATCACCGACCTGCCCCTGCCCCCCGAGAAGGGCGGTACCCTCGGCAAGCCCCTCAAGCTGCTGAACCACCCGGTACGCGCCACCATCCCGGTCTACGTCGCGGCGCTGGGCCCGGCCAACGTCCGGATGACGGCCGGGATCGCGGACGGCTGGCTGCCGTTCCTGTACGTCCCCGAGCGGGCCGCCGACGTCTGGGGGAGCGCCCTGGCCGAGGGCGCCGCCACCCGCGACCCCGCGCTCGGACCGCTCCAGGTCGTGGCGGGCGGTCTGCTGGCCATCGGGGACGGCGCGGAGGAGGTCCGCGACCTCATGCGGCCCACCGTCGCCCTGTACGTCGGCGGGATGGGCGCGCCCGGACGCAACTTCTACTACGACCTCGTCCGCTCCTACGGCTACGAGGCCGAGGCGGCGGCCGTCCAGGAGCACTACCTCGCCGGCCGGAAGAAGGAGGCGGAGGCGGCCGTCCCCGCCGAACTGCTGGAACGCCTGTGCCTGGCCGGTCCCGAGGGCTATGTCCGCGACCGCGTCGAGGTCTTCCGCGAGTCGGGCGTGACCATGCTCAACGTGACCCCCGTCGGTCCCGACCCCGCCCGGCTGATCGAGCGCGTGAGGAACTGGCTGTGAGGCCCGCGGCCGCCCCGGGGCCGCCATCCGTCATCCGCCATTCGCAAGGAGGACCCGATGATCCGCACCACCGGTGAAGCCCCGGCCGAGGACACGCTGCCCCGGCTGCTGGCCCGCAACGCGGACCAGTACGGTGCACTGCCCGCGCTCTCCTGGCGGCCGGCCGGGCAGGACGGCGGCTGGTCCACGTACACCTGGGCGGAGGTCGAGGAGCACACCCGTGCCCTCGCCGCCGGCTACCGGGCCCTCGGGGTGGGCCGCGGTGACCGCGTGCTGCTGATGATGCCCAACCGCCCGGAGCACTGGCTGTCCGACCTGGCGCTCGTCCGCCTCGGCGCGGTGCCGGTCAGCGTCTACGGCACCGCCGCGCCCGAGCAGATCACCCACATCGCCCGCAACTGCCGGGCGCGGATCGCCGTGGTGGACGGCGCGCCCGAGGTGGCGGTGTGGGAGCCGCTGCTGACCGACGCCGGCACCCCGCTGGAGCACTTGGTGGTGGCCGAACCGGGGGCGGAGGCGGACCACACGCCGTACGCCGCACTGCTCGGCGGACCGGTGCCGGACGGCTTCGACGGTGAACTGGACGCGGCACGCGCCGAGGACACGCTGACCGTCGTCTACACGTCCGGCACCAGCGGCGAGCCCAAGGGGGTCGTCCTGACCCACCAGCAGGTGCTGTCCAACGCCCTCGCGCTGGACGCCGTGGTGGAGCTGCCACCGCACGTCGAGCACATCTGCTACCTGCCCTTCGCGCACATCGCCGAACGGATGCTCGGCATCTACCTGCCCTGCCACCGCGCCTCGCACGTCCACCTCTGCGCCGACCCGGCGGGGGTGGCCGCCGTGGTCCGCGAGGTGCGCCCCGCGCAGTTCTTCGGAGTGCCGAGGATCTGGGAGAAGCTGTCCGCCACCGTGCGCGGCATCCTCGCGCTGATGCCGGCCGACCAGCGGGCGGCCATCGAGGAGGCGTTCGAGGTGGGGCGCGAGCACGTCGGACACCGGGAGCGGGGGGAGGCGCCGCCCGCCGAGCTGGAGAAGCGGTACGCGCGGGCCCGCGAGGAGGTGCTGCTGCCGATGCTGGCGGCGGGCGGCCTGGACCGGGTGACCTGGTCGGCCAGCGCGTCGGCGCCGATGTCCGTGGACGTCGTGAGGTTCTGGGCCGGCTTCGGGATCGTCATCATGGACGCCTGGGGGCTGACCGAGACCACCGGTGTCGCCACCAGCAACAGCCCCAGGGGCGGCTTCCGGCTCGGTTCGGTGGGGCGCCCGGTGAGGTCCGTCGAGGTCCGGGTCGCCGAGGACGGGGAGATCCTGGTCCGCGGCGCGTCCGTCTGCTCCGGCTACCTCCGGCCGGACGGCTCGGTGCTGCCCGCCGTGGACGCGGACGGCTGGCTGGCCACCGGTGACATCGGCCGGATGGACGAGGACGGCTACCTGTGGCTCACCGACCGCAAGAAGGAGATGATCGTCACCTCCACCGGCAAGAACGTGTCACCGGCCCTGGTCGAGAACGCGCTGAAGGACCACCCGCTGATCGGGCAGGCGATGGTGCACGGCGACAACCGCTCCTACCTGGTCGCCCTGCTGGTGCTCGACGCGGAGGCCGCGCCCGCCTGGGCCGCGGCCAACGGCGTTCCGGCGGCCGGGGGGCCGGCGGAGCTGGTCCGGCATCCCGCCGTCCTGGCCGAAGTGGCCCGGGCGGTCGCCGCCGCCAACACGCGCCTCAACCGCACCGAACAGGTCAAGCGGTACGAGCTGCTGGCCGAGGAGTGGGGTCCGGCGACCGGTGAGCTGACGCCCTCGCTGAAGATGCGGCGCCGGGTCATCCGCGACCGGTACGCCGACGCGCTCTCCGGGCTCTACCGGGACTGAGCGGGACCCGGGGCGCGGCACGGCGTTCGCCCGCCGCGCCCCGGGCCGTGTCAGAGCCCGTACGTCTTGCCGATGACGTCCCGCTGGATCTCGCTCGTGCCGCCGTAGACCGTGGAGACCACCGCGGCCCGCAGATGCCGTTCCATGTCGAACTCCGTCGTGTAGCCGTACCCGCCCATCATCTGCATGCCGTCCAGGGCGGCCCGCTTCGCGGTCTCGGTCGCCTTCAGCTTCGCCATGGACGCCTCGCGCGGGAACAGCTCGCCCGGCCGCTCGTCGCACCGCAGCGCCACCTCGCGGACCAGCAGCCGGGTGCACTCGATCTCGGTGGCCAGGTCCGCGATCCGGTGCCGCAGCGCCTGGAACGAGCCCACGGGCCGGCCGAACTGCTCGCGCTCGCGCACGAAACCGACCGCGTCGTCGAAGGCGCGGCGCGCCAGGCCGAGCATGTTCGACGCCAGGAAGAGCCGCTCGTGGTTCAGCCCGGCCATCAGCTGCCGCCAGCCCCCGTCCACCTGCCCGACGACCGCGTCCGCCGGCAGCCGCACCCCGGTCAGGAAGACGTCGTTGACCTCGCGGCCGCCCATGGTGTCGATGCGCCGGATCTCCACGCCCGCGGTGCCGGCGGGCAGATGGAACATGGTCAGGCCGCCGTGCTTGTCCTCGCCGGTGCGGGCCACCAGGAGGATGTGCCGGGCGCAGTGCGCGTTGGAGATCCACGTCTTCTGGCCGTCGACCACCCAGTCGCCGCCCGCGTCCCGCCGGGCCCGGCAGCGCAGCGCGCCCACGTCCGACCCCGCGTCCGGCTCCGACATGGCGATCGACAGCACGTCGCCGTTCACGACGCCGGACAGCACCGTTCGCCGTTGCTCCTCGCTGCCGAAGGACTCGTACGCCTTCGCCGCGATGACCGTGGTGATGAAGCCCCCGGCCGGGACCATCCCGTACGAGGTCTCCTCCAGGAAGAGGCAGGCGTCGGCCACCCCTCCGCCGGCGCCCCCGTACTCCTCGGGCAGGCACGCCCCGAGCCAGCCCAGGGCGGCGAGTCCGGCGTACAGCTCCGGGTTGTGGGCCTCGCGGCCGCCGGAGGTCAGCGCGTCGCGCTGCTCCCGGGTGCCGCACTCCCGTTTGGCGAAATCACGGATGGCCGCGACGAATCCGGCCTGTTCCTCGGTGAGGTGACTGCGCATCGGATGGACCTCCTGAGTCGGAGAGTTGATACGAAGTGATGTTATCCGTCTCATCGCTTCACTGGGAGGGTCGCGCCGGTATCGTGAGCGGCATGAGAACTGACACGAACGACTCGGCGCTGACCCGGGCCATCGCCGAGTCGGAGACGGAGGACCCCACCGCGAGGCGCATTCTGGACGCCGCCCTGGAGCAGTTCACGCTGCTGGGTCTGCGGCGCTCCTCCGTGGACGACGTGGCCAAGCGGGCCGGTGTCTCCCGGGTCACCGTGTTCCGGCGCTTCCAGACCAAGGACAAGCTGGTCATGGCCACCCTCCTGCGGGAGCACGGGCGGTTCTTCCAGCGGTTGGACGCGGCGGTGGCCGGGCTGCCCACCATGGAGGACCGGGTGGTCGAGGGCTTCGTCGCGGCCCTCCGGTACACCCGCGCCCACCCCCTCTTCGGCGGCCTGCTGCGCCTCGAACCCGAGGTGGTGCTCCCGTACATGACCGTGCGAGGGGGCTCCACGCTCTCCGCCACGGTGACCTACCTGACGGGGCATCTGCGTCGCGCCCAGCAGGCCGAGGGCCGGCCCGGCGACGACCCGCGCCCGGTCGCCGAACTCATGGTCCGCGTCGCCGTGTCCTTCCTCCTCAACCCCGCCGGCTGCATCGAGATGGACGACGAGGACCAGGCCCGCGCCTTCGCCCGCCGCTACCTGGCCCCCCTGCTGGACGCCTGAACGGCACGCCCCAGCTGGGGGCCCGCCCCGCGAGGATCCGCCCGACAGGCCCTAACGGCGCCGGTGCAGCGCCCGGGCCAGCCGGACCGCGCGCTCCCGGGCGGCGGCCGGCACCTCGAACGAGGTCAGCGCGATCAGCGGGGCGAACCGCTGAACCGTCATCGACTGGGCGGAGGTGAAGGCGCGCAGCCCCTCCTCGCCGTGGATCCGCCCGAACCCGGAGTCCGCCGAACCGCCGAACGGCAGCGCCGGTACCGCCGCGAAGCCCAGCACCGAGTTCACCGACACCGCCCCCGCCCGCAGCCGCGCCGCGATCGCCGCCCCGGAGCGCCCGCTGCCGCAGAACACCGCCGCTCCCAGGGCGTACCGCGAGGCGTTGGCCCGCTCCACCGCCTCGTCCACGCCGGACACCGCGTTGACCGCCACCACCGGGCCGAACGTCTCCTCCGTCATCGCGGCCGCGTCCTCCGGCACGCCCGTCAGCACGACCGGCGCGACGAACGGGGCGCGCACCGACTCCGGCCCGCCCGCCACGGCCCGCGCACCCGCCTCCAGCGCCCCGGCCACATGCCGTTCGACGATGTCCACCTGGCCCGGCAGGGTCATCGGTCCGTACGCCGCCTCCGTGCCGGCGCCCGGGCGCAGCCGCCCCGCCCGCTCGGCCACGCGCTCGCACAGCGCGGCGTGGATCTCGCGCACCGCGTACACGCGCTCCACCCCGGCGCAGGTCTGCCCCGCGTTGCTGAAGGCGCCCCAGACGATGGCGTCGGCGGCGGCGTCCAGATCGGCGTCCGCCGTCACGATCACCGCGTCCTTCCCGCCGCACTCGGCGAGGAACGGCGTCAGCGTCTCCGCGCAGACCGCCATCACCTTCCGGGCCGTTCCCGGCGACCCGGTGAACGCCAGCTTGTCCACCCCGGACCTGGCGAGGGCGTCCCCGGTGGAGCCCGGACCGGTGACGACGGTGAGCAGCCCCGCGTGGGCGGGTACGGCCGCGTCGAACAGCCGGGACAGCAGAAGGCCGGTGCCCGGCGTGAGTTCGGAGGGCTTGAGGACCACCGCGTTCCCGGCCGCCAGGGCGTAGGCGACGGAGCCCATCGGCGTGTACAGGGGGTAGTTCCAGGGGCCGATGACCCCGATCACCCCGAGCGGCCGGTACGCCAGCGTCGCCCGCTGGTGCGCCGTGAACACCCCGGTGCCCACCTTCCGCCGGCGCAGCACGCGTTCCGCGTGACGAGCGGCCCAGGCCAGGTGCTCCAGCGTGAGCACCACCTCCAGCGCCGCGTCGCCGGCCGGCTTCCCGGTCTCCTCGGAGATGGCGCGGGCCACCGTCTCCAGCTCGGCCGCGATCCCCCTCTTCCAGCGGAGCAGATGGGCGCGGCGCCCGGCGGCGGGCAGGGCGGCCCAGGACCGTTGCGCCTCCCGTGCGCGGGCGACGGCCCGGCCGACCCGCTCCGGCCCGTCCACCGGGTGCTCGGCGATGCGCTCGCCGGTCGCGGGGGCGCGCGTGGTGAAGGTGGCGGCAGCAGTGTCGTCGGTCATCGGGGCCCCATTCCGCGGGAGTACCGTGTGAGTCGAAGATACTGAAACTATTGAAGTGTTTCATCGGGGTCAAGGCCGCTGACGGGCACGGTGGTTGAGGCCCCGGTGCGGACAGGTGGGAG
>NZ_JAAGNI010000108.1 GCF_010550605.1 Streptomyces sp. SID9727
GCACGCCCCGGCGGCGGACGCGGCCTGACCGGCGTCGCGGAACGCGCGCTGCTGCTCGGCGGCGCCACCGAGGCCGGGCCACGCGACGACGGCGTGTGGCGGCTGGCCGCCCGCCTCCCCCTGCACACCCGCGCGAAGGAGCCACGATGAGCACGCCGGTCCGGATCGTCCTCGCCGACGACGAACGCATGGTGCGCACCGCGCTGCGGGCCATCCTGGACGCCGAGGACGGCCTGGAGGTCGTCGGCGAGGCGGCCACGGGGGCCGAGGCGGTCTCCGTGGTGCGGGCGCTGCGGCCCGACGTGGTGCTGATGGATGTGCGGATGCCCGAGACGGACGGCATCCGGGCCACCGAGCAGATCCTCGCCGGTCTCGACCCGGCCCCGCGCGTCGTGGTCGTCACCACCTTCGAGCACGACGCCTACGTGTACGAGGCGCTGCGCGCCGGGGCGGCGGGTTTCCTGCTGAAGCGGGCGGCGGCCGAGGAGCTGGTGCAGGCGGTCCGGCTGGTGGCGTGCGGCGACTCCCTGCTCTTCCCGGCCGCCGTGCGGCAGCTCGCCGCCGCGTACGGGGCGCCCGCGCCGGCCCCCGCCCCGCCCTGGGCCGCGCGGCTCACCGAGCGGGAGGCGCAGGTGCTGCGGCTGATCGCGGCGGGACTGACGAACGCGGAGATCGCGGACCGGCTGGCGGTGGGCGCGGCGACGGCCAAGACGCACGTGGCGGCGGTCCTCGCGAAGACCGGGGCCCGGGACCGTACCCAGGCGGTCATCACCGCGTACGAGTCGGGGTTCATCACACCGGGCTGAGCCCGTACGGCCGCGCACACCGTGGTCGCCGTATGAGGAAGCGGTGAGAAACGGCACAACCGGGAACGCCCCGCCGCACGCCGCTCGTCCCCCATGCGGGATGAACAAGACGATAAGGCGCGCCTCGGTCTTCTGCCTGCTGCTGGTCCTCGCCCTCCTCGGGCGGGCGACCTGGGTGCAGGCGTACCAGGCCAGGGCGCTCGCAGACGACGACCACAACCGGCGGAAAACCATCGCGCAGTACGCGCAGCCGCTGGGCGACATCATCGTGGGCGGTTCGCCGGTCACGGGCTCGAAGCGGACGGAGGGCAGCGATCTCGCGTACAAGCGCACCTACCAGCAGGGCGACCTCTACTCGTCCGTGACCGGCTACAGCTCGCAGGCGTACGGTTCGACGCAGCTCGAAGGGATCTACAGCCATGTGCTGGACGGCACGGACGACCGGCTGAAGAGTCCGCTGGGCGCGATCACCGGGAAGCGGTCCGCGCCCGGCGACGTGGTGACGACGATCGACCCGGACGTCCAGAAGGCGGCGAGCGACGCGCTCGGCGACGACAAGGGCGCGGCCGTGGCGATCGACCCGAGGAGCGGGCAGATCCTGGGCATGGTCTCCTCCCCGTCGTACGACCCGTCGGACATCAGCGGCACGAACGACGGTGACACCTGGAAGAAGCTGCTGGGCGACCCGGACAAGCCGCTCGTCAACCGCGCCATGCGGCAGCCGCTCGCGCCCGGCTCGACGTTCAAGCTGGTCGTGGCGTCGGCGGCGCTGGAGAACGGGCTGTACGACTCCGTGGACGAGCCGACGAAGAGCCCCGTCCCGTACACCCTGCCGGGCACCAGCACGCCGCTGCGGAACGAGAGCGCCTCCGCCCCCTGCGAGAACGCCTCGCTGCGCGTCGCCCTCCAGTACTCGTGCAACAACGTCTTCGGCAAGGTCGCCGCCGACCTGGGCCAGGACAAGGTGCGGGCGATGGCGGAGAAGTTCGGCTTCAACGAGGAGAAGCTGGACGTGCCGGTACGGGCGTCGGAGAGCGTGTACCCGACGGACATGGACAAGGCGCAGACGGCGCTGTCGGGCATCGGCCAGTTCGAGGTGACCGCGACGCCGCTCCAGATGGCGATGGTCTCCGCCGCGCTCGCCAACGGCGGTGAGCTGGCAGCCCCGCACATGGTGTCGAAGGTGACCGACGGGGACGGCGGCACGCTGGAGGACTTCGCGGACGGCGACACGGAGCGGATCGTCTCCGAGGACACCGCGAAGCAGCTGCGGAGCGCCATGGTGACCGTGGTGGAGAAGGGCACCGGCACCAACGCCCGGATCGCCGGGGCCGAGGTCGGCGGCAAGACGGGCACCGCCGAGAACGGCGTGGACAACAGCAACACCCCGTACGCCTGGTTCACCTCGTACGCGAAGTCCGGCGGCCAGGAGGTCGCGGTCGCGGTGATCGTGGAGGACTCCGGTTCGACCGCGTCGGAGGTCAGCGGCAACGGGCTCGCGGCGCCGGTGGCCAGGAAGATGATGGAGGCGGCGCTGCGGCGGTAGGGCCCTCCTGTCGAAGCGCTTGCGATACGCTCTCGCCCCGGCGGGGGCGTATCCGGACGGGCCGGGCGTGCGAGCGCAGGGGACGAGGTAGCCGTGGGCACAGCAGTCGACGACGCCGCCGCCGAGTTCCATGAGTTCTTCGAGGCGCACTACGCGGAACTGGCCCGCCTGGCCCATCTGCTGACCGGCGAGGCGGATGCCGCCGACGACCTCGCGGCCGACGCCCTGCTCGCGCTCTGGCACCGCTGGGACCGGGTCCGCGAGGCCGGTCACCCGGTGGCGTACGCGCGGGGCGTGGTCGCCAACCTGGCCAGGACACGCATCCGCAGCGCGGTCCGCGAGCGCCGCCGGATCGCCCTGTTCTGGGCACCGCGCGGCGGCGGGGACGACGGGGCGGCCGATGGGCCCGACGTGCCGGCGGTGGTGGACGTGCAGGAGGCGCTGCGGCGGCTGCCGTTCCGCAAGCGGGCCTGTGTGGTGCTGCGGCACGCCTTCGACTTGTCGGAGCGGGACACCGCGCTGGTGCTGGGGATCTCGGTGGGTACGGTGAAGAGCCAGACCTCGCGCGCCGTCGCGGAACTGCAGCGGCTGCTGGGGCCGGAGACGCCCGCCGCACGGGTCCGGGTGGCCGTCGCGGCGCAGCGCAGCGGAGGAGACCGGTGAAGGACGAGGAGCTGTCCGGGCGGCTTCGGGAGGCCGCCGGGGCCCACCGCCCCGACCGGGCCCGGATGCTGGCCCGGATCGAGCGCGGGATGGCGGGCGGCGCCCCGGCACC
>NZ_JAAGNI010000114.1 GCF_010550605.1 Streptomyces sp. SID9727
TCGAGGTAGCTGTCGGGGTCCGAGGTGAGCAGCAGGGCCAGTGCGGGGTCGATGCCGCCCGCCCGGTACTCCGCCCGGGCCGCGGAGCCCAGCTCCTCGCGCATCCGGTTGATGCGTTCCTGGCCCCGCGCGGCCCGGTCCTGGGCCCGGCTCACCTCGCCGCGCAGCCGGGCCACGTCCTCGCCGGCCCTGTTGTACCGCTCGGTGGCGCGCTCGGCCTCGGCGTACAGGCGGTCGACGCGGGCCCCGGCGGACTGCGGGGTGTCGTGCGGCTCGGCGTGGGCGGTGGCGGCGCCGAGTGTCGCGGCCGCGGTCGCGGCTGCCGCCGTCAGGACGGTGGCCCGGGCACCGCGACCGGTACCGGGCTGTGTGGAACGGCGATGGGACCCCACAGGACGCCGTACTCCCTTCCGCTGGACGCAGACGCGCGCGGCCCTGCCGCCCGGGTGGGCGGGCCGGTGTACGGAAGCCGCGACAGCAGCCAGACAGTAGCCGCGTGATCACGGAGCGGACAAAGACACGCCGGACCGGTGGGGGCCACACACAGTGACGCCCCGCCGGTGACCTGTGGTCTCCGGCGGGGCGGGCGTCAGTACGGGGCGCGCGAATTCGCCCGATCGGGCGCGGTTCAGATGCGCACGGCGGCGTAGATGCTGCCGATGGTGCTCATCGACTCGTAGCGCACGTAGGCGCCGGGGTACGGGGCGTGCAGGACCTGGCCGTTGCCCGCGTAGAGGCCCACGTGCTCGTTGCCGTTGAAGAAGACCAGGTCGCCGGGGGCCAGCTGGCTGACGCCGATCCGGTGGCCCTGGTTGACCTGGGTGTACGTGGTGCGGGTGATGTTGACGCCGGCCTGGGCGTAGGCCCACATGGTCAGGCCCGAGCAGTCGAAGGAGTTGGGGCCGGTGGCCGAGGGGACGTACGGCTTGCCCAGGCGGGTGGCGGCGGCGTTGAGGGCGGCGGCGCCGAGGCCGGAGGCGGGGGCCTCGTTGCCGAGGTCCACGCGGGTGCCGGCGTCACGGCTGGCGCGGGCCTCGTCCTGCCGGATCTTCGCCTGTTCGGCCGCGGTGAGGGTGTTGAGGAGGCGGCGCGCCTCGGCCAGCTTCGCCTGCTGCTGCTTCTTCTTCTCACCGAGCGTCTTGCGGACGGAGGCGAGGTCGCTGAGCTTGTCCTGGGCCTCCTTGCGCTGCTGCGCGAGGGCCCGCTGCTTCTCCTGGACCTTCGACAGGGCCTCGGTCTGCTTGGCCGTCAGCTGGTCGAGCGCGGACGCCTGGTCCAGGAAGCTGTCCGGGTCGGAGGAGAGGAAGAGCTGGACGGAGGGGTCGATGCCTCCGGAGCGGTACTGCGCGGCGGCGAGGGAACCGAGGCCGGTACGGAGCTGGTTCAGCTCCTCCTGGCCGCGGGCCACCTTGTCCTGGATCGCGCTGATTTGCTTCTCGAGCTTCTCCTGCTTCTCCTTGGCCCCGTTGTACTGCTCGGTGGCCGCTCCGGCCTGGTGGTAGAGGTCGTCGACCTTCGCCTTGACCTCGTTCTTGGTCGGCTTGGGGTCGGCGTGAGCGGCCTGGGAGGACAGGGCGACGGCCGCGGCTGCGGTCGCGGTGAGCACGGTCACACGAGTGCGGCTCGGCTGCTTGGGACGACGGTGGGACGCCACGAAGGCGAGCTCCTTCTTCCTCGAGCCGCCTACCGGATCTGTGGGGGGAGGAGAGGTCCCCGGCTCCGTGCACATCACGGACTCGGCGGTTCCTTCGCCGCCACCCCGGGTGGGTGATCGACCGCGCGAAGGTTCGAGGCATGACCCTAGTGACCATCTTGTGATCAGTTCAAATCCTCACCGGAAAAATCTCGTCACACACGGCACTTCTTTGCCCACATCCCACGGCGTGTAGCGATGACTTGACGGACCGTTCCCTGATCTCGGGCGGACTCCCCGCAAGAGGCGCTAAACCCGCGAAAGCCGCTTCAGGAGCAAGGCGGACGCAACGGGCCTGGCCCCCGCCTTCGCCACTCCGTCGGCCACCTCGCGGTCGGTGGAGACCACCACCACGGGCCGTCCCGGCGGCTCCGCGCGCGCCAGTTGGCGGATCAGCTCGTCGGCGGTGACCCCCGGCTTGCTGAACAGCACCCGCACCCCGCGCGGCGGCGCGAGCAGCACCGGGGCGGCCAGTTCCGCCCCGTCGAACACACACGTCATCTCGGCGCCCGTGCGCGCCGCGAGGACCGAGAGCCCGCCGAGCAGCCGCAGCCGCTGCTTCTCCAAAGGCATCTGCGGATACCCCGTCTTGGTGACGTTGTAGCCGTCCACGATCAGGTGGGCCTGCGGCAGCTCCAGGAGCTGGTCGAGCAGCGCCGGGTCGGTCTCCGAAAGGGCCCTGGCCGCGATGTCCTTGGGCGACATCCGGCCGGGCTCCACCGCGTCCACGCTGTCCGCCGGCCGCATCGAGGAGGGCGGCAGCGCCAGCTCCCGCCGCAGCCCGCCGGCCGCTTCGAGCACCGTGTCCAGCAGCAGCCGCAGCCGCATGTCCTCGACGGAGCGCCCTTCCCGGGCCGCCCGGCGGCTCGCCTCGACGGACGCCTCCGCCTCCCCGAGCCTCGCCCGCAGCCGCCGGGTCTCGCTCTCGGCGGCGGACACCTGGGCGGACGCCTCGGCGCGTACGGTCTCGGTCTCACCCTTGGACCTGCGCAGCGCCGCCTCACCGCGCTTGACCTCGCTGAGCGCGCTGCGCAGTTTGCGCTGGAGGGAGTCCGCCTCCTTGCGGGCGGCGTCCAGTTCGGCGCGGAGCCGTTCCGTCTCGCTCTTCGTGTGGGCCCTGGCCTCGGCCAGCTCCTCGCGCAGCCGCGCCACCTCGCGCCGGCTCTCCTCGCCGGCCCGCTCGGCGTCGGCGCGCTGGACCTCCTCGCCGGCCGCCGCGACCAGCTTCACCCAGCCCTCGGGGCGCAGGACGTACGCCGCCGCCGCCACGTCCACCGGGTCGGCCGCGGCGGGCGGCGCACCGGACTCCACGGCCCCCGCCAGCTCCGGCTGGGCCTCCCGGAGCCGGTCACCGATGCGGTGGCGGAACCGTTCGTCGTTCGCCACGGCGGCCGCCATGGCGTTCCCGGCGAACTTGGCGCGGCGCGACGCCGTGAAACGGGCGTACTGCCTCAGCTGGGCGGGCAGTTCGGCGACCGTGAGCCCGCCGAACGCGTCGGACACCAGCGCGACGACCCGGCGCCGTACCCCTTCGGGCAGCGGGCGGTCGAGCGCCTCCACGGCGTCGTCGGCCCCGTCGGCCGACGCGGCGCCGCCCTCGGGCTGCTCCACCATCCGTCACCCCATTGTGTTGTCTGCGCCCGGCCCCCTCAGGAGTCGGCACCCGGCCTGTCGACGAGCTCGATCTGGTCCACCGCGTTGCACCAACGACAACGGACCGACTCGATGGTCTCACTGACCACCTCGCGTTCCTCGACGCTCGACTCACCGGCCAGGTCGAGGTGCACGTACTCCACGACCTTCGAGGACCGCGTCACGTCGAAGCGCGTGAGGTTCCCGCAGAGCGTGCAGCGCCAGCGAGTGGTGTCGGTCGGCTGGGGAACGGTCGTCATCGTGCGTCCTCTTTCGTCGAGCCGTGAGCTGCCGGACAAGGGTCTCGCGGTGCGCCGTCGAACTGCGGATGTCCACCTGTCACCCTACGGCCTCGGCGCTTCCCACCGGCACGGCGAGGCGGTCTGTCCCGTTCGCTCCGTTTGCGTCATGCTCTGTTCATGATCGATCGGCGGGCCGCCGCGGGCAGGCTCCTGCGCGCGGCCACTTCGGGCGGGCCACCGGTGACGTACGCCCTCATCGCCCTGTGCTGCGCGGTCTTCGTGATCAGCCCGCTCTCCGGCTTCGTCCCGGTGCGCGGCGGTGCCGACGCGCTGCTCGCCGCGCAGGCGGGCTACTTCGAACGGTGGGGGGTGATCCCGAGCGAGCTGTGGGACGGCTCGGCGCACGCCCTGCTCACCCCGTTCACCGCGCTCTTCGTGCACGGCAGCTGGCTGCACCTGCTGGGCAACATGCTGTTCCTGTACGTGTTCGGCGCGATGGCCGAGGAGCGCATGGGGCACACCGAGTTCGCCCTGTTCTACCTCGGCTGCGGCTACCTCGCGCTGCTCGCGTACGCCGCCGCGCACGCCACGTCCGACCAGACGCTCGTCGGGGCGTCCGGGGCGATCTCGGCGGTGCTCGGGGCGTTCCTCTACCTCTTCCCCCGGGCCCGGGTGACCAGCGTCTTCCCGTTCCTGCTGTTCCTGCCGCTGCGCTTCCCGGCGTGGGTGGTGCTGATCTTCTGGTTCGTGCTCCAGTGGCTGGCCGCCGAGGGCGCGGGAAGCGGCCCGGGAGTGGCGTACCTGGCGCACGTGGTGGGCTTCGCGACCGGGTTCCTCTACGCCTGGGTGCGTTATGGGCGTAACGCTAGAGTGAAGACTCCAGCCACGGCCACCGAGGGAGAAACACAGCCGTGATCACCGCGATCGTGCTCATCAAAACCAGCGTGGACCGGATTCCCGAGATCGCCGAGGCCATCGCCGCGCTGGACAGCGTCAGCGAGGTCTTCTCGGTCACCGGCACCTACGACCTGATCGCCATGGTCCGGGTGGCCAAGCACGACGACCTGGCCGAGGTCATCCCCGGCCGGATCAGCAAGATCCAGGGCGTCGAGGGGACCGACACCCACGTCGCCTTCCGCACGTACTCGCAGCACGACCTGGAGGCCGCGTTCTCCATCGGCCTGGACGCCTAGGGCGTGTTTCGAAAGTAGCGCCGTCCGCCCGTAGGGCGGGTCCGGCGGCGTCTGGTGCGTGCGATCGCAAGGCGGAGGGTCGCCCCGATACTGGCTGTATCGGGGTGATCCCGGCAACGCGGCGAGCGTGCGTGCCAGACGCCGCCGGACAGGCGGGACTTTCGAAACACGCCCTAGGGCCGCCCGGCCCTCAGACCTGGGCGGCGCCCCGGTCCGGCACGCAACGGCCGTCCTCGGTCCGGTACTTCCAGCGGGCCCCGTCGCTCACCAGCTCCCGGACCGCGCGCAGGAAGCGCTCGACGTGCTCGTCCGGGGTTCCGGCGCCGAAGCTGACCCGGATCGCGTTCAGCGACCGCTCGCCGGGGCGGGCCTCCGGCGCGCCGCACTCCCCCGCCTCGCCCGGGTCGCTGCCGAGCAGGGTGCGCACGAGCGGGTGGGCGCAGAAGAGGCCGTCGCGCACCCCGATGCCGTACTCGGCGGAGAGGGCGGCGGCGAAGTGGGAGCTGTTCCAGCCCTCCACCACGAACGAGATCACGCCGACCCGCGGCGCGTCGTCGCCGAACAGCGAGAGCACCTTGACCTCGGGGACGTCGGCGAGCCCCGTCAGGACCTCGCGGACGAGGCGCTGCTCGCGGGCGACCAGGCGGTCGAACCCGGCCTCGGTGAGCGCCTTGCAGGCGGAGGCGATGGAGTGGACGCCGATGACGTTGGGCGAGCCGGCCTCGTGGCGGGCGGCGGTGGTGTGCCACTCGACGTCCACGCCGCCGTCCGCGCGCCGGGCCACCGTGCGCGAGGCGCCGCCGCCGGCCAGGTACGGCTCCGCGTCGCGCAGCCAGTCGGCCCGGCCGGCCAGGACGCCCGAGCCGAACGGCGCGTACAGCTTGTGGCCGGAGAAGGCGACCCAGTCCACGTCCAGCTCGGCGATGTCCACCGGGTGGTGCGGGGCGAGCTGGGCGGCGTCCAGGACGATCCGGGCACCGTGCGCGTGGGCGGCGGCGGCCAGCTCCCGCACGGGCCACAGCTCGCCGGTGACGTTGGAGGCGCCGGTGACGCAGACCAGCGCGGGGCCGTAGGGCTCCCGGTCGGCGAGGGCCCGCTCCAGGGTGGCGACGGCCTGGGCCGGGGTGCGCGGGGCGTTCAGGTACGTGACGCGGGCGTCGCGCCAGGGCAGCAGCGAGGCGTGGTGCTCGGTCTCGAAGACGAAGACCTGGCAGCCGGCGGGCAGCGCGGCGGCCAGCAGGTTCAGCGAGTCGGTGGTGGACCGGGTGAAGACCACCTGGTCCTCGGGGCGGCAGCCCAGGAACTCCGCCACGGTGGCCCGGCTCGACTCGAAGAGGTCCGTGGACAGCTGCGAGAGGTACCCGGCGCCCCGGTGCACGCTGCCGTAGTACGGGGCGTACGCGGCCACGTCGTCCCAGACCCGCTTCAGCGCCGGGGCGCTCGCGGCGTAGTCCAGCGCGGCGTAGCCGACCTCGCCCCCGGTGACCAGCGGGACGAGGACATCCTCGCCCAGAACCGGCAGCGGGGCACAAAGCGACTGGTCGGCGGCAGCGGTGAAGACAGACATGGCGAACTCCCGTAACAGGCAGGCGAACTCCGCGTGCCCGCGGATACGCGGCGGCACGGAGCGGAAGAGAAGAGGGGTGTGCGGAGAAGGGCCTCGGGCCCTAACGCATTCGCTTGCTCACAAGAGGCTCCCTGAGGACCAAGGACCCCACGGGCGGACGTCACGCGACGTCAAGGGGTCCGCGCTTGCCGCAGACCTCGCTGCCTGCGGCCCGGTCTTCACCCGGGGCACCCCGCCACGGACGGAGGGTTGCCGGACAGCGGGCCGGGGCCGTAGTCGCTGTCACTCATGACCTGCGCAGCATCTTGCCATACGTACGGGAACGCGCAAGGCGCAGTCCGCGATCCGGACTGCGCCCTGCCGCACATCGACGTGCTCACGCGTTGCTGGCGACGACCCATCTCTCCAGCACCCGTCCGGCCTCGCCCGAGTCGATGGACTCGGCGGCCTTCGCCATGCCGGCCCGGATCTGCTCGGTGAGCGGCCCCTCGCCCGGGTCCAGCGCGACCAGCGCCGCCGCCGAGTTGAGCAGCACGGCGTCCCGTACCGGCCCGGTCTCCCCGGCCAGCAGCCGGCGCGCAACATCCGCGTTGTACGAGGCGTCGGCGCCGCGCAGCGCCTCCACCGGGACCAGGTCGACGCCCACGTCGCGCGGGTCGAAGGTCTCCTCGCGGACCACGCCGTCCCGGGCCACCCAGACCCGCGAGGTCGCGGTGGTGGTGAGCTCGTCCAGGCCGTCGTCGCCCCGGAAGACCAGGGCGGAGTTGCCGCGCTCGGCGAGGACGCCCGCGACGATGGGGGCCATGCGCAGGTCGGCCACCCCGATCGCCTGGGAGCGCACCCGGGCCGGGTTGGTGAGCGGCCCGAGGATGTTGAACGTGGTGGGCGCGCCCAGCTCCGCACGGGCCTTGGCCGCGTGGCGCAGGGCGGGGTGGAACTTCACCGCGAAGCAGAAGGTGATGCCCGCCTCCTCGGCCACCTCCACGACGCGCCGCGGGGACAGCTCCAGGTTGACGCCGAGCTTCCCGAGCACGTCGGACGAGCCGCTGGCCGACGAGGCGGAGCGGCTGCCGTGCTTGACGACCTTGGCGCCGGTCCCCGCGATCACGATCGCGGACATGGTGGAGATGTTGACCGTCTTGGCCATGTCGCCGCCGGTGCCGACGATGTCGACGGTCCGGCCGGGCACGTCGATGGTCGTGGCGTGCTCGTACATCGCGCGCACCAGGCCGGAGACCTCCGTGACCGTCTCGCCCTTGGCGCGCAGGGCGACCGCGAAACCGGCGATCTGCGCGTCGGTGGCCTCGCCGCTCATGACGCGGTCCATGGCCCAGGCGGTGGCGTCGGCGCTCAGGTCCTCGCCGCGCAGCAGGGGGGTCAGCACGCTGGGCCAGGAGAAGGCCGCCACGCTGTCGCCGCCGTCCGGGGTCACAACGTTCATGGTCCGCTCCTGGGGTCCACAGCCGATAAGGAAGGGCTCCACCCTATCGAGCCCCCGGGGACGGCAAAGAGCCCCGTCCAGCGGATGGACGGGGCTCTCGCCGTGGCGGTCAGAACGGGTGATCAGTGGTGGCCGTGGCCGCTGGTGATCTCCTTGTACTCCTCGGTGGTGGGCTTGGCGATCTGGTTGTCCTCGCCGTACAGGCTCTTGCTGAGCCGCGCCCGGACCTTGGTGATCGTGGAGACCTTGCGCTCCACGCCGTTCTCGTCGACCGTCGGGCCGATCTCGAGCGGCTTGTACTGCTCGTGCGCGGTGAGCTTGTACCGGGCCTCCGGCGACAGCGGCTCGTGGACCTCGACGAACTCACCGTGCGGCAGGCGCTTGATGAGACCCGACTCGCGGCCGTGCAGGACCTTCTCCTTGTCGCGGCGCTGGAGGCCGAGGCAGATCCGGCGGGTCGCGATGAACGCGATGACCGGGCCGACGAAGAAGGCGATGCGGACGAACCAGCTGATCGAGTTGAGCGAGAGGCTGAAGTGCGTCGCCCAGATGTCGTTGCCGCCGCCGATCAGCATGACGAAGTAGATCGTCACCCAGGCGACACCGAGGGCCGTCCGGGTCGGCGCGTTGCGCGGCTTGTCCAGGATGTGGTGCTCGCGCTTGTCGCCGGTGATCCAGGACTCGATGAACGGCCACAGGGCCAGCGCACCGAGCACCACACCGAACAGGACCAGCGGGATGAAGACGCCCAGGACCAGCGTGTGGCCCCAGAGGTTGATCTCCCAGCCCGGCATCACACGGACGAAGCCCTCGGCGAAGCCCATGTACCAGTCCGGCTGGGCGCCCGTGGACACCTGGTCGGGCCGGTACGGGCCGATCGCCCAGATCGGGTTGATGGAGGCGATCGCCGCGATGATCGCGATGAAGCCGAAGACCAGGAAGAAGAACCCGCCGGCCTTCGCCATGTACACCGGCAGCAGCGGCATGCCGACGACGTTCTTGTTCGTCTTGCCGGGACCCGCGAACTGGGTGTGCTTGTGGTAGAAGACCAGGATCAGGTGGCCGACCACGAGCCCGAGCATGATGCCCGGCAGCAGCAGGATGTGGATCGAGTAGAACCTCGCGATGATGTCGCCGCCGGGGAACTCCCCGCCGAACAGGAACATCGAGATGTACGTACCCACGATCGGCGTCGACAGGATCGCGCCCTGGGTGAAGCGGACACCCGTACCGGAGAGCAGGTCGTCCGGCAGCGAGTAACCGGTGAAACCGGTGAACATGCCGAGGACGAACAGCAGGAAGCCGAACAGCCAGTTGATCTCGCGCGGCTTGCGGTACGCGCCGGTGAAGAAGACGCGCATCATGTGCACGAACATGCCGGCCAGGAAGATGACCGCTGCCCAGTGGTGGATCTGCCGGACCAGCAGACCACCGCGGACGTCGAAGCTGATGTCCAGCGTCGAGGCGTACGCCTCCGACATCCGGATGCCCTGCATGGGCTCGTACGGGCCGTGGTAGACGACCTCGTTCATGCTCGGGTGGAAGAACAGCGTCAGGTACACACCCGTGAGGATGATGATGATGAAGCTGTAGAGGCAGATCTCACCGAGCATGAAGGACCAGTGGTCCGGGAAGATCTTGCGCATGTTGGCCTTGGCGAGGGAGTAGATCCCCAGCCGGCCGTCCGCCCAGTCGGCCACCCGCTCGCCGGCGGGCGCCTTGCGGTTGCCCGGCGCCGCTGCGCCGGGCGTGTTCGTCGCAGTACTCATCCGCGCTCCCAGAATGCAGGACCGACGGGCTCTTCGAAGTCACCGAGCGCCTGGAGGTTGCCCTCGCTGTTCACGCCGATCCGCAGCTGCGGGAGGGCGTGGCCGGCCGGACCGAAGATGACGCGGGCGCCGTCGGAGAGGTCGAAGGTGGACTGGTGGCACGGGCAGAGCACGTGGTGCGTCTGCTGCTCGTACAGGCTGATCGGGCAGCCGACGTGCGTGCAGATCTTCGAGAAGGCCACGATGCCCTCGTGCGCCCACTCGCGCTCGCGCTTGTCCTTGATGTCGTCCGGCTCGATGCGGATGATCATCAGGGCGGCCTTGGCGATCTGCGTCTGGAAGTCCTCGTCGTGCTCCTCCAGGCCCTCGGGCATGGCGAAGGTCAGCGAGCCGACGACGACGTCCTCGGGGCGCAGCGGCTCCATCGTGTTCATGTTGACGAGCTGCTTGCCCTCGGCCCACAGGGTCTTGCGGAGCTTCTTCTCCGGCAGCGGACCCAGGTCGCGCAGCAGCACCACGCCGGAGAGCGGCACCAGGGCCAGCGCACCGAACATCGTGTTGCGGATCAGCTTGCGCCGGCCGAGCGCGGACTCCCGCGCGCCGTCCGCGAAGTCGGACAGGACCTTCGCCTTGACCTCGGGCGACGCCTCGATGGGGTGCCGGTCGTCGGCGACCTCGACGTCGGACATCAGGGTGCGCGCCCAGTGGACGGCGCCCGCGCCGATCAGGAAGAGCGCCAGCCCCAGGGTCAGACCCAGGGAGAAGTTGAGCGCGCTGACATGACCGAACGGGAAGATGAAGACGATCTTGTCGACCGGGAAGATGACGTAGGAGGCGATGAAGCCCACCGTCGCCAGCATGGACAACAGGAACATGAACGCGACGGTGCGCTCGGAGCGCTTCGCGGCCCGCTCGTCGATGTCCTGGATGCGCGGCTTGTGGGCCGGCAGCCCCGGGTCGGCGAACGGGTCGTCGTGCGCCTTGTCCACCGCGTCGTGCGCGGCGCCCTGCTCGTCGGGCAGGTTCTCTTCTGGAATCTCTTGGCTACTCATGACTTCTTGGCCTTAGCGGTGTGGGCCGCGACCCAAATGGCAACTGCGATCAGACCGCCCAGACCGAAGATCCAGCCGAACAGGCCCTCGCTGACCGGACCCAGGCCGCCGAGGCTGAGGCCGCCGGGGGACTCGGATTCGGAGCTGTTCACGGTCTTGACGTAGGCGATGATGTCCCGCTTCTGCTTCTCGGGCATCGTCGAGTCCGGGAAGGACGGCATGCTCTGCGGGCCGGTCAGCATGGCCTCGTAGATGTGCTTCGGGTCCACGCCGTCCAGGTCCGGCGCGTACTTGCCGTTCGTCAGCGCGCCGCCCTTGCCGGTGAAGTTGTGGCACTGCGCGCAGTTGGTGCGGAACAGGTCGCCACCCTTGGCGACGTCCGCGCCCTCAGGGCTGACCTGGCTCTTGGTCGGGACGACCGGACCGGCGCCGAGCGACGCGACGTAGGCCGCGAGCTGGTCGATCTCGGCCTGGCTGTAGATGACCTTCTTCTTCGGTACCTGGGCGCCCGGCTGCTGCGCGGGCATGCGGCCCGTACCGACCTGGAAGTCCACGGCGGCGGAGCCCACGCCGACAAGCTGCGGCCCGTCGGAGGTGCCCTGACCGCCGGTTCCGTGGCAGCTGGCGCAACCGACGGAGTACAGCTTCTTGCCCTCGTCGATGGCGAGGGACTGGGCGGTGTCGTCGGCCTGCGCCTTACTCGCGGGCGCGAACGCGGCGTACAGCCCCCCGGTGGCCGCCAGCGCGAGGAGTAGTACGACGACCGCCGCCAACGGATGGCGTCGTCGTGCGGAGAGCTTTTTCACGGATTACCCCGGTGTCAGGATCTTCTGCGTCGATGCTGGATGTGGTTCGGGCTCGGGCCCGGTTACTTGATCATGTAGATCGTGGCGAAGAGGCCGATCCACACGACATCGACGAAGTGCCAGTAATAGGACACGACGATGGCGGCGGTCGCCTGTTCATGGGTGAACCTCTTGGCCGCGTATGTCCTGCCCAGGACGAGCAGGAAGGCGATGAGACCGCCTGTCACGTGCAGACCGTGGAAGCCGGTGGTCAGGTAGAACACCGAGCCGTACGGGTCGGAGGACAGCGAGAGGCCGTCCTTCTTCACCAGCTCGGTGTACTCGAAGACCTGGCCTCCGATGAAGATCGAACCCATCACGAAAGTGATCACGAACCACGCACGGAGCTTCTTCACATCGCCCCGCTCCGCGGCGAAGACGCCGAGCTGGCAGGTGAGTGAGGAGAGCACCAGGATCGTGGTGTTCGTCGCCGAGAACGGGAAGTTCAGGGCGGACGCCATTTCCTTCCAGTGATCCGGTCCGGTCACCGATCGCAGGGTGAAGTACATCGCGAAGAGGGCCGCGAAGAACATCAGCTCGGAGCTCAACCAGATGATGGTTCCGACGCTGGTGAGGTTCGGTCGATTGACCGACGGGTGCGCGTGCCCGGTTTCTACTGTCGTTGCTGTCGCCACGACCGACATTATGTCGGTCGCTTATCCCGCCCTCACTCCGGGGGGTGCCGTTCGGTGTGTCAGAGGGGTGTGTCCTGCCCGAACGGCCCAGGGAAGGGCTGTGCGAACCGGTGCTGACACGCAGTCGGGCGGAGTACGATCCGCGCATCGGACGGCTCTCGCCCACCGAGCGCCCCGAGTGCCCCGAAGACACGGATGTCACGGAGGAACCATGCAGCCGACCGCCACGGTCCTGGTCTACAGCGACAACGCGCACACCCGTGAGCAGGTGAGGCTGGCAGCAGGGCGCAGGCCCGCGGCGGACGTGCCGCCGGTGGAGTTCCTGGAGTGCGCCACCCTGCCGGCCGTCCTGGACGCCCTGGAGCACGGGGGCGTCGACGTCTGCGTGCTGGACGGCGAGACCGCTCCGGCGGGCGGCATGGGCGTCTGCCGGCAGATCAAGGACGAGGTCTTTCGCTGCCCGCCGGTCCTGGTCCTCATCGGGCGCCCGCAGGACGCCTGGCTGGCCACCTGGAGCCGCGCGGACGCCGCGGTGACGCTGCCGGTGGAGCCGGTGGAGTTCGCGGACGCCCTGGCCGCCCTGCTGCGTACACGGCTGTCCGTGGGGGCCTGAGCCCCCACGGACGGGTCGCACGGTCAGACCTGGGGGCGCAGCCGCGCCGCCTCGACCGTGTCGACCCGCGGCGCGGTGGTGTCGTTCTTCAGCGCGCTGCCCTTCTGCCACTTGGCCCAGGACAGGTTCCAGTCGCCGTAGCCGTTGTCGAAGGGCGTCATCGTCTCGCCGTCGCTGCCGACGACGCTGACGATGTCGCCCTCGCGCACGGTGTTGAAGAACCACTCGGCCTCGCTGGTGCTCATGCCGGTGCAGCCGTGGCTGACGTTGGCGTACCCCTGCGAGCCGGTGGACCAGGGCGCCGCGTGCACGTATTCGCCGCTCCATGTCACCCGGGTGGCCCAGTAGACGTCGAGGTCGTACGAGTCCGAGGACCCGGCGGCGATTCCGATGGACTCCCCGCGCATACGTACGTACTGCTCCTTTCCGAGCACGACCTTGACGCCGTTGCGCGTGTCGAAGCCCGGCTTGCCCGTGGTGACTGGGATGGTGTTGATCACTTCGCCGTTGCGGAGCACCGTCATGGAGTGCTCGGAGGCGTCCGTGATGGCCTCTATGCGGTCCCCCGTGGTGATCTTCAACGCCTTGGCGGGGGCCCCGTAGAGCGCGTTGGTGACCTTTATGCCGGTCAGGTTGGAGCTGACTTCGATGCTGGCCTTCGCCGGCCAGTACTCCTTGGGCCGGTAGTGCAGCGTCTTGTCGTCGACCCAGTACCAGGAGCCGGTGACCGCGGGCGTGGAGCGGACCCGCAGTCCGCGCTCGACGGTGGCGCGTGAGGCGTTGTCCGTGACGGGGGCGCTGAGCGTGGCGACGAGGGGCTGGCCGACGCCGTAGGTGCCCGCCCGGGGGCCGAAGGTGACCTCCAGGAACTTGGTGGCCTTGGCGGTGTCGAAGGACATCGTGCGGGTGCCGGGGGCCCCGTCGTCGTCCTCCATACGGACCTTGACGGTGTAACGGGTCCCTGCGGCCAGCGGAGCGGTGGAGTGCCACCGGTGTCCGTCGGCGTCGAGTTCGCCCGCCAGATGGCGTCCTGCGGCGTCCACGGCCGATACGTCGGTGATCCGGCCGTCGTCGGCGTCGACCCGGATCTCCAGCGGCTTGTCGGGGTCGACCTTCTTGCCGCCGTCGGGCGTGTTGAAGGACACCTCGTCGGCCGCGTCGAACGGCTGGGCCGACAGGGGGTGGTCATCGGAGTCCCCGCAGGCTGCCGCCCCGGCGACCAAGGTCGCGGCCAGCAGAGTGCAGCTCACTACGGGACGGATGCGCAGCGTGTGGTTCATGGACTCACGCTAAGAACATTCGTCCGTTTCAGCGCGCGGGACGACTGCAAACGGGGGGCCGGCCACTTCTTGTCGAAGTGTCGGCCCCCCGTCAGGTGGAGCGGTGTGCTACCGGCGGACCGGTCTCACTGGGTGCGGTTCTCACCGCGGTAGTACTCGAACACCCAGCCGAAGAGGCCGACCAGGAGCAGCGGCGCCGAGAAGAACAGCAGCCACCAGCCGAAGACGACGCCCAGGAAGCCGAAGGCACCGCCGATCGCCAGCGAGAGCGGCTGCCAGCTGTGCGGGGAGAAGAACCCCACCTCGCCGGCCTCGTCCGCGACGTCGGCCTCCTTGTTGTCCTGCGCCATCGCGTCGACCCGCCGGGCCGTGAAGGCCAGGTAGAAGCCGATCATGAGGCTCAGACCGAACGCGAGGACCAGCGCGGTGGTGCCGACGGGCTCCTTCGACCACACGCCGTACGTGACGGCCATGACGAGGATGAACAGCGCCAGACCGAGGAACATCTTGCCCTGGATCTTCACTTGCCCGCCTCCTTGCCGCCGGCGAGGGCCTTGTCACCCTCGGAGGCGTGGTCCAGCTGCTCCAGCGCCGTGATCTCCGGGTGGTGCAGGTCGAACGCCGGGGATTCGGAGCGGATACGGGGCAGCGTGAGGAAGTTGTGCCGCGGCGGCGGGCAGGAGGTCGCCCACTCCAGCGAACGGCCGTAGCCCCACGGGTCGTCCACCTCGATCTTCTTGCCGTACTTGGCGGTCTTCCAGACGTTGTAGAAGAACGGCAGGATCGACAGGCCGAGCAGGAACGAGGAGATGGTCGAGATGGTGTTCAGCGCGGTGAAGCCGTCCGCGGCGAGGTAGTCCGCGTAACGCCGCGGCATGCCCTCGGCACCCAGCCAGTGCTGCACCAGGAACGTGCCGTGGAAGCCCACGAACAGCGTCCAGAAAGTGATCTTGCCGAGCCGCTCGTCCAGCATCTTGCCGGTGAACTTCGGCCACCAGAAGTGGAAGCCGGAGAACATCGCGAACACCACGGTGCCGAAGACGACGTAGTGGAAGTGCGCGACCACGAAGTACGAGTCCGAGACGTGGAAGTCCATCGGGGGCGAGGCCAGGATGACGCCGGTCAGACCACCGAAGGTGAAGGTGATCAGGAAGCCGATCGCCCAGAGCATCGGTGTCTCGAAGGACAGGGAGCCCTTCCACATCGTGCCGATCCAGTTGAAGAACTTCACCCCGGTGGGCACCGCGATGAGGAACGTCATGAACGAGAAGAACGGCAGGAGCACACCGCCGGTGACGTACATGTGGTGCGCCCACACGGTCACCGAGAGGCCGGCGATGGAGATCGTCGCGGCCACCAGGCCGATGTAACCGAACATCGGCTTGCGGCTGAATACAGGGATCACTTCGGAAATGATCCCGAAGAACGGCAAGGCGATGATGTACACCTCTGGATGGCCGAAGAACCAGAAGAGATGTTGCCATAGCAAGGCGCCGCCATTGGCCGCGTCGAATACATGGGCACCGAATTTACGGTCCGCCTCCAGGGCGAACAGCGCGGCCGCCAGGACCGGGAAGGCGAGCAGGACCAGCACACCGGTCAGCAGCACGTTCCAGGTGAAGATCGGCATGCGGAACATCGTCATGCCGGGGGCGCGCATGCAGATGATCGTGGTGATGAAGTTGACCGAACCGAGGATCGTGCCGAACCCGGAGAAGGCCAGACCCATGATCCACATGTCGGCGCCGACACCCGGCGAACGGACGGCGTCCGAGAGCGGGGAGTAGGCGAACCACCCGAAGTCGGCGGCACCCTGCGGGGTGATGAAGCCGGCCACCGCGATGATCGAGCCGAAGAGGTACAGCCAGTACGCGAACATGTTCAGCCGCGGGAACGCCACGTCGGGCGCGCCGATCTGCAGCGGCATGATCCAGTTCGCGAAACCGGCGAACAGCGGCGTCGCGAACATCAGCAGCATGATCGTGCCGTGCATCGTGAACGCCTGGTTGAACTGCTCGTTCGACATGATCTGCGTGCCCGGCCGGGCCAGCTCGGCGCGCATGAAGAGCGCCATCAGGCCGCCGATGCAGAAGAAGGCGAACGATGTGACCAGGTACATCGTGCCGATCGTCTTGTGGTCAGTGGTGGTCAGCCACTTGATGACGACGTTCCCCGGCTGCTTGCGCCGGACCGGCAGCTCGTCCTCGTACGAGTCGTCTGCTGCCGCGGCACCCTGAGGTTCGTTGAGGATGCTCACAGTTTGTTCGTCTCCGCATTCCTGGCCGGGTCAGTCTGCTCGATGCCGGCCGGCACGTAGCCCTTCTGGCCCTTCTTCGCCAGCTCCTTGAGGTGCGCCTGATAGCGCTCCGGGGAGACGACCTTGACGTTGAAGAGCATCCGGGAGTGGTCGACGCCGCAGAGCTCGGCGCACTTGCCCATGAAGGTGCCCTCCTGGGTGGGAGTCACCTCGAAGGCATTGGTGTGGCCCGGAATGACGTCCTGCTTCATGAGGAACGGCACCACCCAGAAGGAGTGGATGACGTCACGCGAAGTCAGAATGAAACGGACCTTCTCGCCCTTGGGCAGCCAGAGGGTCGGCCCCGGGTTGCCGGTCTGCGGGTTCCGGTCCCCCGGGATGCCGACGTCGTAGACGCCGTCCGCACCCTTGGGGAAGTCCTTGCGGAACCTGTTCGGGATGGCGTCGAGCTCCTTGGGGACCTCGTTGCCCGTGGCGGCGGAGCCGTCCACGTTCTCGATGTAGTTGAAGCCCCAGCTCCACTGGTAGCCGACCACGTTGATGGTGTGGGCGGGCTTCGGGGAGAGCGTGAGGAGCTTCGTCTCGTCCCGGGCGGTGAAGTAGAACAGCACCGAGACGATGATCAGGGGGACCACGGTGTACAGCGCCTCGATGGGCATGTTGTACCGGGTCTGCGGAGGTACCTCCACCTTGGTGCGGCTGCGCCGGTGGAAGATGACGCTCCACAGGATCAGGCCCCAGACCAGCACGCCCGTGGCGAGCGCTGCCGCCCACGAGCCCTGCCAGAGGGAAAGGATCCGTGGGGCCTCTTCCGTTACCGGCGTAGGCATACCAAGGCGGGGGAAGTCCTTGTACGTGCAACCGGTGGCGGTCGCCAGGATCAGGCCCGCAGTCAGCACCTGCGGCAGCTTCCGCCGCATCGGGCGCCGCGACGAGCGGTCGGAGCCGTTGGGACTCACGTAGCGCCTTCCCGAGAGTCTCGCCCGCACGGTCGGCGCGGCCGTCTCGCTGGTCGGTCGCCGGCCCGGTGCGGGCAGGGGTTTGGATGTTTATGCGGACCAAACCCTACTGGACGCTATTTGGGGTCGCGCGGGGAGGGTGCCCAACGCGCCGCCCGACTCCCCGAAGGGGTGGAATTCGCGCCTCCGGCCGCCATCTGACGCCCCCTCCACCTGGAGGAGCGGCCGGTGAGGGGCGGCGGGGGCGCTCCCGGTTAGCGTGACCGGGTGCCCTACTTCGACGCGGCGTCCGCCGCCCCCCTGCACCCCGTCGCCCGCCAGGCGCTGCTTGCCGCGCTGGACGAGGGCTGGGCCGATCCGGCCCGGCTGTACCGCGAGGGGCGCCGCGCCCGGCTGCTGCTCGACGCGGCCCGGGAGGCCGCCGCCGAGGCCGTCGGGTGCCGCGCCGACGAGCTCGCGTTCACCTCGTCGGGCACCCGGGCGGTGTATTCCGGAATTTCCGGCGCGCTCGCCGGGCGTCGGCGTGTCGGACGCCGTTTGGTGGTGTCGGCGGTCGAACACTCGTCGGTCCTCCACGCGGCGGCGGACCACGAGGACCGGGGCGGCACGGTCGCCCGGGTGCCGGTCGAGCGGACCGGCGCGGTGGACGCACAGACGTTCGGGCGGGCGCTGACCGAGGACACCGCGCTGGCCTGCCTCCAGTCCGCCAGCCACGAGGTGGGCACCGAGCAGCCGGTGGCCGAGGCGGCCGGGCTGTGCCGGGCGGCCGGGGTGCCGCTGCTGGTGGACGCCGCGCAGTCGCTGGCCTGGGGCCCGGTGCCGGAGGGCTGGTCGCTGCTGGCGGGCAGCGCGCACAAGTGGGGCGGACCGGCCGGGGTCGGGCTGCTCGCGGTGCGCAAGGGGGTCCGGTTCGCGCCCCAGGGGCCGGCGGACGAGCGGGAGTCGGGGCGGGCGCCGGGGTTCGAGAACCTGCCGGCGATCGTCGCGGCGGCCGCGTCCCTGCGCGCGGTGCGGGCGGAAGCGGACGCGGAGGCGGCCCGGCTGCGGGCCCTGGTGGACCGGATCCGGGCCCGGGTGCCCGCACTGGTGCCCGACGTGGAAGTGGTCGGCGATCCGGTGCGGCGGCTGCCGCACCTGGTGACCTTCTCCTGTCTCTATGTCGACGGGGAGACCTTGCTCGGGGAGCTGGACCGGGCCGGTTTCTCCGTCTCGTCTGGATCGTCCTGTACGAGCAGCACGCTGACACCGAGCCATGTGCTCAAGGCGATGGGCGTCCTGTCCGAGGGGAACGTCCGCGTGTCGCTCCCCCGGGGCACCACGGACGAGGACGTCGACCGTTTCCTGGAGGTGCTCCCGGGCCTGGTCGCGGGGGTGCGCGAGAAGCTGGACGCGCCGGCCGCCGCGGCCCCCTCTCCCGCTCCGGACGACTCGCTGGTGGTCGACGCGCTCGGCAAGCGGTGCCCGATCCCGGTGATCGAACTCGCAAAGGTGATCGGAGGGGTGCCGGTGGGCGCCACGGTGACCGTGCTCTCCGACGACGAGGCGGCCCGGCTGGACATCCCGGCGTGGTGTGCGATGCGGGAACAGGAGTACGTGGGCGAGGAGCCGGCGGACCGCGGCGTGGCCTATGTGGTCCGCCGGCTCTCCTGAGCGGCGCGTCAGACGAGGTGCGCGCTGACCTCGGCGGCGGCCTCGTGGCCGTACGCCTTGGTGAAGCGGTCCATGAAGTGGGTGCGGTGCAGGGTGTACTCCTGGGTGCCCACGGTCTCGATGACGAGCGTGGCGAGCATGCAGCCGACCTGGGCCGCGCGCTCCAGGCCGACACCCCAGGCGAGACCGGAGAGGAACCCGGCCCGGAAGGCGTCGCCGACGCCGGTCGGGTCGGCCTTGACGTTCTCCTCGGGGCAGCCGACCTCGATGGGCTCCTCGCCGGCCCGCTCGATGCGCACGCCCTGGGCGCCGAGCGTGGTGACCCGGTGGCCGACCTTGCCCAGGATCTCCTCGTCGGTCCAGCCGGTCTTGGACTCGATGAGCCCCTTCTCGTACTCGTTCGAGAAGAGGTACGTGGCGCCGTCGAGGAGGATGCGGATCTCGTCGCCGTCCATGCGGGCGATCTGCTGCGAGAAGTCGGCGGCGAACGGGATGCCGCGCGTACGGCACTCCTCCGTGTGGCGGAGCATGCCCTCCGGGTCGTCGGCGCCGATGGAGACGAGGTCGAGGCCGCCCACGCGGTCGGCGACGGCCTTGAGCTCGATGAGGCGGGCCTCGCTCATGGCACCGGTGTAGAAGGAGCCGATCTGGTTGTGGTCGGCGTCCGTGGTGCAGACGAAGCGGGCGGTGTGCAGGACCTCGGAGATCCGTACACCGCTGGTGTCGACGCCGTGCCGTTCGAGCCAGGCGCGGTACTCGTCGAAGTCGGAGCCGGCCGCTCCGACCAGGATGGGCTTCGTGCCGAGCAGGCCCATGCCGAAGCAGATGTTGGCGGCGACCCCTCCCCGGCGTACGTCCAGGTTGTCGACCAGGAAGGAGAGCGAGACCGTGTGCAGCTGGTCGGCGACCAGCTGGTCGGCGAAGCGGCCGGGGAAGGTCATGAGGTGGTCGGTGGCGATGGAGCCGGTGACTGCGATACGCACGGGGAGACGTCTCCTGCGGAGTCGAAGGGGAACGGATGTCCGCGTCCCAGGGGTGACGTGACAGTTCACGCTACCCGCTCGCGCCGGCCCCGAAGCGGAAAAACTACCCGATAGTAGGGCTTTCTTCGCGGGCGCCGTGGTGCCTACGGTGCCCTCATGCCGAACCACATCGCCCCGCGCGAGTCCGAGACAGGTCTGGCCGAGCTGCGCGGAGACTGCGCACGGATGGCCCCGCACTGGGTGGTTCCCGCGAGGATCACCCCTACCCGCGTCGCGCCCGCCCTGATCCACGGGGTCTCCGTGCCGCCCGCCTCCGCCCGGCTGATCGAAGCGATGGAAGAGAGGCCCTAGGGAACCAGGTGCCCCGCTGATCCGTCCCAGCCCTGTCCGCCCCACGCGGCGGACCGTGCGCCGGCCGGGCGCACGGCGGCGATGCAGGCGAAGGAGCGATCCGGTGAGCACCGAGCGACCCGACAACGACGTGACCACCACCCGGCGGCGTTCCCCGCTGGTCGCGGCCTCGGTGGCGGCCGCCGTCCTGCTGGCCGGTGGCGGCGGCGCGTACTGGGCCGCGACCGCGGCGGACGGCGGCGAGGACACGCGGAGCACGGCGTCCGGCGGTGGCGGGACTCCCCCGCCCCTGGCCCTGGACGACGCCGGACCGCCGACCGCCCCCTCCCGGGAGGGCATCGCCCCCGGCGAGCCCGATCCGCACGGCGGGCGGCTGGTCTACCGCGCGTCCGGCAAGCTGCCGGACGGGCCGGAGAAGGCCGCGGTCCAGCGCGCCGGGGGCACGGTCACGGCCGCCGAGGTGGCCAGGCTGGCCAAGGCGCTCGGACTGGCGGGCACCCCGCGGTCGGAGGCCACGTCGTGGAAGGTCGGCTCCGACGGGGACGGCTCGGGTCCGGTGCTGCGGGTGAACAAGCAGGCGCCGGGGAGCTGGACCTTCACCCGGTACGGCTCCGGCGGGACGGACAACTGCAAGAAGGGGGCCGTCTGCGCGGTGGCCCCGGGCGGCTCCGGGCAGCCGGTGGACGAGAGGACCGCGAAGGCCGCCGCCGCGCCGGTGCTGAGGGCCACGGGCCAGGACGGCGCGGCGCTCGACGCGCGCCAGCTCATGGGCTCGGTCCGGGTGGTCAACGCCGATCCGGTGGTGGACGGGCTGCCCACGTACGGCTGGGCGACCGGCGTCCAGGTCGGCCCGGACGGCCGGGTGGCCGGGGGCTCCGGAAAGCTGAAGGCCCTGGAGAAGGGCGACGCCTATCCGGTGATCGGCGCGGACGAGGCGCTGAAGCGGCTCAACGCCGCGCAGCCGCCGGCCGCGGAGATCGGCGGGTGCGCCTCGCCGGCGCCGCTGTCCGAGGGGGTCGGCTGCGGGGCGAAGACCGGTGCGGAGCGGCCCGCGACGACGGTGACGGTGGAGAAGGCGGTCTTCGGCCTGGCGGTGCACACGACGGGCGGCGAGCAGCTGCTCGTACCGTCCTGGATCTTCTCGGTGAAGCCGGCCGGGGGCACCGGTGACACGGTCACGCAGGTGGCGGTGGACCCGGAGTACCTGACGCGGGAGCCGGCGCCGGGCACGTCCCCGGACGGCGACGGCGCGACGAAGGCCCGGGCGGTCCAGTCGTACGGCGCGGACGGGCGGACGCTCTCGGTGACGTTCTGGGGCGGGGTGTGCAGCACCTACACGGCGAGCGCGCGCGAGGACGGGGACGCGGTCCGGGTGACCGTGGAGGAGAAGAAGGCCGAGCCGGGCAAGGTCTGCGTGATGATCGCGAAGGAGCTGACCCGTACGGTCACGCTGGAACGGCCGCTGGACGGCCGGAAGGTCGTGGACGAGGCGTCGGGCTCCGTGGTGCCGCGCGCCTGAGCCCTCCTCGTACGGCGCAGTGAAAAAGGCGGCGGCCCCGGGACCGGAGTCCCGGGGCCGCCGCCTCGACGCTGTGGCGCGACTCAGCTGAAGGAGTCGCCGCAGGCGCAGGAACCCGTGGCGTTCGGGTTGTCGATGGTGAAGCCCTGCTTCTCGATGGTGTCGACGAAGTCGACCGAGGCGCCGCCCAGGTACGGGGCGCTCATGCGGTCGGTGACGACCTTCACGCCGTCGAAGTCCTTGACGACGTCGCCGTCGAGGGAGCGCTCGTCGAAGAAGAGCTGGTAGCGCAGGCCCGAGCAGCCGCCGGGCTGGACGGCGACGCGAAGCGCCAGGTCGTCACGGCCTTCCTGCTCCAGCAGGGCCTTGACCTTGGCTGCGGCGGCGTCGGACAGGAGGATGCCGTCGCTCACGGTGGTGGTCTCGTCCGATACGGACATCTGCTTCTCTCCCGGGTTGTACGGAGACTGCTTGCCGACGTTGCAACCGTCGGGGCCGCGGATTCATTCCGGGCCGAGCGCTTGCCTGTTCCCTTCATGCTCGCACACCCGTCCTGCGGGCGGATGCGTCACATTGACGCTTTCGGCATCGTCAAAGTGACGTGAAGCGGCTATGATAGATAGCGTCAATTAGACGAAAAGGCTTTCTCCACAGAGAAGTCCGCAGAAGAAAGGGTGCGTGACGTGACCACGGCCCACCCCGTCCAGGATCTCGATGTCCAGCCGACGCCGCTCGCCCTGCTCCTGCTGGGCCGCGACGCCGACCCCAGGAGCGAGCGCGGTGTCGAGTGCCCCGGCGACCTGCCCTCCCCGTCCGACCCGGACCTGGTGGCACGCGCCCGCGCGGCCAAGGAGAAGCTGGGCGAGAAGGTCTTCGTCCTGGGTCACCACTACCAGCGCGACGAGGTCATCCAGTTCGCGGACGTGACCGGCGACTCCTTCAAGCTCGCCCGGGACGCCGCGGCCCGCCCGGAGGCGGAGTACATCGTCTTCTGCGGTGTGCACTTCATGGCCGAGTCGGCGGACATCCTGACCACCGACGACCAGAAGGTCGTGCTGCCGGACCTGGCGGCGGGCTGCTCGATGGCCGACATGGCCACCGCCGAGCAGGTCGCCGAGTGCTGGGACGTGCTGACCGAGGCGGGTGTCGCCGAGCAGGTCGTGCCCGTCTCGTACATGAACTCCTCCGCCGACATCAAGGCGTTCACCGGCCGCCACGGCGGCACGATCTGCACCTCGTCCAACGCGAAGCGCGCCCTGGAATGGGCCTTCGAGCAGGGCGAGAAGGTTCTCTTCCTGCCCGACCAGCACCTGGGCCGGAACACCGCCGTGCGGGACATGGGCATGTCCCTGGAGGACTGCGTCCTCTACAACCCGCACAAGCCGAACGGCGGCCTGACCGCCGAGGAGCTGCGGAACGCGAAGATGATCCTGTGGCGCGGCCACTGCTCGGTGCACGGCCGTTTCTCGGTCGAGTCGGTCAACGACGTGCGCGAGCGCATCCCGGGCGTCAACGTACTGGTGCACCCCGAGTGCAAGCACGAGGTCGTGGCCGCCGCGGACTACGTCGGCTCGACGGAGTACATCATCAAGGCCCTGGAGGCGGCCCCGGCCGGCTCGAAGTGGGCGATCGGCACCGAGCTGAACCTCGTCCGCCGCCTGGCGAACCGTTTCGCCCCCGAGGGCAAGGAGATCGTCTTCCTCGACAAGACGGTCTGCTTCTGCTCCACGATGAACCGCATCGACCTGCCGCACCTGGTGTGGACCCTGGAGTCCCTCGCCGAGGGCAAGCAGGTCAACCGGATCGTGGTGGACCCGGAGACGGAGAAGTACGCGAAGCTGGCGCTGGAGCGGATGCTGGCGCTGCCGTAGCGGCCGCCCCCATCCGGACGGACGGCCGCCGCGCCCGGAACACCGGCGCGGCGGCCTCGGAGCGGGCCGCCTGAGCCGGCAGCGGTTCAAGTCCCGCTGGCACCGGCCCCCGGGCCCGCCGCACACGCCCTGGTTGCCTCGGCCTCCGCAGGCGTAAGGAGGGCGGGAGCCAATCGGTATCCCCGGCTCTCCGCGATCCGCAGGGCGTCCTGCAACGACTCGACCAGCCGGACCCCGGTGAACCTCAACTCGCGCGTACCCACGCCCGTTTCGGCGAGCAGCGCCCGCGCCTCGCGCAACACGTACCGCGCCGAGTCCAGCAGGTCCGTCTCCACCTCGTCGGCCAGCCGTGACATCCGGCCGCCGGGGTCGTCGGTGCTCAGGTAGCACGGCGTCCCGCTGTCGCCCACCCACGGGAGCAGCCGCATCGGGCTCCCCTGCGCATCGAACATCATGTCGCTTCCGCCTCCGTTCGGGGAGCGCTCTGGTCCCCGGTCGCACCCGCTGGTTACGGTGTGTGGCGCAATCGTCGCGCTGCGGCGGGTCTCCCGACAGGGTCGCCGCGTCCCGACGTTCAACACGGGACACACGGAAGGCCCGCTCGATGACGTTCAGGTCCCAGCCGCTCTCCCCCTTCACCTCCGCGCGCCACTACTTCGGCTCGGAGCTACGCCGCCATCGCGAACGCGCCAAGCTGTCCCTCGTACAGCTGGCGGACATCGTCAACTCCAGCAAGAGCACGCTCGCCCGGATCGAGACGGCCGAACTGATGCCCCCGCCGGACATGCCCAGCTGCCTGGACATCGCCTTCGGGACGGACCGGCACTTCACGGGTCTCTACGGGCTCGCCCGCCGCGAGATCCACCCCGACCAGTACAAGCGATACATGGACTTCGAGGCTCGCGCCGAGGTCATAGAGCAGTACGGCGCGCAGGCGTTGCCCGGCCTGTTACAGACCGAGGAGTACGCGCGCACGTTTCTCCGCTGCCAGGAGGACCTGAGCGAGGAAGTCATCGAAGAGCGTGTCACCGCACGCATGGCCCGGCAGGAGCGGCAGCGCTCGGCAGATCCGCCGTTTCGGTGGGCTGTGATCGACGAGGCCGTACTACGGCGGCAGATGGGCAGCCGCGCATGCATGTACCAGCAACTGGCTTCGCTGTTGGAGCAGGTGGATACTCCGGACAGTAAAGTTCAAGTGATGCCGTTCAGTGCGGGACTCCACTCGCTGCTGGGCGGCGCGCTGACTCTACTGACCCTGCCCGACGGCGCCTCGGTGGCGTACGAGGAGAGCATCCAGGCCGGTCATCTCTACGAGGATCCGGACGCGGTGAAGAAGTGGCGGCGGCAGTACGACGTACTGCGCGCCAACTCGCACTCCCTGGCCGAGTCGGCGGAACTGATCCGTACCGCGATGGAGGACTACCGACCATGACTCACTCCCCCGAGCTGAGTTCCGCCCGCTGGCGCCGCAGCAGCTACAGCAATTCCAACGGGGGCGAATGCGTCGAGATCAGCGACGACTTCCCCGGCCTCGTCCCCGTACGCGACAGCAAGAACCCGCAGGGCCCCGCGCTCGTCGTCCACACCGCCGCCTGGAACGGGTTCGTCTCGTCCCTCAAGTAGGGCTCTGGAAAAGCGCATCGGCCTGTCCCACACGCGCGTGTGGGACAGGCCGTCTCTTTATCACCCGAGCACCGGAAAGAGCCACGTTTGTCCGGACCGGCCCCGGAGCGCCCCATCCGTGCCTAGGCTGCTGTCCTCTTCGGCGGCATGAGTTGCGGAAAGGCGGGGCGCCGGGATGGCGTATGAGGCGGGAACGGTCGACAGCGGGGAGCGCGAGCCCGTGGGAACGGCGCGAAGTGGTCACGCGGGAGCCGTGGCGCCCGCGCGGGAGGCCGTGGAGATCTGCCGGAAGCGCGCCGCGCGCGACCCGGCCGCCGCGCACCGGCAGGAACTGGCCACGGCACTCCACACCCTGGCGGACCGGCTCGCGGCCGCCGGGGACCACGAGGGTGCGCTCGCCCACGCACGCGAGGCCGCGCGCACGTTCGCCGCGCTCTCCGAGGAGCACCCGGAGGTTTTCCGGGGGGATCTCGCCCGGTCCCTGACGTCCATCGCCGACAAGACCGCCGCCACCGGGGACCGCACCACGGCGGTCCTGTTCGCGCGCCAGGCCATCCAGCTCCAGCGCGAAGTCGTCAAGAGCGCACCCTCCGCCGGCCTCCCCGGGCTGGCCGCGATGCTCAGCGGCCTCGCGACGCATCTGACCGCCGACGGGGAGCCCGCGGAGGCCCTGACGCACGCCGAGGAGGCCGCCGGGCTCTACGAACGCCTCGTCGCCGAGGACCGGGAGGCGTTCCTCCCGGAGTACGCGGCGGTCCTCCGCACCGTCGGCAACCACCGCGCACGCCTGGGCGATCTGTCGGGGGCGGTCTCGGCGGGCCTGAAGACGGTCGCCTGCCGCCGGGAACTCGCCGTGCTGCAACCCGCCGTCCACCGCCCGGAGCTGGCCACCGCGTTCGCCGACCTCGCCGCCCACCTGAACCGGGTCGGAGAGCCGGACGAAGGGCTGTCGGTCGCGAGGGAGGCCGTCGCGCTCCTGCGTGAACTCGTCCCGGAAGCGCCCGGCCTGCGCCCCACCCTCGCGGGAGCCCTCGGTGCCCTGGCCCAGAACCTCGCCGACACCGGCAGCCCGGCAAAGGCCCTGCCGGCCGCCCGCGAAGGGGTGGACCTCTGGCGCCTCCTCGCGGAGGAGCAGAGCGGCGCCCATCTCCCCGAGCTGGCGCTCGCCCTGCGGAACCTCGCCAAGCTGCGCGGGATGAACGACGACACCGAAGGCGCCGTGGACCCGGCCCGGGAGGCGGTCGCCGCGTACCGCGCCCTGGCCGTGGAGAACCCGCGCGCCTTCGCGGACGACCTGGCGCACACGGTCGGGGACCTGGCCCGCGCGCTCGCCCGTACCGGCGACCACGCCTCGGCGGCCGAGGCATACGCGACCACCGCGACCGAGTTCGCGGAGGTCCATCCCTTGACCACCCGGCGCCTCCGCGTCGAGCGGAGCATCTTCCTGCTGGACTGCCCCGACCCGCTGCCCTCGGAGGGCGTGCGCGCGCTCGTGTCGTTCCTCGGGCGGGACGCCGGTCTCGAACCGGAGGACGGCCCGGACCTGGTGACCGTACGGGCCCGGCGGGCGCTGCGCGCCCACGGCGACCGGGAGGCGGTGCGTGCGGCCTGGGAGGCGGAGACGCACGGCCCCGCGCCCGACTGGCTCTCGCTCTCCGCCGCGACGCTGGAGGCGGTGGGCACCTGGATGTTCGCGCCCGACTGGACCGCGTCGCGCGATCTCTGGTCCCGGTACGCCGACACGCTCGGCAGCGAGGAGGCCGCGGCGGCGCTCGAAGAACTGGCGCTCCTGGACCCGGCCACCGCGCGGCAGCACGCCGCGCTCCGCGAGTTCGTCCTCGACCACGGCGTGACCTCCGCCTACGATCCGCTGATCCTTTCGGGGCAGCTCACCGAGTGGGTGGGCTGCGATTCCTGGGCCGAGTCGCGGGCGTATCTCCAGGACCACCCGCGCCTGCTCCAGGTGCGGCCGTCCCCGGACACCCCGCTGTCGCACGTCGCCCTCCTCGATGTCTCCCGTGCGGAGGGGATGGACGCCGCCTACCGGCTGGTGGAGGACCGGGACGCGCTCCAGGCTTACGTGGACAGGGCGTTGGAGGCCGGTGACGGCACCTCCCTGATGCACGCGGCCGCCATCGAGGGGCAGGTCTTCGAGGACCGGCTGTCCTCCTTCGCCCACGCGCAGGTGAGCATGGTCCTCTCGGGGGCCGTCCAGGGCGTCGAACCGGAGGAGCTGGCCGAGTTGGTCCCGCGCGCTCCGGAGGAGATCCGGGGGCGGCTGGTGCGGGAGGTCGCGGGCCTCAGTGTGCGGTACGCCGAACCGTACGGGGAGCTGTGGCTCCGCATGATCAAGACGCTCAGCGGGGCGGCCTGACCACACCCGCGCACGTGCGGGGGCCCGGCCCGCACGAGCGTGCGGGCCGGGCCCCTGGTGTCACTGTGCGGATCAGGCCCGCGTCGGCTCCGGTTCGCCGGAGGACTCCCGCGCCTCCGCCGGGGCCGGGACGCCGGCCTTCGCGGCCCGCTTGGCCGCCTTCTTGTCCCGGCGGCGCTCCTTGCGGAGCTCCACCATCGCGTACAGCGTCGGCACCAGCAGGAGCGTCAGCAGCGTCGAGGTGATCAGACCGCCGATGACGACGACGGCCAGCGGCTGCGAGATGAAGCCGCCCTCGCCGGTCACACCGAGCGCCATCGGGAGCAGGGCGAAGATCGTCGCCAGGGCCGTCATGAGGATCGGGCGCAGACGGTGGCGGCCACCCTCGACGACCGCTTCGACCACGCCCATGCCCTGGGACCGGTACTGGTTGATGAGGTCGATCAGCACGATGGCGTTGGTGACCACGATGCCGATCAGCATCAGCATGCCGATCATCGCCGGGACCCCCATCGGGGTGCCGGTGACGACGAGCAGGCCGATCGCGCCGGTGGCGGCGAACGGGATGGAGACCAGCAGGATCAGCGGCTGGATCAGCGACCGGAAGGTGGCGACCAGCAGCATGAAGACGATCGCGATGGCCGCCAGCATGGCCAGGCCCAGGTTCTTGAAGGCGTCGTCCTGGTCCTCGGAGACACCGCCGATGGTGGCGGTGGCGCCGTCCGGGAGGTCCAGGGCCTTGATCTTCGTCTGGAGCGTGGTGCTGACCGCGCCGGTGTTGTCACCGGTGGGGCGGGCGGTGACGGTCGCGGCGCGCTGGCCGTCGATCCGGGTCATGGAGACCGGTCCGGGGACCAGCTTCACGTCGGCGATGGCGCCGAGCTTCACCTTGCCGAGCGGAAGGTCCTTCAGCTCCTGCATGGTGGTGGCCGGGTGGGCCGACTTCACGACGACGTCGCGCTCGGTGTCGTCCATGATCGCCTTGCCGGACGGGGTGCCCCGCACCGCTCCGGCGACGGCCGCGCCGAGCGTTGCCTGGGTGTAACCGGCGTCGGCGGCCTTCGCGTTGGCCGTCACCGAGATCCGCGGGACGCTCTGCGCCAGGTCGCTCTGGACGTCGGTGACGTCCTTGAGCTTGGCGACCTCGGCGCGGACCTGCTCGGACGCCTTCTTCAGGGCGTCCGCGTCGGCGGCCTTCACCACGACGCTCAGGTCCTGGCTGCCGAAGCCGTCGCCCGCGCTGATGGTGGTGTCTCCGATGCCGTCGAGCTTGGCGAGACCCTTCTCGATGCGGTCCTGGGTGGCCTCGAACTCGGCGGAGTCCTTCAGGGTGACCTGGTAGGACGCCTGGTTGGATCCGGTGCCGCCACCGAAGGCGGCCATGAAGCCGGACGAGCCGACGGTGACCTGGTAGTCCTTGACGCCCTTGTCGTCGGCGAGGAGCTTCTCGACCTTCTTCGCCGCCTCGTCGGATGCCGCGAGGCTGGTGCCCGGGTCGAGCTTCTGCTTGATGGACAGGACTTCCTGCTCGCCCTGGTCGAAGAAGTTGGTCTTCAGCAGGGGCGCCATGCCGAAGGTGCCGAAGAGGACGACGAAGGCGATGACGACACTGGTGATACGGCGCCGGGTGGCGAACCTCAGCACCGGCACGTAGATCCGCTGCAGGCGGCTGCGCGCCTCCTTCTCCTCGGCCTCGCGCCGCGCCTTCTCCGGGTCCTCGGCGGTGCCCTTGGGGGCGCGCAGGAACCAGTACGACAGGACGGGGACCACGGTCAGCGAGACCAGCAGCGAGGCCAGCAGGGCCGCGGTGACGGTCAGCGAGAACGAACCGAACAGCTCGCCGACCATGCCGCCGACGAGACCGATCGGCAGGAAGACGGCGACGGTGGTGAGGGTCGACGAGGTGACCGCTCCGGCCACCTCCTTGACCGCGGTGATGATCGCCGACTGGCGCTCCTCGCCGTAGCCGAGGTGGCGCTTGATGTTCTCCAGGACGACGATCGAGTCGTCCACGACCCGGCCGATCGCGATGGTGAGCGCGCCCAGCGTCAGCATGTTGAGCGACAGGTCGCGGGTCCAGAGCACGATCAGCGCGAGGACCACGGAGAGCGGGATGGAGACCGCGGTGACCAGGGTGGAGCGCAGCGAGGCCAGGAAGACCAGGATCACGATGACCGCGAAGACCAGGCCGAGCGCGCCCTCGGTGGTCAGGCCGGAGATCGCCTTGGAGACGGCCGGGCCCTGGTCCGAGACGACGGTCAGCTCGGCGCCGGAGCCGAGGTCCTGGCGCAGGTCCGGGAGCTTGTCCTTGACGGCGTCCGAGATGGCGACGGCGCTGCCGTCCTTGTCCATCGTCGCCATGACGGCGAGGCTCGGGCGGCCGTTGGTGCGGGTGATGGAGTCCGCGGTGGCGGCCTCCTGCTTCACCGTCGCGATGTCACCGAGGCGGACCGGCTTGCCGGGCTTGCCCGTGGCCGGGTTCTGACCGCCGACCCGAAGGTTTTCGATCTGCTTGAGCGTGGTGAAGGCGCCGCCGACCTGGATGGTGCGGCTCTTGCCGGACTCCGAGAAGGCGCCGGCCGGAACGGTGGCGCCGCCCGCCTGGAGGGCCTGGGAGAGGGCGGTGGCGTTGAGACCGGCCGCGGCGAGCTTCTTGTCGTCCGGGGTGACCGTGACCTGGATGTCGCGCACACCGTCGACGGAGACCTGCCCGACGCCGTCGATGTCCTCCAGGGCGGGGACGACGGTGCGGTCGAGCTGGTCGGCCAGCGCCTGCTGGTCCTTGTCCGAGGTGACGGCGAGGACGACCGTCGGGATGTCGTCCGTCGAACCGGCGATGACCTGCGGGTCGACGTCGTCGGGCAGCTGGATGCGGGACCGGTTGACGGCCTGCTGGATGTCGGCGACGAGCTGCTTGGTGCCCTCGTCACCGAAGTCGAAGGTCGCCATGATGACGGCGTTGCCCTCGCTGGCCTTGGACGTGATGCCGGTGACGCCGTCGACGGCCTTGATGGAGTTCTCGAGCGGTTCGACGACCTGCTTCTCGACCACATCGGGGGACGCACCCTGGTAGGGGGCGAGCACCGACACCATCGGCAGTTCGATGGTGGGCAGCAGCTGCTGCTTGAGCTGCGGGATCGCGATCGCTCCGAAGACGAGCGCGACAATCGAGATCAGACCGATCAGGGCCCTTTGCGCGAGGCTGAATCTGGACAGCCAGGACATGGGTGGGTCTCTTTCTGTGGCTTACGCGGCAGGCGGGCGGGATGCCGGGGCGTGCCCCGGGGGACAGATCCCGCCCACCTATACGATCGCCGATGCCCGGGACGAAAGTCCTCGGCCCCAGGGTCGCTTTCTCACGCCCCGCATACCGCAGGTGGAGTACGCCCCGGCTGCACCTCACTCCACCCGTGGGCGCACCAGGCCCGATTCGTACGCGATTACCACCAGTTGTGCGCGGTCCCGGGCGCCCAGCTTCGCCATCGCCCGGTTCACATGGGTCTTGACGGTCAGTGGGCTGACGACCAGGCGTTCCGCGATCTCGTCGTTGGACAGGCCGCCCGCGACCAGGACCAGCACCTCGCGCTCCCGGGTGGTGAGGGCCGCCAGCCGCTCCGCGTACGCGGCCGCCCCCGGTCCCTCGCCCGCCCCGCCGCCGCCCTGCGCGAGGAACGTGGCGATCAGGCCCTTGGTCGCGGCCGGCGACAGCAGCGCCTCGCCCCCCGCGGCGATCCGGATCGCGTTGAGGAGTTCGTCCGGCTCGGCGCCCTTGCCCAGGAAGCCCGAGGCCCCGGCGCGCAGCGACTGCACCACGTACTCGTCCACCTCGAAGGTGGTGAGCATGACCACGCGGACGTCCGCGAGCTCCGGGTCGGCGCTGATCATGCGGGTCGCGGTGAGTCCGTCCGTGCCGGGCATCCGGATGTCCATCAGCACGACGTCGGGCCGCTCGGCGCGGGCGGCCTCCACGGCCTGCGCCCCGTCCGCCGCCTCGCCCACCACCCGCATGTCGGGCTCCGAGTCGACCAGCACCCGGAACGCGCTGCGCAGCAGCGCCTGGTCGTCGGCGAGCAGGACCTTGATGGCCGGTGTCATGCGTTCTCCCCCGTCCGGCCCACCGCGCCCGGTCGCCCGGGCTCCTGCGCGCGGGCCTCGACGGGCAGGATCGCATGGACGCGGAACCCGCCCCCGTAGCGGGGACCGGCCGTGAGGGTGCCGCCCAGGGCGGTGACGCGTTCGCGCATCCCGAGCAGGCCGTGGCCGCCGCCGGTGGCGGAGTCGGCGCCTCCGGCGTTCCCGCGGCCGTTGTCCAGGACCATGACCTCGGCCGTGGCGCCGACGCGCACGACGCTCACCTCGGCCTTGGCGCCCGGGCCCGCGTGCTTGCGGACATTGGTCAGCGCCTCCTGGATCACCCGGTACGCGGCCAGGTCGACGGCCGACGGCAGCGGCGGCTCGCCCCCGGCGGCGCAGGCCACCTCGACGGGCAGCCCCGCCTGGCGGACGCTCTCCACGAGCTGGTCCAGGACCGCGAGGCCGGGGGCCGGTTCGGTGGGGGCCTCCGGGTCGCCGGACTGGCGGAGCAGGCCGACGGTGGCCCGTAGCTCGTTGAGCGCGGACCGGCTCGCCTCGCGGACGTGGGCGAGGGCCTGTTTCGCCTGGTCGGGGCGCTTGTCCATGACGTGGGCGGCGACCCCGGCCTGCACGTTGACCAGGGCGATGTGGTGGGCGACGACATCGTGCAGGTCGCGCGCGATGCGCAGCCGCTCCTCGGCGACCCGGCGGCGGGCCTCCTCCTCGCGGGTCCGTTCGGCCCGTTCGGCGCGCTCCCGGATCGCGTCGACGAAGGCGCGCCGGGAGCGCACCGCGTCGCCCGCGGCCCCGGCCATCCCGGTCCAGGCGAAGACGCCCAGGTTCTCCTGGCTGTACCAGGGCGGCGACCCGAAGAGCATGGCGGCGGCGGTGAGCGCGGCCATGGTGAGCAGCCCGACCCGCCAGGTGGTGGGCCGGTCGGTGCGGGCCGCGACGGTGTACAGCGCGATGACGGCGCTCATCACGACGGGGGTCGGCGGGTCCGCGGTGACCAGTTCCACGACGGTCAGCGCCCCGGTGGCGGCGAGCACCGCCATCGGTTCGCGGCGCCGCCGGATCAGGACCAGTGCGCTGAGCAGCATCAGCAGGAGGCTGCTCGCGGCGGGTGTGCGGGCGCCGAAGGTGGGCCCGTCGTGCCCGCCGGGGTCCACGAACGACGCGAAGACCATGGCCACGAGCACGCCCAGGGCGAGCGCGCCGTCCAGCGCGAGGGGGTGGCCGCGCAGCCAGTCGCGGATGCGCAGGACCCCGGTTCCGAGGGTGGTCACGTCGGGCTACGTTACGGCGTGCCGCGCGCGGGCCGTTCCGGCCGGAAGCGGCGGGTCCGGACGCGCCTGTGTCCCGCGTCCGTCGGACGGGCGCGGGGCACTCGGGTGCGGGTGCTGGAGAGCGGTCGGCGTCAGCCGGGGATCAGACCGTCGTCGCTGAGCATGGCGCGTACCTCTTCGAGGGTGGCGTCCGGCGACGGCAGGATCAGTTCGGACGGCTCCAGGGTGTCGTCCGGCAAGGGTGTGCCGAGTTCGCGCACGCGGGCCAGGAGCGCGTGGAGCGTGGTGCGGAAGCCGGGCCCGTCACCGCGCTCCATCTCGGCCAGCAGGGCGTCGTCGAGCTCGTCGAGCTCGGCGAGATGGCTGTCGGCCAGGACCGCCTGGCCCTCCCCCATGATCCGTACGATCATGACGCCGCCTCAGTTCTTGTCGAATTTGTGCGCCTGGCTGTTCTGCTGCTGGGCGTCCTGACGGCCGCCCTCGATCGCCTGCTGCGAGGAGGAGCCGCCGGCCAGCTCGGCCTTCATGCGCTGGAGTTCCAGCTCCACATCCGTACCACCGGAGATCCGGTCCAGCTCGGCGGCGATGTCGTCCTTCGCCGTGCCTGTCGGGTCGTCCAGGGCGCCGGAGGCCAGCAGCTCGTCGATCGCGCCGGCGCGGGCCTGGAGCTGCTGCGTCTTGTCCTCGGCCCGCTGGATCGCCAGGCCGACGTCGCCCATCTCCTCGGAGATGCCGGAGAACGCCTCCCCGATCCGGGTCTGCGCCTGGGCCGCCGTGTAGGTGGCCTTGATGGTCTCCTTCTTCGTCCGGAAGGCGTCCACCTTGGCCTGAAGGCGCTGGGCCGCGAGGGTGAGCTTCTCCTCCTCGCCCTGCAGTGTGGTGTGCTGCGTCTCCAGGTCGGTGACCTGCTGCTGGAGGGCGGCGCGGCGCGACAGCGCCTCGCGGGCCAGGTCCTCGCGGCCGAGCGCGAGCGCCTTGCGGCCCTGCTCCTCCAGCTTCGAGGACTGGCCCTGCAGCTGGTTCAGCTGCAGCTCCAGCCGCTTGCGCGAGGTCGCCACGTCGGCGACTCCGCGACGCACCTTCTGAAGCAGCTCCAGCTGCTTCTGGTACGAGTAATCAAGGGTCTCGCGCGGATCCTCGGCCCGGTCAAGGGCCTTGTTTGCCTTCGCGCGGAAGATCATCCCCATACGCTTCATGACACCGCTCATGGGCTTCGCGCGCCCCCTTCTGACTCAACTGGGCTCCAGCACTCCAACAGAACCCACAGTACGGGCCCTGTCTCTATTACCGCACTGTTCGGGCGTCGATGGGCTCCTCCCCAAGGACGACTGTGCTCCCGGTCCACTCCCGCCCAAGGAGTAGGTGGCGCCCGCACCGCCCGCCCGTACACGGTCGAGGACGCGGTCCGTTGCCGGATCGTTCCCGGGCGGCCTGCGGAGATCCGTGAGCGACCCCGTACCCTTGGGCCTTGTGTTCCGTAGCCGCTCCAAGGAAGAGAAGGCCCCCACCGACAAGGTGACGGCGGACCTCTCCAAGACGCCCCGCGACCCGCAGGCCCCCAAGGGTCGCCCCACCCCGAAGCGCAGCGAGGCCCAGACGCAGCGCCGTCGTGCCTCCAGTGGCGCGCCGCTCGACCGCAAGGAGGCCGCGAGGCGCCAGCGTGAGGCGCGCCGCGTGGACATGGCCAAGCAGCGGGAAGCGCTCGCCAATGGCGACGAGCGCTATCTGCCCGCGCGCGACAAGGGGCCGGTGCGCCGCTTCGTCCGCGACTTCGTGGACTCGCGCTTCTGCATCGCGGAGTACTTCCTGCCGCTCGCCGTGGTCATCCTGATTCTCAGCGTGATCCAGGTACAGGGCATCCAGAACATCTCGCTGCTGCTCTGGCTGATCGTGATCGTGCTGATCGTGATCGACTCGATCGGGCTCGCGCTCCGTCTGCGCAAGCAGCTCAACACGCGGTTCCCGGACACGCCCAAGCGCGGCGCGGTCGCCTACGGTCTGATGCGCACGCTCCAGATGCGGCGGCTCCGCCTGCCGAAGCCGCAGGTCAAGCGCGGAGAGCGGCCCTGAGCACCGAGCCGTCCGGCCCGGTCGGCGGTGTGCCCGCCGACCGGTCGGCCGGTGCCGTCACCGGCTTCGGCGGGGCTTCGGCGGCCTGGATCAGAGGGCTGACGGGCCTGCGCAACACCGTGCGCCAGGAGCTGGTCGCCCGGCAGCTGGACGAGCAGATCGCGGCCCGCTTCCCGGTCGGGCAACGGCTGCGCATCCTGGACGTCGGCATGGGCCAGGGCACCCAGGCGCTGCGGCTCGCCCGGGCCGGGCACACGGTGACCGGCCTGGAGTCCGACCCGGAGATGCTGCGGACCGCCCGCGAGGCGCTGGGCGGCGAGCCGGCCGGTATCCGCGAGCGGGTGCGGCTCATCGAGGGCAACGGCCAGGACACCGGGGTCCACTTCCTGCCCGGCAGCTTCGACGTGGTCCTCTGCCACGGTGTGCTGATGTACGTCCAGGAGCCGGACGCCATGGTGGCGGGCCTGGCCCGGATGCTGGCGCCGGGCGGGCTGCTGTCCCTGCTGGTGCGGAACGCCGACGCGCTGGCGATGCGGCCGGGGATGGCCGGGGACTTCGCCGGGGCCCTGGCGGCGTTCGACTCCGACCGGTACACCAACCGGCTCGGCCTGTCCGTGCGGGCGGACCGGCTGGACGCGCTGACGGCGACGCTCGCCTCGATCGCGGCTCCGCTGCACGCCTGGTACGGGGTGCGGCTCTTCACGGACAACGTGAGCAACGACGTGGAGCTGCCGCCGGCCGCGGAGCTGGAGCGGGTGCTCGCGGCGGAGGACCGGGCGGGGCGGACGGACCCGTATCGCGGGGTCGCGGCACTGCTGCATCTGTGCGGCGTACGGGGCTGAGTGGGGCCCGATGGGCCCGGTGGCGGCGTCCGGGTGGGCGTTCTTGTCCTCAAGCGCCGGACGGGCTTGATTTTCGGCCGCCCGGCTCTTTCATGCGCGGCACGTCCCTCTGGATGGGCGGGCGGTCGCCCCGCCGCGTGCGGGCTCGGCCCGTCGCCCCCTCTGGATGCGCTCAACGGGCCGCCCTTCGGGGCAAAAGTAATAATCCGGGCATGGATGCCATTGACTCACGCCGTCGTGCGCGCCGGCTGTTGCTGCCCCTGTCCGCGGGTGTCTGCGCGATCGCGCTGGTGAGCGGTTGCTCCGGATCGGACACCCCCTCCGCCGCACCGGACGCGACGGCGTCCGGATCGGCTCAGCCGGGTCCGGCCTCCAGGGCCGCCGGTGATCTGCAGAGCGAGTACCAGTCCGTCATCAACAACGTGCTGCCGTCGGTCGTGCAGATCGACGCCTCCGAGAGCCTCGGCTCCGGTGTCGTCTACGACGCCGAGGGCCATGTCGTCACCAACGCGCACGTCGTCGGCGACGAGAAGACCTTCAAGGTCACGGTGGCCACCGGCGAGAAGGTACTGAAGGCGTCGCTGGTCGCCGCCTACCCCGAGCAGGACCTGGCCGTCATCAAGCTGGACGACGTGCCCGACGGACTGCGGCCCGCGAAGTTCGGCGACTCGGAGAAGGTCGCGGTCGGGCAGATCGTGCTGGCGATGGGCTCGCCGCTCGGCCTGTCCAGCAGCGTCACCCAGGGCATCGTCTCGGCCCTCGGCCGGACCGTGAGCGAGAGCCGCTCGGGCGGCGGCACCGGAGCGACCATCGCCAACATGGTGCAGACCTCGGCGGCCATCAACCCGGGCAACAGCGGCGGGGCCCTGGTGAACCTGGACAGCCAGGTCATCGGCATCCCGACGCTCGCCGCCTCCGACCCCCAGATGGGCGACAGCGCGGCGCCCGGGATCGGCTTCGCCATCCCGGCCTCGATGGTGCGGACGGTCGCGGACCAGATCATCAAGAACGGCAAGGTCACCGACTCGGGCCGGGCCGCGCTCGACATCACCGGCCGCACGGTCGTCAACGACGACTACCGGCCGGCGGGGGTGGCGATCGTCAGTGTGCAGAAGGGCGGCGCGGCCGACGAGGCGGGGCTGCGGGCCGGCGACATCATCGTGAAGGTGGACGACACGAAGGTCACCACGATCACCTCGCTCTCCGAGGCACTGGCCGGCCACAAGCCGGGCCAGAAGGCGAGGGTGGCGTACACGCGCGGAAACTCGCAGAAGACGACCGAGGTCACGCTCGGCGAGATCTGAGCGTACGGAGGCCGCTGCCGCCGGGTGAGTCCGTGGGGCCCGCCCGGCGGCAGCCGTGTGCCGTCAGCCGGCCGCGTCCGCCTGGAGGCTCATCGGGCCGTAGATCTTCGTCCCGTCGTCGAAGAGCGTGACCTGGTCCGCCCCGCCGTCCAGGAGTTCCTTCCAGTACTCACCGATCCAGGACTCCGCGTCGCCCTGGGTCGTGAACTCCTCCGGCCGCAGGGCCGGCTCCGTCTCCGTACCGTCGGACTTCTCGAACCGCCACGTCCACGCCATGTCCGCCTCCTGGGTATGTCGTTCCGCTCGGCAGCCTAGTGCTTCCCACCAGCAAGGGAAGGGGCTCCGGGGCCTGTCCGGCGGATCTTCGCCCCCACGTCGCGCAACCCGCGCACCGACGCGGGAGGATCGGAACGTGGAACTGACTCTGCTCGGCACCGGAGCCCCCGACGGGCTGCCGCGGCCCGACTGCCCCTGCGCCGCCTGCGCCCTCGCCCGCGGAGCCGGCAGCCGGGCCGCGACCGCCCTCCTGGTCGACGACGCGCTGCTGCTCGACCTCACGCCGGGGGCGGTGTTCGCCGCCGCCCGCGCCGGCCACTCGCTCACCGGCGTACGCCAGGTCCTCCTGACCCACCCGCACGACGGACCGGCCGTCGAGCTGCCCGCCGGGCTGCCTCCGGCGGGCCGGGTGCCTGACGGCAGGGTACTGACGCTGATCAGCGGGCACCGGGTGCGGGCCGTGCCGATGGACGCGCCCGGTACCGGATACGAGGTCACCTCGCCGGAGGGCGCCCGGCTGCTGTACCTCCCGCCCGGCGGCGCACCGGCCGGGCTGACGGACCCCGTGGCGCAGCCGTACGACCTGGTCGCCGGGGACGTCGTCGGGCGGCCCGACGCGGTGGCGCGGCTGCGGGCCGTCGAGGCGATCGGGCCCGCCACCGAGCTGATCGCCGTCCACCTGGACCACGACGCGCCGCCCGCCCCCGAGCTGGAGCGCCGGCTGGCCGCGGC